>NZ_JAFCLR010000002.1:0-296936 GCF_018131065.1 Bradyrhizobium sp. AUGA SZCCT0431 | reverse complement strand
TCGTGTGCACTTTGTTTTGTGCAAACCGCACGCGAGACCGCGGGTGCAGCGCGCACCCGGTCTTCCCTGCGCCCTCTTTGAAGAGGGCCGGAAGTTTACAGCAAAACTCGGGCGCATTGCGTCGCGAGAATACGAAGCTATATCCACGTCGTCCCGGCGAAGGCCGGGACCCATAACCACAGGATTTAATGGTTATGCGAGATCGTCGAACAGCGTCTTCCAGAATAGACGACACGGCGTATGGGTCCCGGCCTTCGCCGGGACGACGATTGGGATATCCGGCGGCGTTTCAGCCCCTAGCTGAACGCATTCCGCAGCTTCTGCGCCATCTCGAGCAGGGCCGGATTGTGCTTCACCATGCGCTTGGTGCGGTTCAGCCCCGACATCACGCCTGCGGCGAGCTTGCCGCGCTGGCTCAGCGGGATAAAACTGTCGAAGATCGGTTCGTCGTCCTTGCAGAACAGCCGCTTGTAATCGTCCGATCCGATCCCGAGATCGAAGGCGCGATAATCTTTGGCAGCGAAGTGATCGATGATGTCGCGCATCAGGATCAGGCCGGGGCTGTATTTCGAATTGGCCGACATCGTGTAGGTGTTGAACATCATCGAGAAGCGATGGCCGTCGTCGACGCCGGTGAAGATCGCGATCACTTCCTCGTCGCATTCGAGCGCGTGGATATCGATGACGCGGTTGCCGCCGGCCACTTGTGCTGCGCAGGCGCTGCGGATGAAATCCTCGATGCCGGGCTCGGCGAATACATCAGGCAATTTCTGCTCGGCCATCCGCAGCGGCTTGATGCGGAAGAACCAGTCGAGCAACCGCGTGATGTCGGCGTCGGTGGTGGCGACGTAGTAGCGATAGCCGGGCAGGGCCTGCAGTTTGCGCGCCTTGCCCTTCAGGCGCTGCCGGAACGACTTGCTGATCAGCGTCGTAGCCTCAGCACCGCTCTCCATCTTCAACAGCGGACAGTCGTTGGCGGAGGGTTGATGCGGCAGCAGCGCGATCGGATTGGGAAGATCGCGCCAGCGCAGGGGCTGTTGATGCAGCGCCAGCACGTCGGCCTCGGAACGTTGCGAGATGGCCGCGATCAGGCCTTCGATATCGGCCCGCGTTGCGGTCGCGGCAAAATCCTTGTCCCACAGCGCCATGTTGAAGGTCGAGTGCTTGCCGCCCATGAAGCTGGCGCAGCGCGCGCCGTAGACATGCCTGACCGCGAGCGGGAGCAGCATCAACGGCCGGCGCTCCGCGTCGTACGCGATCACGATGAAGGGGGTGAGGCCTTCGCGCGCGCCGACATTGCGCTGCCAGGCGCTGACGAAGTCGAAACGCTGAAAGGGCGTGCAGGATTGCTGCTGCGCGTTTTCCAGGCCGCGCCAGATCGCTTCGGCGCCGGCCAGATCGCGGATGATGTCGATGCCGGCGATGCGCCCCGGCTTCGACCAGGTTTGCGTATCCGCCGTTCCGTTTTCAATCGCGGCAGCCATGGTCATCGCAGAACCTGTGTAGGAAATTGTTTACAATTTTCGGCTTTGGCCGACCTTCGCAGGGAAATGTCAACAAAGAGTAATAACAATGCAGGCGCGGCGGCGTACCGCGCGACCGTATTTGGGGGCGGGACGTTGGCATCGGACGTCGGGTTTTTGAAGCGGGCCCAAATGGAGCTCGCTTATTTCAGCGGCTACGCGCGGCTGAAGCAGCGCGGAAGCGGCGGCGCCGGTGTCGTGCTGCGGTTCGAACGCGTGCGCGCGCGGCAGCAGCGGCGGTTCCAGCCGCTCAAAGCGAGCGAGATCACCCCGCAATTTCTCGACCGGATGATCCGGGCTTTGAAGCGCTGGAAATACGACATCGTCTCGATGGACGAGGTATGCCGGCGCGCGGTCACGTTGCCGACGGCCAATCGGTTTGTCGCGCTGACATTTGACGGCGGCTACAAGGACGTGATGACGGCTGCCTATCCGGTGCTGGCGAAGCACGCGGTTCCCTTCACCATCTATCTGCCGACCGCGTTTCCGGACGGCCTTGGCGAAGCGTGGTGGCTGGCGCTGGAGGAAATGATCGCGCGGGAAAACCGCATCAGCCTGGTGATCGATCGCAAGGAGCGGCACTTTGCCATCCGAGGCACGTCGGAAAAATATCAGGCGTTCGAATTTCTGGTCAGCTGGATGCGGACGCTGTCGCCGCCGGATCTTTCATTCGCCATCAACGATCTCTGCAAACGCTATTCGGTCGATCTTGCGGGCCTGTCGCGCGGCGCGTCGATGGATTGGGACGACCTGACGATGCTCGCGGCCGATCCGAACGTGACGATCGGCAGCGCCACGGTGAATTACCCGGTTCTGTCGAACCTGAAAGATGCCGACGCCCAGCGCGAGATGGCGATGGGCAAGGCGGTGGCGGAAGCCGCCTTCCACCGCACCATCAAGCATTTCGCCTATCCGTTCGGCGATCCGGGCGCCTTTCGCCCGGCGCACGTGGCGATGGCGCAGGAACTGGGTCTCGCCAGCGCGGCAACCGTCCTGCCGGGCGTGGTCGCTTCGAAGGGATATACCAATCTGCACGCGTTGCCACGCGTCGCCTGGGACGGACGGCGGCGTTCGCTGCGCATGATGCGGGTGATGCTTTCGGGCGCGTTTCTGCCGCAGGTAAAGGCGAAACGAACCAATTGGGGGTGAGTGCAAAATTCAGGCGTCGGGCCGCGACATCCAGCTGATGATCGGCATCGCCGGCAGCACCCATCCAAGGCCCGCCACGACGTAGAAAATCGATTGCAGCAGCCCCGAATTGGCCAGCCAAGGCGTTTGCGCGATGGTCATGCCGAGCAGAGACCAGACCACGACGAGCACCAGCAAAAAGATGGTTCCGACGAATTTGCGGGTACGGATTGTCATGGCGGATATGTGAAGCCTTTACTGAGCTTGGAGCCTGTTGCGCGCGGGAAGGGGCGGACTATAAGGGGCGCAGCAATTCAATCAAGCATGGGCATCGAACGGGTTCAATGACCGGTATTTCCAGGAGCGAGGGGCCGCCGAACCGCGCTGTCAGGTGGTGGCTGTTTGCGGTCGCGGCCCTGATCGCGATCATGGTGCTGGTCGGCGGCGCCACACGGCTGACGGAATCCGGATTGTCGATCGTCGAGTGGAAACCCGTCACCGGAACCTTGCCGCCGCTGACCGATGCGCAATGGGCGCAGGCGTTCGAGGGCTACAAGACCATTCCGCAATATCGCGAACTCAACGCCGGCATGACTCTGGCTGAGTTCAAGACCATCTTCTGGTGGGAATGGAGCCACCGGCTGCTCGGGCGCGTGATCGGCGCGGTCTATCTGCTGCCGTTCCTGTTCTTCCTCTGGCGCGGCATGCTCGGTCCTGAGCTGAAGCGGCGGTTGTGGGTGATCTTCGGCCTCGGCGCGCTGCAGGGCGCGGTCGGCTGGTGGATGGTGGCCTCGGGCCTGACGCAGCGGGTCGAGGTCTCGCAATATCGGCTGGCGACGCATCTGATGCTGGCGCTGGTGATTTTTGCGGCGATCGTCTGGACGCTGCTGCGGCTGGCGGACCGGCCGCGGCCCGCCGCGAGTTCGCGGCTCAAAATCACCGGCCTCGCGCTGCTGGCGCTGACGTTCGTGCAAATCTATTTCGGCGCGCTGGTCGCGGGCCTGCGCGCGGGCAGGGTGTATAACACCTGGCCGCAGATCGACGGCGCTTTCATTCCCTCCGCGGCACGGCTGTTCTTCGAAGATCCATGGTGGCGCAATCTGTTCGACAACACGCTCACGGTGCAGTTCGAGCATCGCATGACCGCCTATGCGCTGCTGGCGCTGGCGGTGCTGCACGCGATCGATGCGGTCGCCTCGCGCGCCGGGACGGCCGTGGTCCGCGGCGCCTGGTGGCTGGTCGCCGCGATCGTCGTACAGGCGGTCCTCGGCATCCTCACGCTGCTGCATCAGGTGCCGATTGATCTCGCCTTGGCCCATCAGGCGGTTGCGATGGTCGTCCTGACGCTGGCGATTTTTCAGACCGAGCGGCTGGTGGCTCGCCGCACCGAGCCCGGCCCGGAGAGATTGGTTCAGCCGGTGGGGCAGCCCGGCTGAAATTGAACTATTCTAATTTGTCGTCATTGCAGGAAGTGCCCGGTTTGCAGGGCCTTTGCACAGAGATAACCAGCCTAACGTGTTTGTGTCGGACAGGACTGCTTTACTTGAAAACTCCGAACGATAAAACGAACCGAAAATAGGGGTTCGTTGATGTCCTCAGCATTCATCCAGGCCGCCGTCATCCTGCTCCGCGAGGGGCTTGAAGCCATGCTGGTGATCGCGGCGCTCGCGGGCTATCTGAAAAAGGTCGGCTCCGCGCACCGTGTCGGCGCGCTGTATGGCGGCGCGCTGGCCGCGGTTGGCGCCAGCTTCATCGCCGCCTGGCTGTTCGCGGTGCTCAATTCCGGCGACCACAGCGACGTCCTCGAAGGCGTCATCATCCTGTTCGCCGCCGCCTTGATGCTCTATGTCAGCGGCTGGCTGATGGTGAAGCAGGATCCGCGCGGCTGGCAGGATTATCTGGCGCACAAGGCCGACAGCGCGCTGGCGCAGGACACGGTGTGGGCGGTCGGCGCGCTGGCCTTCCTCGCCGTGTTCCGCGAGGGCGCCGAAACCGTGCTGTTCATCAACGCGCTGGCGAAGACCGAAGGCGGCTGGAGCGCCGGGTTGTTCGGCGGCCTTGCGGCGGCGGCGGTTGGGCTTGCCGTGCTGTTCTATTTCATCAACATGATCGCGCAAAAGCTTCCGCTGCGGCCGTTGTTCGTCATTACCTCGGCGTTCCTGTTCGCGATGGCGATCAAGTTCATCGGCGAAGCGGTGCAGGAATTCCAGGAGCAGGCCATCATCACGGTCACCGAGGTCAAGGGCAGCGCGTTCTTCACCGCGATCGGACTCAATCCGAGCATGGAGGCGCTGTCGATCCAGCTGCTGGTTATTCTGTTTGCGCTCGCGACCTATTCGGTATTCCAGCGCAACAGCCGCCTGACGCGCGAGGACAAGGCCGCCGCGCGTCCGGCCGAGTAATCCTCACGTCATTCTCAAGCGGCCTGCCGCTTGAGATCGAGATAGTCGAGCCCGATGTCGAGCGCGGCCGAGCTGTGCGTGATCCAGCCGGCCGAAATCAGGTCGACGCCGGTCGCCGCGATCGCCTTTGCGGTGGCGGCGGTGATGCGGCCGGACGCCTCGGTGATCGCCCTACCGCCGGTCATGGCTACGGCCTGCCTGAGCTCCTCGTTCGACATGTTGTCGAGCAGCACCGCGTCGACGCCGAGCGCCAGCACCTGTTCGAGCTGCGCCAGCGTGTCGACCTCGACCTCGATCTTGACGAGGTGGCCGGCATGGGCCTTGGCCCGCGCGATCGCGGTGCTGATATCGCCGGCCAGCGCGATGTGGTTGTCCTTGATCAGGATGGCGTCGTCGAGGCCAAAACGATGATTGCCGCCGCCGCCGGCGCGCACCGCATATTTTTCCAGCGCGCGCAGCCCCGGCGTCGTCTTGCGGGTGCAGACGATCTGCGCCCTGGTGCCCTTCGCGGCGGATACCAGCGAGGCGGTGGCCGTTGCAACGCCGCTGAGATGACACAGGAAGTTCAGCGCCGTCCGCTCGCCGGTCAGCAAACCGCGTGCGGGGCCTTCGATGGTCGCGATGATTTCGCCCGGCGCGACAACGCTGCCGTCGGGCCGCTCCGCACGGAGCGTGATGGCTGGCGACGCGAACTGGAAGGCGCAGCGCGCGATGTCGAGGCCAGCCACGACGCCGGGCTGCCGCGCGCGCAGCACCAGCGCGGCCTGCTGGTCGGCGGGCACAATCGCGTCCGCCGTGATGTCACCGGCGCGGCCGAGGTCCTCCAGGAGGGCGGTTCGCACGATCGGTTCGTACATGATGGGCAGGAGGGGATTCAGCGTCATGATTGGGCACTCCCAAGAGACAAGGTGTCGGATTCCACAATCTCGCGAGCGGCGTCGAGCGCCTCGGAAAGCGAGATCGACGACGGCGCGGCGGTAGCCGGCGTGTCGGGATAATCGGTGCGAAAGTGCCCGCCGCGGCTCTCCTCGCGCCGATAGGCGGCAACGGCGATCATCAATCCCACCAGCGCCGGATCGGATGCCGCGCCATCTCTGTGGGCGATCGGCAAGAGGCCCCGAACCAGCCGACCGATTGCGTTGCGGTCGCGGAGCACGCCGAGGCCTTGCGACATCATCGGCCGTAGGGTCGATGGATCGGAGGCGGGCAGGGACGTAAGGGGCGCACGCGCCTTCAATGGCCCGCGGCTCGCTCGGCTGACACTCCCCGCAACCCACTCGGCACAGACGATGGCTTCCATCAGCGAATTGCTGGCAAGCCGGTTGGCGCCGTGCAAGCCGGTGCGGGCGACCTCGCCGCAGGCCCAGAGGCCACCAACCGTGCTGCGGCCCTCAAGATCAACAGCGATGCCGCCCATGTGGTAGTGCACGGCGGGCCGCACCGGAATCGGATCGGTCGCAGGATCGATCCCGGCCATTTTGCAGAACGCGGAGATGACGGGATAGCGCTCGGCAAAATCCTTGCCTGGATGCTTCCGTGCATCGAGAAATACGCGATGATCTTCAGCGCGGCGACGCCACACGGCACGCGCGACGATGTCGCGGGCTGCGAGCTCGGCGCCGGGCTCATCCGCCATGAAACGCTCGCCGGTCTCGTCGATCAGGGTTGCGCCGTCGCCTCTGATAGCCTCGGTGAGCAGCGGCATCGGCCGCGACGGTCCATCGAACGCCGTTGGATGAAACTGGATGAACTCCAGATCCGAAAGCTTCGCGCCCGCGTGCGCTGCCAGTGCCAGCCCCTGGCCGAAGCAGCCGGCCGGATTGGTGCTGTCGAGAAACAGTCCGCCGATCCCGCCGGTCGCGATCACGACGCGGCCGGTATCGATCACCAGCGGGCCTTGCGCGTTGACCGCGAGCACGCCCTTGACAGCGTTGTCCTCGACGATCAGCCGGCGCGCCTCGACACCCTCGAGCAGCGTGATCGACGGGCAGCGGCGTACCGCCGATATCAGCGCCCGCATGATCTCCCGGCCGGTGCCGTCGCCGGTGGCATGAACAATCCGGTTGCGGCTGTGGGCGGCTTCGAGGCCAAGCCTCCAGCGTCCATCCGGCCGCCGGTCGAAGGCGACGCCGAGTTGCGCGAGATGTTCGACCGCCGCGGGCGCCGCGCGGACGATCCGGCTTGCAGTGGTTTCGTCGCAAAGCCCGGCGCCGGCGGCGAGGGTGTCGGCGAGATGCAGCGCGGGGTCGTCGTCCGCACCCATCGCCGCGGCGAGCCCGCCTTGCGCCCACAGGCTGGAGGCCTCCGCCCCCAATGGGGCCTTCGACATCACCAACACCGGCTCCGGCGCCAGTTGTAGCGCCGTCATCAATCCTGCGGCGCCGCCGCCGATGATCACCGGACGGTTGGCCAGCGCTGAAATATCCGTGCTCATATCGCCAGCATCCTCTCAACGGCGCGCCGCGCGGAGGCGGCGATCGCGGGATCGATCGTCACCTGGTGCTGATTGGTCTGAAGCGCATGGCGGATATTTTTCAGCGTGATCCGCTTCATATGCGGGCACAGATTGCAGGGCCGGATGAATTCGACATCGGGATGCAGCAC
The DNA here is from genome assembly GCF_018131065.1 of Bradyrhizobium sp. AUGA SZCCT0431. Lineage (NCBI taxonomy): Bacteria > Pseudomonadati > Pseudomonadota > Alphaproteobacteria > Hyphomicrobiales > Nitrobacteraceae > Bradyrhizobium > Bradyrhizobium sp. AUGA SZCCT0431. Next base: position 289,279 of record NZ_JAFCLR010000002.1, on the reverse strand, counting down.
CGCGACGTTGTCGCTCATCGAGCACTCGGTCAACAGCACGACACGGGGCGGGCGCTGCTGCTCGACGTATCCGGACATCGCTGCCGTCGAGCCGGAGAAATCAGCTTCCGCCACCACTTCGGGCGGGCATTCCGGATGCGCCAGAACAGTGACGCCGGGGTGGTTCTCCCGGATCTGCCTGATGTCGTCAGGCGTAAAGAGCTCATGCACTTCGCAGTGGCCCTTCCACGCGATGATCTTCACGTCGGTCTGCTTGGCGATGTTCTGCGCCAGATATTCGTCCGGCAGCATGATGACGCGTTCGACGCCGAGCGACTCCACGACCTTGAGTGCGTTGCCCGAGGTGCAGCAGATGTCGGATTCCGCCTTCACGGCGGCCGATGTGTTGACATATGTGACGACGGGCGCGCCGGGATATCGCTGACGCATCAGCCGCACGTCTGCCGGGGTGATTGAGTCCGCGAGCGAGCAGCCGGCCGCAAGATCAGGGATCAGGACGATCTTCTGCGGATTGAGCAGCTTGGCCGTCTCGGCCATGAAGTGCACGCCGGCGAGCACGATGATATCGGCGGCGACCTTGGTGGCTTCGCGTGCCAAGAGCAGGCTGTCGCCGACGATGTCGGCGACGCCGTGGAAGATTTCCGGCGTCTGGTAGTTGTGCGCCAGGATGACCGCGTTGCGTCTGCGCTTGAGGTCGAGGATGGCGTCGACGTCGCCTGCGAAGGTCGCCCATTCGGGCGGCGGGATCACGCGTTTCACCCTCTCATAAAGCGGCGCGGTGCGGGCGAGGGCGTCGGCATTGAGGCTGGCCATTTATACTCTCCATGAGCATATCATGGCTTATACTTATCCTGAGCATAACTTAAGTCAAGTGCGCGAGAGGGGCAGCTTGGTTCCGGCGACGGCCCGTTCGGCCAGGACGGCGTGGCGGAAGCGGAACAGCTTGGCGGGGCGGCCGACGGTGTCGGCGGCGATTGCGCCAGTTTCCTCAACGAGTTGCTGTTGTTCCATCAGGCGGCGGAAGTTCTGCTTGTGCACCAGCCGTCCTGCAAGCGCTTCAACACTGCGTTGCAGTTGCAGCAGGGTGAATTCCGCCGGCATCAGTTCGAATACCACGGGGCGGTACTTGATCTTGGCCCGCAGTCTTGCGATCCCGGTCGCGAGAATACGGCGGTGATCGGCCGTCATCGGCCGGCCGGGCACCAGCGTGGCCGCATTGCCGCTTTCGCGAACCGCTTCGGGAATCAGCGCGGCCTCAAAGAGCAACTCGTAACGTTGCAGCACGAGTTCTTCATTCCACTCGCGGTCTTCGAACCCGAAGGTGATCGCGGCACGCTGCCAGCGTTCGCGCTGCAACGCCGCCGAGGGCGCGGATTTCGCCCATGCACGCAGTCGCGGCGTCAGCAGTTTCGCCAGCAAAGGAGGCGGCCCTTCCCGATGATCCTCCCACGGGAAATAATCATACCAGCCGGACCAAAGGGCCTCCGCCCCTTCGCCAATCTGATCCTCGCGAGTCAGTCCCAAATAGCTGATCGACACGCTATGCGGTGATTGCGCGTCGCCGGTCCGCCCGCGATCGGCAAAAGTATAGAGCTGCTCGACATAGCCGAGCGGATGGCCGGTTTGCGCTTCGACCCACGCCCGCAAACCTGATTGCAGCGAGCGGTGCTTGAATTCGAACGGGCCACTCGGCAGCGCACCCGCATTGGCGATCGTCATGATCTTGGGTTCGCCGTCGGTCACCGCGACCAGCACGGCAACCAGATCGGCGGTGATCGCGCGCGCGGAGCTCGGTGTCTTAGTTTTTCGCGGTGGCCCTGCCACGTCCAAAAGTCCGTTTCTGTTGCAGTCGCGGCTAGCGATAGCCATAGACGCCGCCAGCATAAGGCAGGCGATTCCAGTAGGGCGTGTAGGGGCCGCCGTAATAGGGGCCATCATAGCTGTAGGAATGGCTGGTGCCGTAGTAGCCCGGCAGGGTGTTGGAGCCCGGCAGCAACGGGACGCCGTACACGCGCGGCGCATAGGGGACGACGCCGACCGGCGTGAACAGGACGTCGGGATCCTCCTCCTCGACGACAACCAGTTGCCGGCCGCGCCGCACGTATAGCGGTGCCGCCGCGGGGGCGACCGTGGTCCGGTACTTGTAGTGCGCGCGGGGCAGGCCGGGCGGCAACTGGCTGGCAGCGCGAACCGCGGCGCGCCTGGCGGCGGCGGGGTTATCGGCGCGCTTTGCCACGGCTGGGCTTTTGGCGGGTGTGGTAGCGGCCGGGCTGTCGGCAGGCTTTGCTGCTGCGGTGCCATCGGTGGCCTTGGCGGCCCCGGGGCTCTCGTCCGCGGCAGCAGTTCCGATCGCGAAAATCGCGACCAGAAATGGCGTCATCCAGCGCAGCATCGTTTGCTCCGAATCATCAAGGGCAGATCAGCGCCACTTTATGCCGGATTGAGCGTTAACGAGAGGCCTGTGATGGACGGTACCTAAGGGCAAGCCGTCATGCCCGGCCATAGCCGTCCGAAGGACGGCGTCGCTTCCGCTCGCCTATGTGCCGGGCATCCACGGCTTGCTTGGTCTTAGCGCGAAGACGTGGATGTCCGGGACATCTAGCGCGAAGACGCGCTTCGCGCTTTTGCCCGGCCATGACGACTTGATGGGCGCAAACCCTTACGCCGTCAGCGCCTGCTCCAGATCGGCGATCAGATCTTCCTTGTCCTCGATGCCGATCGACAGCCGGACCACGTCGGGGGCGGCGCCCGATTTCACCTTGGCGGCGTCGTCGAGCTGGCTGTGCGTGGTCGAGGCCGGGTGGATCACCAGCGAGCGGGTGTCGCCGACATTGGCGAGGTGCGAGAACAGTTTCAGGTTCGACACCAGGTTGACGCCGGCGTCATAACCGTCCTTGAGGCTGAAGGTGAACACCGCGCCGGCACCCTTCGGCGCGTATTTGCGCGCCAGGTTGTTGTACCTGTCGTTGGCGAGACCCGCATAGTTCACCGCGGCGACCTTGGGATGGCCGGCGAGGAATTCCGCGACGGCCTTGGCGTTCTCGCAATGCTTCTGCATGCGCAGCGGCAGCGTCTCGATTCCGGTCAGGATCATGAAGGCGTTGAACGGCGACAGCGCCGGGCCGAGGTCGCGCAGGCCGAGCACACGGCAGGCGATCGCGAAGGCGAAATTGCCAAAAGTCTCCTGGAGCTTGATGCCGTGATACTCGGGGCGCGGCTCGCTCAGCATCGGATACTTGTTGTCCTTCGACCAGTCGAAGGTGCCGGCATCGACGATGATGCCGCCGAGCGAATTGCCGTGGCCGCCCAGAAATTTCGTCAGCGAATGCACGACGATGTCGGCGCCGTGATCGATCGGGCGGATCAGGTAGGGGGTGGCAAGCGTGTTGTCGACAATCAATGGCACGCCGGCCTTGCGGGCGACGGCGGCGATCGCCTCGATATCGGTGATGCTGCCGGAGGGATTGGCGATCGACTCGATGAAGATGGCCTTGGTGTGCGGCGTCACCGCGCGTTCGAAACTTGCGATATCATCTGAATCCGCCCATGCCACGTTCCAGCCAAAACTCTTGAAGGCATGGGTGAACTGGTTGATCGATCCGCCATAGAGTTTGCGCGCGGCAATGATCTCGTCGCCGGGCATCAGCAATTGCTGGAATACGACCACCTGGGCGGCGTGTCCGGACGCGACCGCAAGCGCGGCGGTGCCGCCTTCGAGTGCGGCGACGCGTTCTTCCAGCACCGCGTTGGTCGGATTGCCGATGCGGGTATAGATGTTGCCGAAGGCCTGCAGGCCGAACAGGGATGCAGCGTGATCGGCATCGTTGAAAACGAAAGACGTGGTTTGATAGATCGGCGTCGCCCGCGCGCCGGTGGTCGGGTCAGGCTGCGCGCCCGCATGCACGGCAAGGGTTGAAAATCCCGGGTGACGATCGGTCATTCTATGCATCCTGTTTTTGGTTCGTCGAAAATGCGCGGCATGCTGATCGCAAGCCGCGTCCGCCGTCAAGGCGACCGTTTCACATATCGTGGATTAGGAACGGACGTGCTTCACGGGAGCCTGTAGCCGGGCGGCGCTCCGCGCCGTTGGCCACGTTTGCGAAACAATCGTTTCGCATATGCATTACGGCAGTTCGCTCTTGTTTTTCGCGGCGCGATCGGAGGCCGCGGTTTCACCGCCGCCGACGCTCATCCGGTTCAGCGACAGCCGCATGCCCTGCGTCGGGATCGGCGCGCGTTTCGAGCTGAGCGTTCGCGAATTGACGCCCATCCAGGAAATCTCCGACGACAGCCGTCCATATTCGATCTTCGGGCAGCGGTTCATCACGACCTTGATGCCGGCGGCTTCGGCTTTTTCCGCCGCGGCATCGTCGCGCGCGCCGAGCTGCATCCAGATCACCTTCGGCAGCGGCGACAATTTCAGGGCTTCATCGACCACCGGCATGATGTGGCTGGAATTTCGGAAGATGTCGATCATGTCGATCGGGCGGTCGATATCCCCGAGCGAAGCAACGAAGGGTTTGCCGAGCAGGCTCTTGCCGACATGGCCGGGATTGACCGGGATCATGTCGTAGCCGCGCTGTGCCAGATATTTGAACGCAAAGTAGCTCGGCCGCACATTGACCGGCGAGGCGCCGACCATCGCGATCAATTTCACGCTGTTGAGGATCGCGCGGATGTAATTGTCGTCGTAGGCGTCGTGGTTCATTTAGAGCAACCAATCATTTCGATCGTCATTGCGAGGAGCACAGCGACGAAGCAATCCATACTTTCTCTGTCGCGCGATGGATTGCTTCGCTGTGCTCGCAATGACGGAAAAAGCTATTTATCCTGCCACTTCGGCTCGCGCTTCTCGATGAAGGCGCCGATGCCTTCTTCGGCGTCGCGCGCCATCATGTTTTCGGTCATCACCTCTGCGGCATAGCGATAGGCGTCGGCGAGGCTCATTTCGGCCTGGCGATAGAAGGCCTCCTTACCAAGCTTGACGGTGTAGGCGGATTTCAGCGCAACCTTTTGCGCGAGTGCAATCGCCGCATCGCGTTCGGTGCCGGGTGGAACCACGCGATTGACGAGGCCGAGGTTTTGCGCCGTCGTGGCGTCCACCGGCTCGCCTGTGAGCAGCATTTCCATCGCCTGCTTGCGCGGCACGTTGCGCGACAAAGCCACCATCGGCGTCGAACAGAACAGGCCGATATCGACGCCGGGCGTGGCAAAGCTTGCGGCCTCGGAGGCGACCGCCAGATCGCAGCTCGCCACCAGCTGGCAACCGGCGGCGGTGGCGACGCCCTGAACCGCGGCGACCACGGGCTTCGGCAACTGCACGATCGCCTGCATCATCGCGCTGCAGGCATTCATGATCTCTGCGAAATAGGCGCGGCCGCGATCGGCATCGCTGCGGCGCGCGGTCAATTCCTTCATGTCGTGGCCGGCCGAAAACGCCGGGCCGTTGGCGGCGATGACGAGTGCGCGTACATTCTTGTCGTCGTGAATGTCCTTCAGCGCCGCATGCAGTTCGGCGATCAAGCCCTCCGACAGGCTGTTGCGCGCCGCAGGCCGGTTCAAGGTAAGCACGGCGACGCTGCCGACGTTCTCGCGCAGCAGGATCGGCGATTGATGGGCGGGCGCGCGGGCGGTCTGGGGCGACATCTCAAAAATTTCCGCTCAGTGGTTTTCTTGGGTTTTCTTTGGGCTTTGATGACAACTTAATGTAACAGGCGATCTGAAGCGAGGGCAGGGTACGGCATGGCGGCAGCGAAAATGAGCGTGGCTGAACTGGAGAAGTTCCTCCACGACGAATTCCCGCAAGCGTTCAAAGGCGGCGATATCACCATCGAAAGCGCCGATGGCGAGACCTGCCTGCTGCGCCAGCGCTATAACGAGAACATGCTGCGCCCGGGCGGCACGGTGTCGGGCCCGACCCTGATGGCGATGGCCGATTTCGCAATGTATGTGGTGCTGCTGTCGGCGATCGGACCGGTTGGGCTTGCCGTGACCACCAATCTCAACATCAATTTCCTGCGCAAGGGCCAGCCCGGACAGGACGTGCTGGCCGCGGCCCGGCTGTTGAAGCTCGGCAAGCGGCTGGCGGTGGGGGAAGTCAATCTGCTGTCGGGCACGTCGCCCGATCCGATCGCGCACGTGACGTCGACCTATTCCATTCCAAACAAATAGGCTTTTATACGGTAATATAACACCATATTTATAAGCCTTTGTTTTTACTGTTGTAATTATCGTCATTTGGCATTGACGCGCCGCGCGCGGTTCTCTAGAAACCGCGCAGTTCGGCGCAGCCTGCGCCGCAGTCCCCTTTTACGGATTTCCTCACATGAAAACCTTTTCGGCTAAGCCCGCCGAGGTGACGAAGAAGTGGGTGCTGATCGACGCCAAAGGTCTGGTGGTCGGACGGCTCGCTACCCTGGTCGCCATGCGTCTGCGCGGCAAACACCTGCCTACCTACACGCCCCACGTCGATTGCGGCGATCACGTCGTCATCATCAATGCGGCGCATGTCGTTCTGACCGGTCGCAAGCGCGACCAGAAGGTCTATTACAAGCACACCGGCTTCATCGGTGGCATCAAGGAACGCACCGCGAAGTCGATCCTCGAGGGTCGCTTTCCCGAGCGCGTGGTCGAGAAGGCCATCGAGCGCATGATCCCCCGCGGTCCGCTTGGCCGCGTGCAGATGGGCAATCTGCGCGTTTACCCCGGCGCCGAACATCCGCATGAAGCCCAGCAGCCCGAGACGGTTGATATCGCTTCGATGAACCGCAAGAACATGAGGGCCGCATAAGATGTCAGACACCATGCAGTCGCTCGACCAGTTGTCGCAGCTGAAGCCGGCAACGCCGGATGCCCCGAAATACGTCAAGAAGGTCGACAAATACGGCCGCGCTTATGCCACTGGCAAGCGCAAGGACGCGGTCGCCCGCGTCTGGATCAAGCCGGGCGCCGGCAAGATCCTGGTCAACACCCGCGAAGTCGAAGTCTATTTCGCGCGTCCCGTTCTGCGCATGCTGATCCAGCAGCCGCTGGTCGCAGCTGCCCGTGCCGGCCAGTACGACGTCATCTGCACGGTCGCCGGCGGCGGTCTGTCGGGCCAGGCGGGTGCCGTGCGTCACGGCATCTCCAAGGCGCTGACCTGCTTCGAGCCGGATCTGCGCGGCGTATTGAAGAAGGGCGGCTTCCTGACCCGCGACTCCCGTACCGTGGAGCGCAAGAAGTACGGCCGCGCCAAGGCGCGCAAGTCGTTCCAGTTCTCGAAGCGCTAATTGCTTCGCTAAAATTTGCAGCGATTGCTGCATTCAAAAACGAAGGAAAAGGGCGCTTATCAGCGCCCTTTTTGTTGTTAGTTTAGAGATGAATTAACGCAGATTTTCGCGAAAACTTTCGTACGCGTACACACGAATTTGGAACCCGAGCGTCCTAGCGTGCCAGGACTGCGGGGGCGCAGCATCACATTTCCAAATGCGCTCCCAGCATTGCATCACACTTTTACGGTGGGGCTCATGTCGTTCGATACGTCCACGCTATATCTGTTCGCGACCATGGTTGCGGGCATGCTCGGGGCCATGCTCATTTTCTTCGGCAAGCAGGAAAATGTCCCGGCGTTGAAGTGGTGGGGCACGGCCTATTTGCTCGGTGCAGCCTCGGTCGCGATCTGGACCGTCGGCGGCGCCAGCCTTGGCGGACCGCTGACGCTGGCGTTGAACGCGGTCGGCTTCATCGCCTGCGGCATGGTCTGGAATGCGGCGCGCGTCTTCCTCGGCCGCGCGCCCAACCTGCCGGGGCTGGTGTTCGGCGCGATCGCCTGGGTCGGCGTATCAGTGGCCTTGCCGTGGCTGGATCCGGCGATGCGCCTTACCGCCGGTGCGGCCATCGTTGCGATCTACGCGGCGTTGACGGCCTCGGAATTGTGGAGCGAGCGGCGGCGCAGCATGCAGAAGCGCTGGCCGACCGTTGCGGTGCCTGTCATGCATGGCTGCGTGCTGATGCTGCCGATCCTGCTCGGTGATCTGCTGCGGCCGCATGACGAAACCTTCTACAGCAGCATCTGGGTGACGGCGTTTTCGATCGAGCTCGTGCTCTATGCGATCGGCACCGTGTTCGTGATCTTCATGTTGGTGTCGGATCGTGCCGTGACCGTGCACAAGACCGCAGCGTCGATCGATCCGCTGAGCGGTATGTTCAACCGCCGCGGCTTTGCCGAAGCCTGTGCGCGGGTGATCGAACGCGAGGCCAAGGCGGGCCGGCCGGTGACGGTGATGATCTTCGACATCGACCATTTCAAGGGCATCAACGACCGTTTCGGTCATCCGGCGGGCGATGAAATCCTCAAACTGTTCTCCACCGTCGTGGTCAACAATCTGCGCATCAGCGATCTGTCGGGCCGCATCGGCGGCGAAGAGTTCGCCGCGCTGTTGCCGTGTGCGCTGGACGAGGGCGTGCTGGTGGCCGAGCGCGTGCGTGAAGCTTTCGAGGCGTCCGGAATCGTGTGCGAGGAAGGCGCTGTCGATACCACCGTCAGCATCGGCGTGGCCGGTGGGCCGGCGGGCACCGAGCTCGAAGTGCTGCTGGCGGCGGCCGACACCGCGCTCTATCAGGCCAAGCGCAGCGGCCGCAATCGCGTCGAGGCCGCCGAAGAGCTGCCGCTGTCACTGGAGCACTGGCGGCGCAAGACCGCGGGCCTTCCGGCGCCGGCCCGTGCGCAGGCTGCCGCTACCTAGAGCGTTTTCCAGCGAACCGGTCGCCGCTTCGCTTGAAACGCGCTGCAGGAAAATGCGGCGGTAACCTCGCGTTTACCATTCCGTCCATATTATTTACTTATGGAATCGATACGCTCGCGAAACCCCCAGGCTGCCCTGATGTCGCTCGAAGCGGCCGCAGTCTCCGCCCGTGGCGGCTTCGCCTGCATGTTCTCCAGCTCGGAAGAATTCGAGACAGCGCTCATAACCGAGCGCCGGGCGCAGGGCCGTTACGATCAGCGCAGAACGCGCTGGCCTGCCATCCTGTTCATCGGTTGCGCGATGATGGTCGTGGGCACGGTGCTGCTGTTCAATTGAGCCGAACTTTCGGGATGCTGATGCCGGGCGCCGCAAGGCGCCTTTTTCTTTTGGACGGCCCGGGCTAAACCACGGTTATTCCCAGCAAGAGGCTGTAACCGCCATGATCACCGAAATCGCACAAATCGACGTCAAGCCCGGCACCGAGAAGGATTTTGAAGCCGCGGTGGCCAAGGCGCGTCCGCTGTTCCTGCGCGCCAAGGGCGGCAAGGGGTTTGAGCTGCACAAGTCGATTGAGAAGCCGCAGCGCTATCGCCTGATGGCGCAATGGGAAACGCTGGAAAATCACACCGTCGATTTCCGCGGCTCGGAAGATTTTACGGCATGGCGCGGCCTGGTCGGGCAGTACTTTGCGGCGCCCCCGGAGGTCGAGCACACCGAGACGGTGCTGACGTCGGCAGGCTAAAGCGGCTTACACGATCGCCTTTTCGGCCTTGAAATGGTCGATCATGACCTTGGCGATCGCCATCAGGGGGAGCGCCAGCGCCAGCCCCCAGATGCCGAACACGACGCCGAGCAGGATCTGGAACGCGAACAGCGTGGCGGGCGGAATATCCAGCGCCTGACGCTGGATGATCGGCGTCAACACGTAGCTTTCCAGCGCATGGACGCCGAGGAACAGGATGAACGCGCTCAACGCCGCGACCCATCCGGAGGCGAGGCTCGCCAGCACCACGATCAGCCCACCGAGGATCGCGCCGACGGTCGGAATGAAGGCGAGCAGCCCGGCCTGGATGCCCAGAATGAACGAGCTGGGGATGCCGATGATGGCAAGTCCGACCCACGTGACAAAGAACACCGCGGCCATGGTGATGATCTGCGCGATCAGCCAGCGCTCCAGCGTCCAGCCGATGCGGTCGATAATGATGGTGGCACGGGCGCGGTGCTTGGCTGGCGCCATGAACAACAGCCCGTTGCGGTAAACGCTCGGTTGCACGGCAAAGGCGAGGCCCAGAAACAGCACGATAAAGAAGTTTCCGACGGCGCTCACGGTGCCCAGGATCAGCTTCAGGCTCTGGCTGAAAATGGCACCGCCGCTCGAAGCGATGGTGCTGGCGCTGGGAAGGCTATGCGGCGTTGTTGGCGCCGCCGGCGCAGACGCATCCGAAGCCGCATTGAGGCTGCCGAAGTCGAAAAAGCTGGTATCGACCCCATTCCTGTCCAGGAAGGCTTTGAGGTCGACCAACTGCGACTTGATCGTGTCGCTCAACACCTTGGTCTGTTGCGCGATGGTGGCGCCGCCGAGGAAAAGGATACCCGACAGGAGCCCGGCCAACACCAAGCCCACGACGGTGAGCCGCAGCGAATGCGGGAGTTTGACCACGCGGCCGAGCATATTGGCCATCGCGGTGAGGGCGACGCCGAGCAGCGCGCCGGCAAAGATCAGGAACAGGGTCGCGGCGAAATACCAGGTGAACAGCAAGAGTGCCGTGAACAGCACGACGCCGATGCCTCCGACCGAGATCGCCCACGCCAGATCGTTGCGGGCCAAAAGACGACCGTCAGCCGGACCTGTCACGTTGATTCCTTCCTGCAGAATATCCCGCGCCAGTCTTTCGCGAAAATTCGCCCGGGATCAAGCGGCGAGGCACGCGCCGGTTTGACGCTGCCATGCCCGGTGTGCCAAGCGGTGCAGGCTAACTAAAGCGTTTACCAGCGAAGTGGACGCCGGTTCGCGTCAAGAAAACGCGTCAAATCAAGAATCTGGAGCTCCGTTCCGATTCCATCGGAACGGAAAAGGCTCCAGCGACAGGCGCGTCGGCGAGGATGAGATGAATTTCAAATGGTTGGGGCCGGTCGCGCTGCTGGCGGCGATCTATATCGGCGACCAGATCAGGATCAACCGTCCCGGCCACAAATATCGCTTGACCGTCGAAGTCGAGACCCCCGATGGACGCAAATCGGCGAGCGGAGTCTTGGCGGTCCACCCGTATCGCGGCTACAGCGGTATCGGCCCAACCCGCACCGTGGGCGATGCCGTTTACGTCGACCTCGGCGGCGGCAAAAATCTGGTCGCGCTGCTGGCGCATATCGACAAGAAACTCGAATTCGACGGCATCAATTATGTAGCCCTGCGCGCCTACACGGCCGCCGCCGACGGCAAACGCGTGTCGTTCAATGAATTGAACCGCCAGACCGGCATCGTGCCGGTAACGGGCGCGCTGATCCCGGTGCTCGTGACGTTTGCCGACCCGGCCAATCCCGGGACCGCGCGCAACGTGCAGCCTGACGAAGCGGAGGCGACGCTGGGGAAGGGATATCGCCTCCGCGGGATATCAGCCGAGGCGGTGCCGAACGGATTTTGGCCACTCGATTTCGGCGGCGTGCTGGGCGAGCCGGTGACCCGCGCCATCCAGGCGAAACTGCCGTGGCTGAATGGCGCCGACAATTCCGCCGCGACCGCGCTTCGGGCGGCCGGTCTGCCCGGCGTCGAGGCTGTTGATGCCAGGGAAGCCTTTACGCGGAAGTAGCTGCCTTTGCCGCGCGTCAGGCCGCTCCACGAGCCAAAATGCGTGCCTTGTGCCTATTCCGACGCCGGGCTTGCCGGCACGGCCTGGGATTCGCGCGGAGCTGTAAAGCAGAAGTGGGCAGCATATCATGTTGATCCGGCACGATCTCGCAGGCATGATCGGCCAACATCATGGCTCAACCTAGAAGATCCTTGCGCAGGACGATGAAAGCAGAAATTTGGCGATGAGACGGCCCGTGGTCGGTGTGATCGGGAACGCCCATCGCATCGAAAATCGTTTCACAACCCAGATGGTCGGAGAGCGCAATCTCCGCGCTGTAGCCGACGTGTCGGGCGCACTGCCGCTGATGTTTGCGGGATCGCCCGAGATCACCGATATCGGCGCCTTGCTCGAAGCCGTCGACGGGGTGGTGCTGACAGGCGCCCGTGCCAATGTCCATCCGACCCGTTTCAAGACCGAGCCGCATGAGAGGCACGAGCCCTACGATATTCACCGCGACGACGTCGCCCTTGCGCTGGCGGAAGCCTGCGTCGCCCGCGGCGTACCGATCTTCGGCATCTGCCGCGGCTTGCAGGAAATGAACGTCGCCTTTGGCGGCTCGCTGCACCCGGAGATTCGCGAAATCCCCGGCCGCATGAATCACCGCATGCCGCGGCTGGAGAACGGCGAAATCCACCCCGATCCGTTGGTGATCTTTGCCGACCGGCATGACGTCCATCTCACCCCGGACGGCGCTTTTGCAAAGCTGCTCGGCTGCGAAACCATTCGCGTGAACTCGCTGCATGGGCAAGGCATTCTCGATCCCGGCGAGCGCGTCGTCATCGAGGGCGTGGCGGAAGACGGCACCATCGAAGCGATCCGGATTGCCGATGCACCGAGCTTTGCGCTCGGCGTGCAATGGCATGCGGAGTACGACCCGCAGCGCAATCCGATCAACCGTGCGCTGTTTGAGGCATTCGGCGAGGCGCTGAAGGCGCATCAGCGGGCGAGCTAGAAGGCGGTTTCGAACGAACAGGCGGCCGATAAACGGTCGGGCTACAAGGGGGAGGGTGCGATGCGGGACCGCCGATGGTCGAGACGCGACCTGTTGAAGGCGTCGACGGCTTCCGTTGCCGGCCTTTTATTCGCCGAGCCGGTCAAAGCCGCGGCGCCGCCGCCTTCCGAAGTGACGCCCGCGCTGATCGAGGCTGCCAAGAAAGAGGGCAAGGTGTCGTTCTATACGGCGCTTGAACTCAACACCGCCGAACGGGTGGCGCGGTCGTTCGAAGCCAAATATCCGGGTATCAGCGTCCGGGTGGAGCGTTCCGGTGCGGAGCGGATCTTCCAGCGCATCGCGCAGGAGCAGGGCAGCGGCATCAACGCCGTTGACGTCGCCAACTCGACGGACCCGGCGCATTATCTCGACTGGAAAAAGAACAACTGGCTCGCGGCCTACCTGCCGGCGGAGGTCGCCAAACATTTCCCGGCCGATCAGATCGACCCCGATGGCATGCACGCGACGTCCTGCGCCTGGCTGGAGGCCATCGGCTACAACACCAATCTCGTCAAGCGCGAGGAAGCGCCAAAAAGCTATGCCGATTTGCTCGACCCGAAATGGCAAGGCAAGATCGTCAAGGGCCATCCCGGCTACAGCGGCGCGATTCTGACCGCGACCTTCGTGCTGACGCGCGATCTCGGCTGGGTCTATCTGGAGAAACTCGCGCAGCAGAAGGTCATGCCGGTGCAGTCGGCCGCCGATCCACCAAAGAAGATCCTGCTCGGCGAGCGTGCCATCATGGCCGACGGCAACGACTACAATCTGGTGCTGGCCAAGGACCAGGGCAAACCGGTCGAGGTGGTCTACCCGACCGAGGGGGCGCCGTTGATCATCGTTCCCTCCGGAATCTTCCGCGGCGCGCCCAATCCGAACGCGGCACGATTATTTCAGAACTTCTTTTTCAGCGCCGAAACCCAGCAGATGCTGGTCGACGTGTTCGCACACCGCTCGTTTCACGCGCAGGTGAAGGAGAAGGGCGAGCACATCCCGCTGGCGAATCTGAAATTGCTCAAGGCCGATCCCGCTGCCGTGCAAGCGCAAAGCGAGGAGATCAAGGCGCGTTACACCAAGATATTCGGGGTATAATTTGATTCGAAATATCCATGTCTCTGGGACGTTGTCCGTAATTCTACGGAATCGAAAACGTGGGATCGCGGCTGAGAACTCGGCTAAGCATTGGGGTAGCTGAGGACGCCGAACAAAAGGCCTGCATTGACGACATTGGCGCGCAGCGCCGGACGCGCATTCATACTCGCACCTATTGTCGCGGCCATTTCCTGGGCGGCTTTCTGGCAGTTTTCTTAGTGATTTTATTGGGCAGTTGGTTGTCATGACTTTATGGAGCCGTCTTGCATTCGCGATGGTGTTCCTGGTCGTGGGCACCATTTGCGCTCTTGCTTTGTTCGGTGATGGTTTTGGCCGCGCGACATTCATCGTCGGGGTGATCGCGATTTTGGTCGCGCTGGTGCTTGCGGCCGCCATCGCGGGCTCGCTGTCCCGACAGCTGACCCAAATGACCCGGGCGGTCGAAGGGCTGTCGCGCGGCAAGCCGGTTGCGATGCCTTCCGAAGGTAGCCGGGAGATGGCCCCGCTATCAGCGGCGTTCGCCGAATTGTCGGGCCAGCTCGGCGCCAGGCCAAACTTGCTGGAAAACACGGTCGAAAGCATCCGCGATTGCGTTGTCGTCGCCGACGAGAATGCGGTGGTCGTCGTTGCCAACGGCGCAGCCCGCCAGCTGCTGGGTGTGGACCGCGGCTTCGACAGCCTGACGGGGGTAAGAAAATTCGCCTGTTTCCTTTCGGACGGTACCACGCCGCTGCCGATCCCGGATTCGCCGCTTGCGCGGGCGCTGCGCGGCGAACATGTCGATGATTTCGAACTCATGGTGCAGTCCGAAGGGTCCTGCGCAAAAGCCCACATCGTCGCCAACGCCCGGCCGCTGCGCGACGAACGCGGCAGGCTTTGCGGGGCGGTGACCGTGCTCCGCGACGTCACCGAACAAAAGCGAGCCCTGCAGGCTCTGGTCGACAGCGAACAGATGGCGCAGACCATCGTGAGCACCGCGCTCGACGCCTTCGTCCAGACCGACGAAAACGGCTTCGTTCTCGAATGGAGTCCGCAGGCCGAAGCCTTGACCGGGTGGACGCGGGCGGAGACGGTTGGTGTGAAGCTTGTCGAGCTGGTGTTTCCCGAACACCTTCGCGCGGCGCACCGGCAGCGGATCGCCAAATTCCTGCGCGAGACCGCCGGCGGCGCCATGGGCATGCGCTATGAGGCGCCGGCGCTGCACCGGGACGGTCACGAATTTTTTGTCGAAGTGTCGCTCACGGCGCTGCGCCGCGGCGACGGTTACATCATCAACGCCTTTGTCAGGGACATCACCCAGCGGCGCATCGCCGAGGAGCGACTGATTCAGGCGCAAAAGATGGATACGGTTGGGCAATTGACCGGCGGCATTGCCCATGACTTCAACAACATGCTTACGGTGATCACAGGCACGATCGAAATTCTGGCCGATGGCGTCAAGGACGTTCCGCACCTGGCTTCGATCACCAAGTTGATCAGCGACGCCGCCGACCGCGGTGCAAACCTCACCGCCAGCCTGCTGGCGTTCGCGCGCAAGCAGCCGTTGCAGCCGGCCGAGATCGACGTCAATGATCTTGTTCGCGAGGCCGTTCGATTGCTCGCGCCAACCGTCGGCAAGAACATCGAAATCGAGGTCGCCTTGAGCGACGACGCGTGGCCGGCATTCGTCGATCGTAGCCAACTCTCCTCCGCGGTCGTCAATCTCGCCATCAACGCCCGGGACGCCATGGCAAATGGCGGAAAGCTGACCATTGCGACCGGCAATATCACCCTGGGCGTCCCCGAGGCCGTGGCCCGCGGCGTCGAGCGCGCCGGCGATTATGTCGCCGTCGAAGTGAGCGACACCGGCACCGGGATTCCGCCGCCCATTCTCGACAAGATATTTGAACCGTTCTTTTCCACCAAGGAGGTCGGCCAGGGAACGGGGCTCGGGCTCAGCATGGTGTTCGGCTTCGCCAAGCAGTCGGGCGGAAGCGTCGACGTGCGCAGCGAGGAGGGAAGCGGCACGACGTTCACGATCTATCTGCCCAAAGCCGACACCAGTGCGCTTCAACCGTCGACGCGAGACGAGGATCTGCCGGTGCAGGGCGGCAGCGAAACGATCCTGTGCGTCGAGGACGACCGCAAGATCCGCGACTATGTGACGATGCAACTCGAGAGCCTCGGCTACAAGGTGATCTCGGCCGCCAACGCGGACGAGGCCCTGGCCATCGTCAATCAGCGCGCCAAGTTCGATCTGCTGTTCACCGACGTCGTGATGCCCGGCAGCATGAACGGCAGGCAACTGGCTGAAACGCTGATGGCCAGGCGTCCGTCGCTCCGGGTGCTCTTCACCTCCGGCTACAGCGATGGCGCGCTGCCGCTAAAGAACCGCGCGGGGCACGGGATTCCGCTTTTGACCAAGCCCTATCGGCGCGCGGAGCTGGCGCGAACGTTGCGCCGTTGTCTTGATATTGCGGTCGATCCGGCCGGCGATCCGATACCGACGCCTTATTCCGTGCAGCCGGAGCTCGAGCGTTTCCTGCGCAAGTATCCGCCGAAGGAGGGATAGAGTGCAGTCGCGAGGCGGCGGACTCGTCGTCCGCTCTATCGGTCCTATCGGAGATCATGTCGATGAACGACAGGGAAATTCTGCTCGCGATCCAGAGGCTGCTGGACGGCAAGCAATGGCACACCGAGACGGTCGATCAGATCGCCATGATCGTGGAGCGCGCCGGCTACCCTATCCGCACCTGGGGTGAAATGCCTTTTCCGCCCCGTCCCGAGCCAGCAGCAGCAGGTAGCCACATGAAATCCCGCGTCGAGACGCTCACGCCGCCGAACACACCGAACCCGATCGGTCCTTACAGTCATACCGCCAAGGTCGCCAACAGATATGGATCGGGGGGACGGCCGGCTTCGATCCGGCGACGGGACAATTGGCTGGCGCTGATGTTGGCGCGCAGACACGGCAAATCCTGAAGTCGTTCGTGGTTATGCTTGAAGCTGTCGGGTCCGACCTCAGCCATGTCACGCATATCAATATCTTCCTGCAGCGTATGTCCGACTTCGAGGCGATGAACGGGGCCTATGTCGAGATCATGGGGGACCTTAGACCCGCGCGCACGGTGATTGCCGTGCAGGAACTTCCCAAGCCCGGCGCGTTGCTGACGATGAATCTCACCGCCGTGACGCGGGAAGGATGATCCTGCGTTCTGAGCACTGGTGTTCAGGTGGGTTCAAAAACAAAAGGCGCCCCGTTCGGAGCGCCTTCGCGTTTGTGAACCGTGACATCAGCGGCGCGAACGCCGCGAAAAAATCACAGCGAATAGTACATGTCGAATTCGACCGGATGCGGGGTCATCTCGAAGCGCTCGACTTCGGTCATCTTCAGCTCGATGTAGCTGTCGATGAAGTCGTCGTCGAACACGCCGCCGTTCTTGAGGAACGCGCGGTCCTTGTCGAGGTTTTCCAGCGCCTCGCGGAGCGAACCGCACACCGTCGGGATCTGCTTCAGCTCTTCCTTCGGCAGGTCGTAGAGGTCCTTGTCCATTGCCGGACCCGGATCGATCTTGTTCTTGATGCCGTCGAGGCCGGCCATCAGCATCGCGGCGAAGCCGAGATACGGATTGGCCATCGGGTCGGGGAAACGCACCTCGACGCGCTTGGCCTTCGGGTTGGCGGTGTAGGGGATGCGGCACGAGGCCGAACGGTTGCGCGCGGAGTAGGCGAGCAGCACGGGCGCTTCATACCCGGGGACCAGGCGCTTGTAGGAGTTGGTCGACGGGTTGGTGAAGGCGTTGATCGCCTTGGCGTGCTTGATGATGCCGCCGATGTAGTGGAGGCAGGTCTCGGAGAGGTCGGCGTATTTGTTGCCGGCGAACACCGGCTTGCCGTCTTTCCAGATCGACTGGTGGACATGCATGCCCGAGCCGTTGTCGCCATAGATCGGCTTCGGCATGAAGGTAGCGGTCTTGCCGTAGATGTGCGCGACCTGATGGATGCAGTATTTGTAGATCTGCATGTGGTCGGCCATCAGCGTCAGCGTGTCGAACTTCATGCCGAGCTCGTGCTGGGCGGAAGCGACTTCATGGTGATGCTTCTCGACCTTGACGCCCATCTTGGCCATCGCGCCGAGCATTTCCGAGCGCATGTCCTGCACCGAGTCCTGCGGCGGCACCGGGAAGTAGCCGCCCTTGGTGCGGATGCGGTGACCGAGATTGCCGCCTTCATATTCGGTGTCCGAATTGGTCGGAAATTCCGAGGAGTCGAGCTTGAAGCCGGTGTTGTAGGGCATGGACGAAAAGCGCACGTCGTCGAATACGAAGAACTCGGCTTCCGGTCCGACGAACACGGTGTCGCCGACGCCCATCGACTTGACCATCGCCTCGGCCTTCTTGGCCATGCCCCGCGGGTCGCGGTTGTAGGGCTCGCCGGTGGTCGGCTCGAGCACGTCGCAGGTGATGACCATGGTGGTTTCGGCGAAAAACGGATCGATCGTCGCGGTGACCGGATCGGGCATCAGGCACATGTCGGATTCGTTGATCGCCTTCCAGCCGGCAATCGACGAGCCGTCGAACATGGTGCCTTCGGCAAAGATTTCCTCGTCGATCATGCCGATGTCGAAAGTCACGTGCTGCCACTTGCCGCGCGGGTCGGTGAAGCGCAGGTCGACGTATTTTACGTCGTTGTCCTTGATCGATTTCAGGACGTCTTTGGCGGTCTTCATGAATACCCCTTTTGGTTTCCAGGACTCTGCGACAACGACATTTTCGCAAACAACACGCACGCACAGATACAGAGTGGTGAGATATCGCAAACGAAATCAGGCCGCCGAAGCAGCCCTTTTCTTGTTTTTCAGTCGCAAAATGCGGGATAGCACCCGGCTTAGATAGCGTCCAGCCCGGATTCTCCGGTTCTGATCCGGATCGCTTCTTCGATGTTGGAGACGAAGATTTTGCCGTCGCCGATGCGGCCGGTCTGGGCGGCGCGCCGGATCGCGTCGATGGCTTTCTCGACCAAGTCATCCCCGATCACGATCTCGATTTTGACCTTGGGCAGGAAGTCCACGATGTATTCCGCACCGCGATACAGTTCCGCGTGACCCTTTTGCCGGCCGAAACCCTTGGCCTCGGTCACGGTGATGCCTTGCAGTCCGACCTCCTGAAGCGCCTCTTTCACCTCGTCGAGCTTGAACGGCTTGATGATGGCTTCGATTTTTTTCACTGAGCGCCTCCCGGGCATTTCAAATTGCAGAGCAGATAGTTTCGATGTCGCGCGTGGCGCCGTCTGGTCGTCGATCCCTGATCAGGGCCCGAAACGCTCGCAATTGCCGCGAACGCCGACGGTCCTGAGCCGGCTTCCTTACCGGCTTCCCCAAAAGCAGGGTCTATGCCAAGTTGTTAATGAGCCTGATTTTGGAATGTTTTCAGACTTTTAACAGGCAATCGGCAGAGGTCGAACCGGACGCTGCATGATACCCAAGCCTACGAAATAGGCAAACCGATCAATTGGTATGCAGCTAGTGTAAAATTGGCTACGGCCGATATCGGAAATGCCTCTGGAAAAGGCTGATAGATCGAGGATTCGGCATGGAAGTTCTGACCACCACTGAGATGGAGCGCGCCGACCGAATGACCATTGCCGCCGGCACGCCCGGCTTTGCCCTGATGATGAGCGCGGGCCAGGCCGTTGCCGAAGCCGCGATGGAACTGGTCGAGGAGGGCGCGATCGTGGTGGTTGCCGGCCGTGGCAACAATGGCGGCGACGGGTTTGTCGCTGCGGCCGAATTGGCCGCGCGCGGCCGCGATGTTTCGGTGATCCTGTTGTGCGAGCGGGACAGTCTGACGGGCGATGCGGCACTTGCGGCGAAGGGTTGGAAATACCCGGTGCTGCCGTTCAATCCCCAGGCGATCGGAAAGCCGGCGCTGATCATCGATGCGCTGCTCGGCGCCGGTCTCAATCGTCCCGTGAAGGGCGATCCGCTTGAGATGATCGAGGCGATCAACGCCAACGGCGCGCCGGTCCTCGCCGTCGATCTGCCGAGCGGCATCAACGGCACCACCGGCGCCGTCATGGATGTTGCGATCAACGCCGTCGAGACCGTGACGTTCTTCCGCAAGAAGCCGGCGCATCTGTTGCTGCCGGGACGGATGCATTGCGGCCGCGTCCACGTCGCCGACATCGGCATCGATGCGCATGTGCTGGGCGAAATCCAGCCGCAGACAACGGAAAACGTCCCGCAGGCCTGGCAGGGATGCTTTCCGGTGCCGCGTATCGATGGCCACAAATATGCGCGCGGTCACGCTGTCGTCGTCTCCGGCGACATGGCCTCAACCGGTGCGGCGCGGCTGGCGGCACGCGCCGCGCTGCGGGCCGGCGCCGGCCTCGTCACGCTGGCGTCGCCGCGCGAGGCGCTGGCGGTCAATGCTTCGGCCCTGACCGCGGTGATGATCCGCGCGGTCGATAGCGCGGTCGAATTCGCTGACATGCTGAACGACAAACGGCTCAATGCCTGCGTGATCGGGCCGGGCGCCGGAATCAGCGCGCGCACGCGCGATCTCGTCCACACCGCCTTGTCCGCGAAACGTCACCTCGTGCTCGACGCCGACGCGCTGACGAGCTTTGCGCAGGAACCGGAGCGCCTGTTTGAATCGATCAAGGCGTCCAGCGATCCGCAGGTCGTGCTGACCCCACACGAGGGCGAGTTTCCTCGGCTGTTCAGCGACATCAGCAACAAGCATCCGGGCCGCTCCAAACTCGAACGGGTGCGCGACGCCGCCTTACGCTGTGGCGCCGTGGTACTGCTGAAAGGGCCGGATACGGTGGTGGCGTCGCCCGACGGGCGCGCCAGCATCGCCGCCAACGCGCCGCCCTGGCTCGCCACCGCCGGCGCCGGCGACGTGCTGGCGGGGATCGTCGCAGGGTTGTTGGCCCAGGGCGTGCCGGCGTTCGAGGCCGCCAGCATCGGCGTCTGGATCCACGGCGAGGGCGCGCGCGAGGCGGGACCGGGCCTGATCGCGGAAGATTTGACCGAAGTGCTGCCCGCGGTGTTCCGGCGGCTCTATGACGAGTTCGGTGTTGAGTACTGATGGGCAGCTTGATTATTGAAGGTGAGTAGTTTATAAACTACAAGTGCTTGAGCTGAAGCAAACAGAGACGTTTCGGAAGTGGCGCCAGCGGCTCAAGGATCACCGCGCCCGTGCGATGATCGCTTCGCGACTGGATCGGCTGGCTCAAGGACACGCGGGCGACGCTGCACCGGTTGGCGAGGGAATCAGCGAGCTGCGTATCCACTATGGCCCCGGCTACCGTGTCTATTTTCAGAAGCGCGGAAGCACGATCATCGTTCTGCTTTGCGGGGGCGACAAAAGCACTCAGGCGAAAGACATCAATACGGCGAAGCATCTTGCCAGGGCATGGAGTGAATGAGATGGGCGAGAAGCTAACGGCTTATGATCCGGCTGAGGATCTGCTGTCCGACGAGGCGATTGCCGTATTCATGGAGGAAGCCTTCAAGACGGAAGATGCAGGCTATATTGCGCACGCCCTTGGCGTTGTTGCCCGCGCAAAAGGGATGACACAGATTGCCAACGAAACCGGGCTTTCACGTGAACAGCTCTATCGCTCGTTCAGCGCCGACGGAAATCCGACCTTGAAGACGACGATCGCCGTGATGAAGGCGCTGGGAATTGAGCTCACTGCAAAGCCCCACGTCAAAGAAGACTCCGCGGCGTGAGATGGACGAGCTTAGGTACAATCTATCAATCCCGGCGCGGAGAGATGATGGCGGTCGCTTCGCTCCACCCATCCGCTAGCCACGACGAGTTCGGTGTTGAGTATTAGGCAACTCGAATTGGCCGACATGGACGCCGCCGCGCGGGTCCATCGTACAAGCTTCGACCATGCCTTACCCTGGCTCGCCGGTCTGCACACGCCCGAGGAAGATCGCTGGTTTTATCGCGAGCGGATGTTGAAGACCTGCACGCTCTGGGGCGCGTTCGATGACAATGCCATGACCGGCGTGATCGCCTTCCACGACGACTGGATCGAGCAACTCTACGTGCTGCCGGAAGCGCAGGGGCAGGGCGTTGGGACCGAATTGCTTGACGTCGCCAAGCGCGCTTCCGCTCGGCTGCAGCTATGGACGTTCCGGCGCAACGCACCGGCGCGCCGCTTCTATGAAGCGCGAGGCTTTGTGTTGGCGGAGCAAACCGACGGTGCCGGCAACGAAGAGAAGGAACCGGATGCGCGTTATCTCTGGACGCGCGTAGCAGGCGGTCGTTAGCTCACGAGATATGTCGCCACCGCCGCCTCGTTCCATTCCAGGCCAAGTCCAGGCCCCCGTGCGGTCACGGTACCGTCGATGATCTCGGCGGGGTGGGCGAGAATGACGCGGGCGAAATCGAGGAATTCGAGCCAGTGCGCTGATGGCGTCACCGCCAGCATGTGGGCGCTGGCTTCGGCGAACAGATGGCTCGACATCGGAATGTTGGCGGCTTCCGCTTGCGCGGCGACCTGAAGCCAGCCGGTGACGCCGCCGCATTTCATCAGGTCGGGCATGATGAAGTCGCTGGCGCCGGCCGCGATCGCCTCGGCAAAGCCGCGCGGGAACCACCAGTTCTCGCCGGCCTGGATCGGCGTCGGCGAGGTCTCGCGCACCTTGGCGTGGCCTGACAGATTTTCCTGCGGCACCGGCTCTTCGATCCAGTGCAGGTCATAAGGGGCGAGGCGCGCGATGCGGCGCCCGGCTTCCGCGGGATCGAGCGACTGGTTGAAGTCGATCATCAATGCGATGTCCGGGCCGAGCAAAGCGCGTACGCCCTTGACCACCCGCTCGTCATTGGCGGCGTCGCCGTCGCCGCCCTTGATCTTGATGCCGCGAAAACCCTGTTCCAGCGAGCGGCGCAGCGCCCTCTCGTCCGCGATCGGGTCGACCACGCCATAGCTGTCATAGGCCTTGATCGGCCGCGGCGCGCCACCCAGCAGCTCGGCCAATGGCCGACCGGCAATCTGGCCGAGCGCGTCCCAATAGGCCATGTCGAGCCCGGACACCGCCATGCCGACGAGGCCCT
The DNA here is from genome assembly GCF_018131065.1 of Bradyrhizobium sp. AUGA SZCCT0431. Taxonomy (NCBI): domain Bacteria; kingdom Pseudomonadati; phylum Pseudomonadota; class Alphaproteobacteria; order Hyphomicrobiales; family Nitrobacteraceae; genus Bradyrhizobium; species Bradyrhizobium sp. AUGA SZCCT0431. Next base: position 266,574 of record NZ_JAFCLR010000002.1, on the reverse strand, counting down.
GCCAGCCGAGCAGGCGGAATTTTGCGTCCATCGCCTTCATCAGATCAAACGGCGCAACCGGCTTGCCGACGAGTTCGCGCCCGATCTCCTCGATCAGATGCACCAGCGGCTTCACCGTCAGTTTGGCGTAGGCAAAGATATAGGAGCGTCCGGTAACGCCTTGATCGGTCGCGACATCGATCAGCACCATCGGCGCCGCGTCGATCGTTGAGAAGGCGGTCTTCACGGGGCGGGCGATCGGCACCACGAGGCCCCGGGCAGTGACGCTACGAATGGCGGGAACGGACGCGCTCATGCTGATCTCCTCACTCCACACTGTACCATCGCACCAGGCGGGGGGCGGCCCAATCGGTCGCGACGGATTCGATCAGCCAGCGTCCGGCATATTCGGCGGCAAAGGCGATGCGTTGCGTTTGGCCGGGTTCGATGGCCAGCGTATCCAGCCAGAACGGCTTCCAGCCGTCATCGAGCCGGTCGAGCAGCCGGAAGTGATGGCCGTGAAGGTGAAACACCGTTGGGGTGGCGCCGCGGTTGTTCAGGGCCAGCACAACGGTGCGTCCCGCTTTGGTACGGACCGCGGGCGCGGCGGTCGCCGCGAAGTTCGCCGGCGGCACCCAGTCGCCCTGCGGCCCGCCAAGGGCCAGTTCGGCCCGGGTTGCGCCCTTGAGGTCGAGCCGCGCCGGCAGACCGTTGGAAGGTAACGGCGGCGCCGGGGAAAGCGGGGCGGCGCGGACCGCCGGTTCGCCCGTCACGATCAGCCTGCCGATGGGGCGGGCCTCCTTGCCGTCATGGACCAGAAGCGTTGCGGTGGTCCCGGCGGGCGCCGTCACATCGATAAAGGCATCGACGCGGCCGCCTGGAGCCAGCACCAGCGCGCCGTTTCGTGCCTGGAACGGCTCGGAAGGCTGGCCGTCGATAGCCATGACGCGGACGTCGAAATTCTCGATTTTCGCCGCGATCACAGACCGCTGGCAGCCATTGATGAAGCGAATCCTGATCCGTTCATTGGTTCGCACTGTAATATCGAGCGAAAGCCTGCCATTGGCCGTCAAAACCGTTGCGGCGTCCTTGGGGTCGATTCCGGGCGCGATCGCGGTTCCGTCCGGGCGCAGCCGCCAGTCCTCGACCAGAAACACCTCGTCGCGATCGACGGCGACGGTCTCGCTTTCCCGGACCACCAATGCGCGAGCCCGCGATGGCCGTGCCTGGCCGTCGCCGAGAAGGGCCAGATCACACAGCAGCGTTCCGGCATGTCGCAGCGGCAGTTGCAGAGTTTCCTTCACCCCGGCCGCGAGCGGCGCGCGGGCCGTCAGCGATTCGACGCTCGCGGCCCCGTCGAGCCCCCGCCAATTGAGGGCAACGGGCTGCGGCAGCTCATTGGCGAGTGTGACTTCAACGGTATCGCCGCGCTTGAATCTCGTTTCCGAACCGGCGAGTGACCAAACCGGCGTCTCCGGCGCCCCTGGCCGAAGCGCAACGACATCGGCTTTGGCTTGCAGCGCCAGCGCGGCGCGGCCTTGAGCGGAGCCAATGGAGGGCCATATCGGGAGCAGGGCGGCAGCGCCCAGTCCGGCCATCAGCTCGCGTCGGTGCAGCAGGGATTTGGGGCTTGCCATGAGACCGATGCGGACCATTTTCTGGCGGCCCTGTCCAGCTGTGACGCCTTGCCTCGGGCGAGGGGCAAGAATGGCCATTTTTTTGCTGCGGACCGGTGGGCGCATGTTATAAGCCCGCCGCTCGCGGCATCGCGGCCGGACTGGATGCTTTTTACGCGGGCGTGGCGGAACTGGTAGACGCGCTGGATTTAGGTTCCAGTGACGAAAGTTGTGGGGGTTCGAGTCCCTCCGCCCGCACCAAGCGCTCTATTCAAGCGTTTGCATGACGAATACTGGAGGGCCTGTTTCCCCGGTTGGGGAGTTGGGTCAGCCGAACCACCGGCGCAGGCTTTCGAGCCCCGCGTCGATCCAATTGACAATGTCGGGGCCATCAGGCCCGACGAAACGGAAGAAGATTGACGCCATGCAGGTCACCGAAACCCTCGTCGAGGGATTGAAGCACGAGTTCAAGATCAGCGTCCCCGCATCGGATCTCGATGCCAAGGCCGGCGCCAAGCTGATCGATCTCAAGGACAAGGTGAAGCTCAACGGCTTCCGTCCCGGCAAGGTGCCGGTGAGCCATCTGAAGAAGGTCTATGGCCGCTCTGTGATGGCCGAGACCATCGACCAGACCATCCGCGACACCAACACGCAGATCTTCACCGATCGCGGCTTCCGCCTTGCGACCGAACCGAAGATCACGATGCCGACCGAGGAAAAAGAGGTCGAGGAGCTCCTCTCCGGCAAGAGCGATCTTACCTACACGGTGGCAATCGAGGTGGTGCCGACGATCCAGCTCGCCGACTTCAAGAGCTTTACCGTCGAGAAGCCGGTCGTCGACGTGTCCGACAGCGATGTCGATGACGCCATCAAGCGCATCGCCGACCAGAGCCGCCCCTATAACGCCAGGAGCGAAGGCGCGAAGGCCGAGAACGGCGATCGCGTCACCATCAACTTCACCGGCCGCATCGACGGTACGCCGTTCGAGGGTGGTACCGGCGAGGGCATCCAGGTGGTGATCGGCACCGGCCAGTTCATTCCGGGTTTTGAAGAGCAGTTGATCGGCATCGGCGCGGGCGAGACCCGCACGCTGAAGGTTGCCTTCCCGAAGAACTACGCGAGCGAAAAGCTCGCCGGCCAGCCCGCCGAGTTCGAAACCACCGCCACCGCCATCGAGGCGCCCGGCGAGACCACCGTCGATGACGAGTTCGCCAAGACGCTCGGCCTCGAATCGCTCGACAAGCTGAAGGAAGCCGCGCGTGAGCGCCTGGTCGCTGAATTTGCCGGTGCGACGCGCCAGCGCGTCAAGCGCGCGCTGCTCGACCGTCTCGACGAGAGCCACAAATTCGAAGCGCCGCCGTCGCTGATCGCCGAAGAGTTCAATCTGATGTGGAACTCGATCAAGGCCGAAATGGATTCGAGCGGCAAGACCTTTGCCGACGAGAACACCACCGAGGACGCCGCCAAGGAAGAATACCAGAAGATCGCCGACCGCCGGGTCCGCCTCGGCCTCGTGCTGTCGGAGATCGGCGAGAAGAACAAGATCACCGTCACCGACGACGAAGTCAGCCGGGCCGTGATCGAGCGGGCGCGTTCGATGCCGGGCCGCGAGAAGGAAGTCTGGGACTACTATCGCAACAATGCCAATGCGCTGGCCCAGCTTCGTGCGCCGATTTATGAAGACAAGGTGGTCGATTTCATCCTCGAACTCGCCAACGTGACCGAAAAGAAGGTTTCGCGCGAAGACCTGTTCAAGGACGAGGACGCTGAGAAAACTGCCGCTTAATCCCGGCACCTGATGTTAATGATGAACGGCGAAACCGGCATAGCGACGGCATCCGTCGCTATGAGTTCGCCTGCGAATCAGTTTGAATTTGTCTAACGCAGCTCGCAATTGCTCGGCCTTGTGGCCGGGAAATTGGCTCATATCTGTGAGTTGTCTTTGAAGTTCTGCATCACGGACGTTCGTCCACCCCTGGCAAATCAGCTTGCTTGCCGATGGATGTTCGCCCCTGCCAACCTTTGGGTGACTAATGCGCGATCCCGTTGAAACCTACATGAACCTTGTGCCGATGGTCGTCGAACAGACCAACCGCGGTGAACGCGCCTACGACATTTTCTCGCGCCTTCTGAAGGAACGCATCATCTTCCTGACCGGTCCGGTCGAAGACGGCATGTCGACGCTGATCGTCGCTCAGCTGCTGTTCCTGGAAGCCGAGAATCCGAAAAAGGAAATCTCGATGTACATCAACTCGCCGGGCGGCGTGGTGACATCGGGCCTGGCGATCTACGACACCATGCAGTTCATCCGTCCGCCGGTGACGACGTTGTGCACCGGGCAGGCGGCGTCGATGGGATCGCTGTTGCTGGCGGCCGGCCACAAGGACATGCGTTTCTCGCTGCCGAATTCGCGCATCATGGTGCATCAACCCTCCGGCGGCTTCCAGGGCCAGGCCACCGACATCATGCTGCACGCGCAGGAGATCCTGAATCTCAAGAAGCGGCTCAACGAGATCTATGTGAAGCACACCGGCCAGACCTACAAGGCGATCGAGGAAGCGCTGGAGCGCGACAAGTTCCTGACCGCCGACATGGCCAGAGACTTCGGTATTGTCGACAAGGTGATGGATAAGCGTCCGGAAGAGCCGGCGATGACCAAGACCCCGTAAGGTAACGGGTGGAGGTACCCACGCGTTGACCTTGACAGGTGGGCTCAATCGGCAAATTACGCTCTAAGCGGCTCTCTGTGCCCGAACGCAGGCAGAAAGTTCCGCTTTCGTGCTGGTTTGGCAGCGTGGTAATCGCGCAACGCTTGGGTGATTTCGGCAACTTCTCCCCGTGCGAAGGCCGAAAATCACGGTATTGTCACGGTGTCCGCTCCGTGCCCGGTTAGCGAATTCTTGATAGTCGGGTGTCAGCATGGTTGGCTGTGAGGGATCGGACAGGATCGCGGGGATTCGAGTAAACCGTGATTCGAACGGCGCGTATTGAGTTAAGGTCTTTTTTGGTACGGAATTTGCTCTATCTACTTTCAGGTCCGGCTTGGTACCGGAATGGGTCGATCGAGTGACGGGATCGAACGGCGGACGGAGAATAGAATGAGTAAGGTCGGCACGAGCGACTCCAAGAACACACTGTATTGCTCGTTCTGTGGCAAGAGCCAGCATGAGGTCCGCAAACTGATCGCGGGACCCACCGTATTCATCTGCGACGAATGCGTTGAGCTCTGCATGGACATCATCCGTGAGGAGAACAAGTCCTCGCTGGTGAAGTCGCGCGACGGCATTCCGACGCCAAAGGAAATCTGCAAGGTGCTGGACGACTACGTGATCGGCCAGAGCCACGCCAAGAAGGTGCTCTCGGTCGCCGTCCACAATCACTACAAGCGGCTCAATCACCAGACCAAGCACAACGACGTCGAACTCGCGAAGTCGAACATCCTGCTGATCGGTCCGACCGGTTCGGGCAAGACGCTGCTGGCCCAGACGCTGGCGCGGATTCTCGACGTGCCGTTCACGATGGCGGATGCGACCACGCTGACCGAAGCCGGCTATGTCGGTGAGGACGTCGAGAACATCATCCTGAAGCTGCTGCAGTCGGCCGACTACAATGTCGAGCGCGCGCAGCGCGGCATCGTCTATATCGACGAGATCGACAAGATCAGCCGCAAGTCCGACAATCCGTCGATCACCCGCGATGTCTCGGGCGAGGGCGTGCAGCAGGCGCTGTTGAAGATCATGGAAGGCACCGTTGCCTCCGTGCCCCCGCAGGGCGGCCGCAAGCATCCGCAGCAGGAATTCCTGCAGGTCGACACCACCAACATCCTGTTCATCTGCGGCGGCGCCTTCTCGGGGCTCGAGAAGATCATCTCCGCGCGCGGCCGTTCGACCTCGATCGGTTTCGCGGCGCAGGTCCTGGCGCCGGAAGACCGCCGCACCGGCGAAATCTTCCGCCACGTCGAGCCGGAAGATCTCTTGAAGTACGGCCTGATCCCGGAATTCGTCGGCCGCTTGCCGGTCGTCGCGACGCTGGAAGATCTCGACGAAGCTTCGCTGAAGAAGATCCTGACCGATCCGAAGAATGCGCTGGTCAAGCAGTACCAGCGGCTGTTCGAGATGGAGAATATCGAACTCACCTTCGCCGACGAGGCGCTTGGCGCGGTCGCCCGCAAGGCGATCGAGCGCAAGACCGGCGCGCGGGGCTTGCGTTCAATCCTCGAAAGCATCCTGCTCGAGACCATGTTCGATCTTCCGGGTCTGGAAGGCGTCGAAGAGGTGGTGATCTCGCGCGAAGTGGTCGAGGGAACTGCCCGTCCGCTCTACATCTACGCGGACCGTTCCGACCGCGCCGTCGAGAGCAGCGCCAGCGCCTGATAGGCTCTGGTCCGGGATGGATTTCTGTCCCAAACAGGACGGCTGCCGGGACATTCCGGCGGCCACAGCGGCGTAGTTATTTCGCAGTAATCCTTCGCGTTTAGCCCCATTTGGCGGGCATTTTTCGTGACTTGACACCCCCGTACCCGATAGCCACCTAATGCTGTCGGTGGCGAAGCTCATGCTTGAGATTCGTCGCCAAACGATCCGGAAATACAGGCTGCGAAGGTGGCTTGCAGCCCCGGAACCTCCCGGCACCTTGTGGCGGTTGCGCACAACAGGCGGACTGCGTGCAAGGGGGCACAACAAAAGGAATTAGGCCATGACGACCGCCAAACCCCGGCCATCTATCGTCCACGGCGAAAGCCACTCTTATCCGGTGCTGCCGCTCCGCGACATCGTCGTATTCCCGCACATGATCGTGCCTCTGTTCGTCGGCCGCGAGAAGTCGATCCGCGCGCTCGAAGAGGTGATGAAGAACGACGCGTTGATCCTGCTCGCGACGCAGAAGAACGCGTCCGATGATGATCCGAGCCCGGATTCGATCTACGAAGTCGGCACGCTCGCCAGCGTCCTGCAGCTGCTCAAATTGCCCGACGGCACCGTGAAGGTGCTGGTCGAAGGCTTGGAGCGCGCACGCGTCCAGAAATATTCCGACCGCAGCGAATATTACGAAGCCACCGCAGTTGCGCTCGCCGATACCGATGCGACCTCCGTCGAGGCCGAGGCGCTCTCGCGTTCGGTGGTGTCCGACTTCGAAAGCTATGTGAAGCTGAACAAGAAGATCTCCGCCGAAGTCGTCGGCGTGGTTCAGGCGATCACTGATTTCGCCAAGCTGAGCGATCAGGTCGCCCAGCATCTCGCCGTCAAGATCGCCGATCGCCAGGGCATCCTGGAGACGTTGTCCGTCACGCAGCGCCTGGAGAAGGTGCTGGGCCTGATGGAGAGCGAGATCTCGGTGCTGCAGGTCGAGAAGCGCATCCGCTCGCGCGTCAAGCGCCAGATGGAGAAGACCCAGCGCGAGTATTACCTGAACGAGCAGATGAAGGCGATCCAGAAGGAACTCGGCGACGACGAAGGCCGCGACGAGCTCGCCGATCTGGAAGAGAAGATTGCCAAGACCAAGCTCTCCAAGGAAGCGCGGGAGAAGGCGCAGCACGAGCTGAAGAAGCTGCGCCAGATGTCGCCGATGTCCGCGGAAGCCACCGTCGTGCGCAACTATCTCGACTGGCTGCTGTCGATCCCGTGGAACAAGAAGTCCAAGGTCAAGAAGGACCTGGTGGCCGCGCAGGAGGTCCTGGACAGCGACCATTACGGGCTTGAGAAGGTCAAGGACCGGATCGTCGAGTATCTGGCGGTGCAGTCGCGCGCCAACAAGCTGACCGGACCGATCCTGTGTCTGGTCGGACCTCCCGGCGTCGGCAAGACCTCGCTCGGCAAGTCGATCGCGAAGGCGACGGGGCGCGAGTTCGTGCGCGTGTCGCTTGGCGGCGTGCGCGACGAGGCCGAGATCCGCGGTCACCGCCGCACCTATATCGGCTCGATGCCCGGCAAGATCATTCAGTCGATGCGGAAGGCGAAGACCTCGAATCCGCTGTTCCTGCTGGACGAGATCGACAAGATGGGCGCCGATTTCCGCGGCGATCCGTCGTCGGCGCTGCTTGAGGTGCTGGACCCCGAGCAGAACGGCACGTTCGCCGACCACTATCTGGAAGTCGACTACGACCTGTCGCACGTGATGTTCATCACCACCGCGAATACGCTGAATATTCCGGGCCCGCTGATGGACCGCATGGAGATCATCCGGATCGCCGGCTATACCGAGAACGAGAAGGTCGAGATCGCGCGCAAGCACCTGATCCCGAACGCCATCTCCAAGCATGGCCTCGATTCCAAGGAATGGTCGATCGACGACGATGCGCTGCTCTTGATGATCCGCCGCTACACCCGCGAAGCGGGCGTGCGGAATCTGGAACGTGAGCTCTCCACACTCGCCCGCAAGGCGGTGAAGGAGCTGATGATGTCCAAGAAGAAGTCGGTCAAGGTCACCGAGAAGTCCCTCGAGGAATTCCTGGGTGTGCCGAAGTACCGCTACGGCGAGATCGAGAGCGAGCCGCAGGTTGGCATCGTGACGGGCCTGGCCTGGACCGATGTCGGTGGCGAACTGCTCACCATCGAAGGCGTCATGATGCCCGGCAAGGGCAAGATGACGGTGACGGGCAATCTGCGCGACGTCATGAAGGAGTCGATCTCGGCGGCGGCGTCCTATGTCCGCTCGCGGGCGATCAACTACGGCATCGAGCCGCCATTGTTCGACCGGCGTGACATCCACGTCCACGTTCCGGAGGGCGCAACCCCGAAGGACGGACCGTCGGCGGGTGTCGCGATGGCGACCGCCATCATCTCGGTCATGACCGGCATTCCGGTCCGGCACGATGTCGCCATGACCGGCGAGATCACGCTGCGCGGCAGGGTGCTGCCGATCGGCGGCCTGAAGGAGAAGCTGCTGGCGGCGGCCCGCGGCGGCATCAAGACGGTGCTGATCCCCGAGGACAACGCCAAGGATCTCACGGAGATTTCCGATGCGATCAAGGGCGGTATGGAGATCATCCCGGTCGCCCGGCTCGACGACGTCACCGCCAAGGCGCTGGTGCGGCCGCCGGTGCCGATCGTCTGGGAAGAGGACACCAAGGTGGCCGTGAAGCCCGACGCATCGGATGAAGCGGCGGGCGGCCTGACGGCCCACTGAGCGCCTGGTCCCTGAAATGATAGAACGGCGCCTTCGGGCGCCGTTTCTTTTTGGGGCTGACGAACCCGCGGAGGAGGCGATGGAGATCGACGGAAAATGCCATTGCGGCCGGGTGGCCTATCGCGCCGAAATCGATCCGGAGCGCGTTTCGATATGTCATTGCACCGATTGCCAGACCCTGACGGGTTCGCCGTACCGGGTGACCGTGATCTGTTCCGCCGAACAGGTCAGGTTGACCGGTGGGATGCCGAAAATCTACGCCAAGACCGGCGACAATGGCCGAACCCGGTTTCAGCATTTCTGTGCGGAATGCGGCTCCCCGCTGTTCACCAGCGGTGACGGCGGCCCCGACGATTGGGGCATCCGCTGGGGCAGCATCCGCCAGCGCGGCGAACTCAAGCCGGCGCGGCAAATCTGGTGCCGCTCCGCGGCGCCCTGGATCAAAGATATCAAGGGATTGCCTGGACGGCCGGGCGACTAGGGTTTCCGAACATGCGGGGGTATCCGACCCTTGCACCGAAGGGGGCCGCAGGGCTAAACAGGCGACTTGAGGGCGGCTAGCTCAGCTGGTTAGAGCATCTCGTTTACACCGAGAGGGTCGGCGGTTCGAATCCGTCGCCGCCTACCATATTTTTCAAGCACTTTGCGTTTTCGCGCGTCCGTTACGGCAACGAAACGCGCGAGGGTCGTTGTCTGTTCTGCTGCCTGCGTCTGTTCCTGTACGCTAGTTGGTACTGGTCTGCTTCCGTCTCAGCGGCCCAGTTTGAATGGACGCATAAATCGAAGCGCCCCCGTAGGAGGCATAAATGCAAATTGAAGTTCCAAAAATCGACAGCCGGGGCGGCGGAAGCTCAGCAATCATCGATTTGGAAAGCGGCAAAGCGATTGGCAGTCTGATGACCAGACAGGGGTCGGATGCTGGCGACAGACGGGCTCCTAGCAGGAGCGTCAAACTGCTCGGCAAATACGTAGGCAGGTTCGAAATTCACGAAGAATGCGTTGCTTTCGCCAAGGGCGTAGAAGAGGTCTTGAATTTTATGGTGCGGATGGAAAAGTAAAACCGCCTCAGTTGGTGACCTCTTTCTGGGCTATGCGTTGTCAAGCGGCCCAGCCCTTCTTCCGCGAAAACGCCTACTATCCGCCGATTTGAGGCTGGCCGCCGCACGCCAGTTCCGAATACCCTGCTGCCATCCGTCGTGCGTTAGAGGATGCAGGCGTCGAGTTCATTCCGGCCAAGGGTGGTAAAAGACGTTGGAGTGCGGCTCAGGGCATAGAACGAATAGGAGCGACATTTGCTTCAAGCGTTCATCGATGACAGCGGATGGGACGGCCAATCGCCTGTTTTCGTATTGGCAGGTTACGTTGCGAAGACCGAACAGTGGGACGCGTTCTCGGCCGAATGGCAAAAGGCTTTGGATCATCCTGATCCGGCTTCTATCAAGGTATTAAAAACCAACCAAATTTATCGGAACAACGTTCCGAACACGATCTTTCACGGTTGGACGGAAGAACAGCGTGATGACCGGTTGAAAATGTTCATCGCCGCCATCAATCGGCATGCGATGCACGGCATTGTCTCTGTCATTCCCATTGAACCGTATCGCAGGCTGATAACGGGAAAGTTCAAGCTCGAACAATTGGATCAGCCTTACTTTCTCGCATTCTTTGGCATTATCATCCAGCTTCTGAGGTTAACTGAAAGGCTAAAGCTGGATGACAAGCTCGAATTTGTTTTTGATGAGCAATCCATAAATAAGCCAGTGCTTGAGGCGGAATTTGAAAAGTGTATGGCGGTGTCACCGCCTCGCGCAAAATCGCTTTGCGCTGGAATGCCAAAGTTCAAGAGCGACAATGACGCGCTGCCTCTGCAAGCGGCGGACCTCATTGCTTGGCACGCACGCCGATACTATTTTGACCAATACTCCGGAAGGAATCCGCAGGATCAGCCGTCGAACGTTTTCTTCGCGCACATGTTTGAACCAAAGCATGACATTTTTAGTCTGTGGACCGAAGAGAAGATCACTGTCGCAAGAGACCACTTATTGGGACGCAGGCGTTCGCCCCCTGCTAAGGACTTGTAAGATATGTCTCGCTCATTTGAATTGATCGAACGCGCGTACCGCGAAACGGTACTGTCTTCAACACCGGGCGGTTTATAATTGCCCCGGCGTGTTTAGATGATCGCAAAACGGCATTTTGCACGGCAAGCCTCTAACGGCGCTTGTCAGCCTGCTGCTCCATTGCTCCGGCCATCATCTCACAATAATGAGCGCGAAGATCGTCGTCGGTCATCTTTTGAAGGTCCTCGAGATGCGGCGTGCTTTTTACAAGCTCTAGTAACCGCGCTCGCGGCGTATCAGCGTAACACTCCATCAGCCACTCGAACAGTTCGTAGGTGGTCGTAAGCGTGCCCTTTGGCCTGTTGCGAGGATTGCCAAAGTAAGCATCGCCATACACTCTGTAGTCGGCCATCGCCTCGTCGGTCATGCTCTGATGGATAATGATCGAACCGCCTTGCGGCGGCGTGATAGCTATGTATGCAATCTTTTCAACCTCGTTGACCGTCGCCGCCGTCACGGTGCCGACTGTTCCATCTGGGCTGCCGACTCCCTCGAATTGATAAGTTTCACCGATCTTGATGCGTTGGGCAGTAGGATCGGAATTCGGAGAACCATCGAAAGATGCGGGAAACGTCAAATATTTCTCGATAGACTCGCAAATGTTGTAAATGTCGATGTGCTCCTGCTTGCGCCGGTAAGCTTCGCTAAGTCGCATCATCCCAGGCCGATTAAATTCAGGCATTCCTAAGCCAAGCGGAAAAGCCATGATGGCAGGTGGCTCATTCAGCATCCTATGAAACGGAAGGTTCGTAACAATGACATAAGCGTCGGCCTCCCCATGACGGCGTTCGTAACCCACTAGAGCAAAATGCGCTTTTTCCACCCACGCCGGTTTGCTGCCATCGGCTGGGTTGAATGGAGTATTTAGGTCAACAAAAATTAGGCGGTCGTCTGATGCGGGCTTTTTCAATGCCTCGGTAACGTGGTGAGAAAGATGCGAAATCGGATTCTCGCTCTTAGTCCCATCGGTATCTGTCTTACCCAAAAGGCCAGACACCGAGCGCATTTTGGCTTCTACCCAATATTTCTTCCCTGTTTTGCGGGATACTGCCGTGAACTCGCAGTGCTTCGTCGCGCCGTCCGTCTCGTCTTCAAGCTCCAGCGTGAACCCAGCACGGATGAGCGTATTAGCCACGAAAGTCTCGTAGTATGCGCCTTGGAATTGCGTAGGTTCAATGAGTCGCTTTACCAAGCGAGCCTGTAGCTCTACGTTATGTGCGATCAGATACAGGCTGTAAGCCAGACCAAGGTAGCAAGCCACCACGCCTGTCACGTTGGCGCTACTGACTGTGCCCGGTTCTTTTATCGTCTCACTCTGGTATCGAGCGTACAGGTCGTACCACTGCATAATCGGATGTCGGTCTGAAAACGGCTTGAGCAGTTCTGCATTGCCCCATTCGGGACCCAATGTCCTTTTGATGTAATCGTTGAGGAAGTCAGGAAACGTTTTCCACTTTTTTGACCAATGAATTGTATTGCCGACGGCGACCATCTGGTGGTCGTTAAGCCTGTGGGAGATGATCGGCTTGCCCAAACCCTGTTGGGCACGCCGAATTTCCTCCTGCGCCTTTTGCTGACGCAATATTGCAGCAATCTGCGCCTGCGTGGGACCGCCGCTGTTTTGTTGGCGTGCGTTGATCTTGGCGTGCTCCTGCTGCTGATCTTGCCGCAAGTGGCACATTTTGTATTTCTTGCCGCTGCCGCAGTGGCATGGCATGTTCCGGCCAAGCATAGACAAAAATAGAGTGCCTCCAACCACAGGCGCGGCCACTGCTCACGGTGGCGTCTAGTTCACAGTCGAGAAATCGGACGGATTCAACGGCAGCAATATTCCCGTGGCTTGTCGGAATTCAGCGAACAGGTGCTGATCTTCTATACGAATGTCGTCGTTATCGCTGTCGAAAATGAACGAGTGCGAGAATTCCTTGCCATCGTGGGCACCGTCTAGAATGCGATAATCCAATGCCAGCGTTGGTGTTCACGGCAACGAACGGCACGATACGACGTGAACGTACGAGGAATGGCTCGACAAACGTGAGCAAAAATCCTAAATAATTCAACGGTGTTGAATTCGATCTTGGCGTTTACACCGAGAGGGTCGGTGGTTCGAATCCGTCGCCGCCTACTAGCCTTCGCGCTTCGCGCTACGGCTGTGCAAGCCAGCTAAGGCGAAGGCAGTCTCGCCGTAGCTCGAAGCGCGAAGTCGGACTTTCAGAAAGTTTCCCCACATGGATACCCCCGCAGGCCACGAGCAGAACGCCGACCAGATCGCCTACTGGAACGGGCCGGCCGGGCAACGCTGGGCCGCGCGGCAGGCGGAGCAGGACGTCGTGCTCGGGCCGGTCGCCGACCTTCTGATCGATCGCGCAAAACCCAAACCAGGCGAACGGGTCATCGATATCGGCTGCGGCAGCGGCGTCACCACGATCGCGTTTGCGCGGAAGGTCGCGCCGTCAGGCCACGCGTTCGGCATCGACATATCAGGCCCGATGCTGGAACGGGCGCGGGCGAGCGCGCCGAAGGATTTGCCGATCGACTTCGCGCTGGCCGATGCCACGGTCTATCCGTTCGCCCCCGCGAGCTTTGATCTATTGGCGTCGCGGTTCGGCGTGATGTTCTTTGCCGACCCGGTGGCGTCGTTTGCCAACATGCGAAAGGCGCTGCGGCCGACGGGCCGGCTGGCGTTCGCCTGCTGGCGCGAGCCGCGCGAAAACCCGTTCTTCATGGCGCCGCTTCAGGCTGCCTACAAGCACGTGCCAAAACTGCCGCAGCAGGGGCCGGAAGATCCCGGGCCGTTCGCGTTTGCCTCGGAGGCGCGCGTGCGCCGCATCCTGAGCGAATCCGGCTTTGCGGGAGTGGAAATGGAAGCCTGTCCGCTGTTGCTGGACGCCGCGATCGGCCGCGGCGTCGATGGGGCGGTGCAGGGTTCGCTCGAAATCGGCCCGGTGAGCCGCGCGCTGGATGGCCAGCCGGAGGAGCTTCGTGTTGCCGCGGCCAATTCGATCCGCGAAGCGCTCACGCCGTTCGCCAAGGGGGACGCCGTGCTGCTTCCGGCCTCGGTCTGGATCGTGACCGCGCGCACTACCTAAATACCGCTAGCTGTGCCCCGTCCTACTTTGCATGGGGTTGTTTTCGCGATTTTGTGTCCGGGCCCTGCGTCTCGGCCGGCTACTCGACCGGCTTGCAATATTCCGTCGAGACCGTTGCCGATTGCCGGGTTTCGCTGACGAAGCAGAAATAGAGTTTTGGACCCTTGCGCAGAAACAGTCCGGCGCCGCCGCTCGGCGTCGCCGAGGTCCCGGCGATCGCGTAGTCCTGCGCGAGCAGGGAGCTCACGGTGACTTTCTCGGCCGAGGTTTGCGCCAGGGAAGGCGCTGCGCCAAACGCGAACAACCACACAAGACAAATCGAATTTCTGATTTTCACACTATCGCTCCCGCTCGTCAGCTAGGCCTTTTCTTCCCAAATCATCGCCAGGTGCACGATGGTCTGCACCGCCTTCTCCATGTCTTGCACGCTGACCCATTCCAGCCGCGAGTGGAAGGCGTGTTCGCCGGCGAAGATGTTGGGGCAGGGCAGCCCCATGAACGACAGCCGTGAGCCGTCGGTGCCGCCGCGGATCGATGAGCGCACCGGCGTCAAGCCGGCGCGGCGGATCGCCTCGATCGCGTAAGTGACGATTTGGGGGTGGCGGTCGATCACCTGCTTCATGTTGCGGTACTGGTGCTTGACCTCCATCCGGTAGGTCGAGCGCGGATAGTCCTTCATCACGTCCTTGACGATGCCCTCCAGCAGCGCCTCTTTTTCCTTCAAGCCCTCGTCGGTGAAATCGCGCACGATGAAGCCGACGGTGGCCTTCTCCAGCGCACCGGAAATGCCGATCGGATGCAGGAAACCTTGCTTGCCTTCGGTGGTCTCCGGCGAGCAGGTTTCTCTCGGCAGGCGATCGACGATGGCGGCGGCGATCTTGATCGCGTGCTCCATCTTGCCCTTGGCGAAGCCGGGATGGGTGCTGACGCCCTCGATGGTGATGGTGGCGCCATCGGCGGAAAACGTCTCGTCCTCGATATTCCCCGCGGTCTCGCCATCCATCGTGTAGGCGAAGTCGGCGCCGAGTTTCTTCAAATCGACCTTGTCGACGCCGCGGCCGATCTCTTCGTCCGGCGTGAACAGGATCTTGATGGCGCCGTGCTTCACTTGCGGATTGTCGATCAGGAACTGCGCGGCATCCATGATCTCGGCGAGACCGGCCTTGTTGTCGGCGCCCAATAGCGTGGTGCCGTCTGTCGTGACGATGTCGTTGCCGATCTGGTCGGCAAGCGCCGGATGATCGGCGAATCGAATCACCTGCGTCGTATCAGCCGGCAGCACGATGTCGCCGCCACGATAATTGCGCACGATCTGCGGCTTGACGTCTTTGCCGCTGCAATCCGGCGAGGTGTCCATGTGCGAGCAGAAGCAGATCACCGGCACCTGCTTGTCGGTGTTGGCCGGGATGGTCGCGTAGACATAGCCGTGCTCGTCGAGATGGGCATCGGAAAGGCCCATCGCCTTGAGTTCGGCCGCCAGCACGCGGCCGAGGTCTTTTTGCTTTTCGGTGGAAGGGCAGGTGGGTGAGGCCGGATCCGACTGGGTGTCGATCACGACATAGCGCAGGAAGCGCTCGGTGACACCGTGGGTAAAGGCGAGGGGCGAAGCCAGCATGATAACCACAACAGGATTTGAGAAACGACGGCGCTCTATAACAGAAAAGCGCCATTCCGGGCCCCCGGAACGGCGCTTGAATGTCGGACCTTAAAGCGTTGCTTAGACGGCTTCCTTGAGTTCCTTGGCCGCGCGGAAGGCAACCTTCTTGCTGGCCTTGATCTGGATGGCTTCGCCGGTGGCGGGGTTGCGGCCCATGCGGGCGGCGCGCTTGCGGACCTGGAGAATGCCGAGACCGACGATACGGATGCGCTCGCCCTTCTTCAGGTGCTTGGTGATCATGGTGACCATGTCGCTCAGAATCGACTCAGCCTGCTTCTTGGACAGTTCCTGGTCCTCGGCGATAGCTGCTGCCAGATGCTTCAGCGTGATCGTCGCCGGAGTCGCTGCTTTCTTCGCCATATTCGGCCCTCCTCGGTGATGAATGGCTTTACGGAAACTTAGGCGTATCAGGCCTTAAACGATTCGGGTGGCGGGTGCCTACGCTGTTTTGCCTGCAAATAGGCCATTATTTGCATCGGCATCGCAAAAAGGCCCATTTGACAAGGGGATTCGCAACGTCCTTGACTAAAACGGGGAGGGCCTTTAAGTCCTCGCTTCTGCGCGGATCAAGACGTGATTACGCATCCGCGGGAGTAGCTCAGTTGGTTAGAGCGCCGCCCTGTCACGGCGGAGGCCGCGGGTTCGAGTCCCGTCTCTCGCGCCATTTTTCAATGGCTTAAAGACAAATCCCCCAATCGTCGGACTGGAACTCGGTTGCGCTCACACGCGGCCCGATAGTTCCAGCGTGCGCGGAAGTGGCGGTGCAGCCAACAAAAAAGCCGCCCGAAGGCGGCCGTCTTGCCGGTGCTGAGAACGAAACCCTTTAGCGGACCGCCGAGGTCTGCGAGCTGGTGATGACCACCGGTTTGCCAGCCTTCACGACCTGGGTCTGGGCCGTCTGGGTGAATTCCGAATTGGTGCGTGCCGAGATACCGAAAGCAGCCACCGCGATACCAGCCACGAGTGCCACGACCACGATCTTCAGGTGGGTGCTGCGGTCCGCTGAGTGAATTGAGTGGTTCATGTGATGCCTCCGAGGCGTCTATGCGCCATCTGATGGCAAGAGATGTACGCCCCGTCTGTTTCGGGACGGTTTCGTGGATTCCGTGAAATGGTTTCGTCCGGCGGGTTTTCGGGGCGATTTTGCGCCTTTTCGGCGTCCTTAGGCGGTTCGCCGGCCATTGCTGCAACGGCAGAAACACAGGATGAAATCCGAAAATATAATAATAACAATAAGATATGTCGCGCGCGTTGCTTACGCCTCGCGAATGAAATTCCCCGCCTCGAATTCCACCGGGGGTGCGTGCGGGTCGAAAGAGATGCCGATCGGGTCGCGGCCTGCCGCCATCGCCTCGAGCTGATCGGTCAGCAGGCGCCGGATCATCAGGATGCCGCGGTCGCTCTGGCCGAAATGCTCTTCCGAATGCAGCGTCACCGGTCCCTGGCCGACCTGGGCTTCATAATCGCCGGGGAATAGCTGGTGTTCCTGCTCGGTCATGTCCCACCAGAATTTGCCGTTGAATTTGGAGCGCATCCGCCCGATGTCGCCGGCGTTCTTGACCCGGCCGGCGACATAGATGCGGAAAGACGTGGCGTCGATCGGCAGGGTCCAGCCGATCGACTCGACGCGGGCGAATTGCGCGACGCGCGGATTGGCCACCACGCGCAGCGTGGGGAGGGCGGCTTCCGTGACGCGATAGAAAACCCTGCCGTCGTCCTGACGGCGGATCGAGCGCACGGTAACGCCGCGCGGCGAGATCTCGAACTTCACCTCCGGCATCGAGGCCATCATGTTGGTGAATTGCGGGCCGCTGAACGATCCATGCAGCACCGGCACGTGGTACGGATCGACCACGTTCTCGAAATGCTGCAGCCAGTTGCAGGGAATGATGGCGGGCCCGCCGCCGCCGATGGAAGAATCATCCGCCTCGACGAACTCGCCGTCGTCCATCTTTTCCAGGCATTCGTAGGCCGGCAGCACCGGCTTTTGCTCGGCCGGTCCCATATAGGCGAAGATCAGGCCGTAGCGTTCCTGCACCGGGTACCAGGGCTGGCGCACCTTGTCCTTGAACAGCCCGCCCTCGGGCTCGCAGGGCTGTTCGAGACAGTGGCCTTCGGTGTCGAACTTCCAGCCGTGGTAGCAGCAGCGGATGCCGTCTTCCTCGACCTTGCCGTAATACAGCGTGGTGCCGCGGTGACAGCAGCGCGCGTGCAGCAGCCCGACCCGGGCCTGTTTGTCGCGGAAGAGCACCAGGTCTTCGCCAAGCACGCGCACTTTTCTGGGGATATCGGTGGCGTCGGTGACGAGACCGACCGGGTGCCAATAACGCCGGAGCAATTCGCCCATCGGCGTGCCGCGCCCGACTGAAGTCAGCTCGGTCCGGGTCGTGGATGGCTTCATGGCATAGCCCGTGCCGAGATCGCGATCCCGCTGGGTGATGTTCACGCCGCTTCCTCCCGCCGCGGCTTTGGCGCCGCGGTCCCATGCCACCTTGCCCGAAGTGAAATCCAGATCGATGACAATGTCAACGATCACCATATTCGCTCTGATTTCCTTGGCAGGTGCGTGCTTTGTTGGCAGAGGTTGTGCGATGAGCCAGAAATCGAAAAAGCAGAGTTCGCCGCCTGCGGCTGCGGGCAATGACGAGGCGCTGGCGCCGATCACGGCGATGATGTCGTCGCGGCTGATGGTGCTGGCCAATCTGCTGAAGCGCGGCGCGATCCTGCGCTACAAGCGGCTGGCGGGGCTGTCATCGGTCGAGTTTGGCCTCGTGGCCTCGATGGGGCGGCGCCCGCCGATGAGCGTGATCAGCCTCGCCGAAGCGGTCGGCATGGACAAGGGGCAGATCAGCCGGGCGCTGGCCGAACTGGTCGCGCGCAAGCTGGTCGCCAAGGCAGCCAACCCTCGGGACAACCGCGAAGTACTGATTTGCCTGACCCGGACGGGGCTCGCCGCCCATGATGCAATTGTGGCGGGCGCGCAGGAACGCAACCGGCGTCTGCTGGAACGGCTTGATCAGGAGGAGCTGAAGCTGTTCCTCGCCCAGATCGACCGGCTGACCGAAACCGCCGCCGACATGCTCGCCGCCGAGAAAGATTTGAACTGAGGGACCGCCCGAATTGCGGGCGCCGAACGGCCGCCGTGGCGTTGGTTGACCGAGGGCGGAGCGCATCACTTTTTCGGGTCATCCCGATGCAGGCGAGGGGTGCGAAACCGTCAAGATAGCTTGTCTTGCGCCCTCTGTTGCGCTGCGCTAAGCCTCAAGAATAATTCCAATCAGCGAATCTGCGGCTGTCCGAAACCGCAGGAAAAGGTCCCGCCGATGAACGGCATCCTGCAGAATTACCTTCCACTTATGGTGTTTATCGGGGTGGCAAGCCTGATCGGTCTGGCGCTGTTGATTGCCCCGTTCCTCGTCGCGTTCCAGCAGCCCGATCCGGAAAAGCTTTCCGCCTATGAATGCGGATTCAACGCTTTCGATGACGCCCGCATGAAGTTCGATGTCCGCTTCTATCTGGTGGCGATCCTTTTCATCATCTTCGACCTCGAAGTGGCGTTCCTGTTTCCGTGGGCGGTGGCTTTCGGCAAGCTCGGCGCCACCGGCTTCTGGTCGATGATGGTGTTCCTCGCCGTCCTCACGGTCGGCTTTGCCTACGAATGGAAGAAAGGCGCGCTCGAATGGGATTGAGCCCCACCGCCGTATCGCACGGGTCTTCGCCGGTGATCGCGCCGGCCGCGACCGGCATTATCGATCCCTCGACCGGCAAGCCGGTCGGCGCCAATGACCCGTACTTCCTCGAGGTCAATCACGAACTGTCAGACAAGGGCTTCTTCGTCGCCGCGACCGACGATCTCATCACCTGGGCGCGCACCGGCTCGCTGATGTGGATGACGTTCGGTCTCGCCTGCTGCGCCGTCGAGATGATGCAGGTGTCGATGCCGCGTTACGACGTCGAGCGCTTCGGCTTTGCGCCGCGCGCTTCGCCGCGGCAGTCCGACGTCATGATCGTTGCGGGTACGCTGACCAACAAAATGGCCCCGGCGCTGCGCAAGGTCTACGACCAGATGCCGGAGCCCCGCTACGTGATCTCGATGGGGTCGTGCGCCAATGGCGGCGGATATTATCACTATTCCTATTCGGTCGTGCGCGGCTGCGACCGGATCGTGCCGATCGACATCTACGTGCCCGGCTGCCCGCCGACGGCGGAAGCGCTGCTCTACGGCGTGCTGCTGTTGCAGAAGAAGATCCGGCGCATCGGCACCATCGAACGCTAAGGTTTCAGGTCAATGGACGACGGCAAGCTCGACGCCTTGGGGCAGACGATTGTTAGCGCGCTTCCGGGTGCGGCCAGCGGCCATGCGGTCGCGTACAACGAGCTCACGATCACGGTCGACGCGACCAGAATCGTCGAGGTCGTCAAATTCCTGCGCGACGATCCCTCCTGCCGTTTCGTCAGCATCATCGACGTCACAGCGGTGGATTATCCCGGCCGCGAAAAGCGCTTCGACGTGATCTATCACTTCCTGTCCCCGACGCTGAACGGTCGCCTCCGCCTGCGCGCCGAGGCCGACGAGACCACGCAGGTGCCCTCGATCATCGACGTGTTTCCCGGCGCCGACTGGTTCGAGCGCGAATGCTACGATCTCTATGGCGTGATCTTCACCGGCCATCCCGACATGCGGCGGCTGCTGACCGATTACGGCTTCGACGGCCATCCGCTGCGCAAGGATTTCCCGCTCACCGGCTTCGTCGAGGTGCGCTACGACGACCAGGAGAAGCGGGTGCTGTACGAGCCCGTCCGCCTCAACCAGGAATTCCGCAAGTTCGATTTCCTCTCGCCATGGGAAGGCGCTGATTATCCGCTGCCCGGCGACGAGAAAGCGGAGCCGAAGGCCTGACCATGAACGAACAGAACCTGCGTAACTTCACCATCAATTTCGGACCGCAGCATCCGGCAGCGCACGGTGTGCTGCGTTTGGTGCTGGAGCTTGACGGCGAAGTCGTCGCCCGCGTCGATCCGCATATCGGCCTCTTGCATCGCGGCACCGAAAAGCTGATCGAGCAGAAGACCTATCTGCAGGCGATCCCGTATTTCGACCGGCTCGATTACGTCGCGCCGATGAACCAGGAGCATGCGTTCTGCCTCGCCGCGGAAAAGCTGCTCGGCATATCTGTGCCGCGCCGCGGGCAATTGATCCGGGTGCTCTATTGCGAGATCGGCCGCATCCTGTCGCATCTGCTCAACGTCACCACGCAGGCGATGGACGTCGGCGCGCTGACCCCGCCGCTGTGGGGTTTTGAAGAACGCGAAAAGCTGATGGTGTTCTATGAGCGCGCTTCCGGCTCGCGCATGCATGCGGCGTACTTCCGCCTCGGCGGCGTGCATCAGGATTTGCCGCCAAAACTGATCGACGACATCGACGCCTGGTGCGATCCGTTCCTGCAGGTCGTCGCCGACCTCGAAACGCTGCTCACCGGCAACCGCATCTTCAAGCAGCGCAACGTCGATATCGGCGTCGTGTCGCTGAAAGAGGCCTGGGAGTGGGGCTTTTCCGGCGTGATGGTGCGTGGCTCCGGCGCGGCCTGGGATCTGCGCAAGGCGCAGCCTTACGAATGCTATGCCGAGATGGATTTCGACATTCCGATCGGCAAGAACGGCGACTGCTACGACCGCTACTGCATCCGCATGGAAGAGATGCGCCAGTCGGTGCGCATCATGAAGCAGTGCATCGCCAAGCTGCGGGCGCCGGACGGGCAGGGGCCTGTCGTCGTCGAGGACAACAAGATCGCGCCGCCGCGGCGTAGCGAGATGAAGCGCTCGATGGAAGCGCTGATCCATCACTTCAAGCTCTATACCGAGGGCGTCCGCGTGCCGGCCGGCGAAGTCTACGCCGCGGTCGAGGCGCCGAAGGGCGAGTTCGGCGTCTACCTGGTCGCCGACGGCAGCAACAAGCCCTACAAGTGCAAGATCCGCGCGCCGGGCTTTGCCCATCTGCAGGCGATGGACCACATCTGCAAGGGCCATCTGCTCGCCGACGTCTCGGCCATCCTCGGTTCGCTCGACATCGTGTTCGGAGAGGTCGATCGGTGATGGCGCAGCCGCCAATCCAGTTTGACCGGGCTTCGGGTGCGCTTGAAGGCGCCAACCCGTGGGAGCGGCTGGCTGCGGTGGCGCTGACGCTGGGATCGAAAATATCGTCGAACTTTTCGCATCGCGGCTACAACATGTGCGCCAATCTCTTGCGCAGGACGTTGCCCGAGCGCGACATCGACGTCAGGCTGAATTCGGATGCGACGTTCGCATTCCCCTATGGCGACGGCTACTGGAGCAAGCTGCTCAACCGTTCGTTCGCCTATGAGAACGAGCTCGAATTGCTGTTCCGGGAATCGGTCGACGTCGACTACACGCTGCTCGATTGCGGCGCCAATTACGGCTACTGGTCGGTGCTGGTCTCGAGCAAGCCGTTCGGTTCGCACAAGGCGATCGCGATCGAGCCGTCGGGGCAGAATTTTCCGAAGCTGGCAAATAACGCGAGACTCAACGGCAACCGCTTCGAGGTGATGAAATGCGCGATCGGCGCCGCGCGCGGCACCGCGCGATTGAGCGGCACCAAGCATGAAGCCTTCAGCATCGCCGGCGACCAGACCGCTGGCGAGGAAGTGCCGGTCATTGCGCTCGATAATCTGATCGACGACGGCAAGGTTACGGCCGGCGGAAAATTCCTGATCAAGCTCGACGTCGAAGGCGTCGAGATCGAGGCCATGAAGGGCGGCAAGCGGCTGCTGGAGGCCGACAGCGTGATCCTGTGCGAGGAGCACGGCAACGATCCCCAGCATACCGTGTCGCGCTACATCCTCGACCAGACCCCGCTGAAGCTGATCGTCTACGATCCGCGCAGCAATCGTCTTGAAACCGTGACCGACCTTTCCATCCTCGATCGCATCAAGGTTTCAACCCACGTCGGCTACAACGTGTTCGGCACCGCAAGCGCATTCTGGCTCGACCGGATCAATGCGCTCAATGCGAAAGCCGCGCGCCGCGCGCAATGAGAGACTGAACGATGTCCGTCCGCCGCCTCGCACCAAAGGAACTGCAGCCCGCGAGCTTTACGTTCTCGGAGGAGAACCTCGCTTGGGCGAAAAAGCAGATTGAGAAATATCCGCCCGGACGCCAGGCGTCGGCGGTGATCGCGATCCTGTGGCGCGTGCAGGAGCAGCACGAGGGATGGGTTTCGGAAGCCGCGATCCGCGCGGTCGCCGACCTCCTGGAGATGCCCTACATCCGCGTGCTCGAGGTTGCGACCTTCTACACCATGTTCCAGCTGCAGCCGGTCGGCAAGAAAGCCCATGTCCAGGTCTGCGGCACCACGCCGTGCCGACTGCGCGGTGCGGAAGACATCATCAAAGTGTGCCAGAGCCGCATCCATCACGACCCCTTCCACCTCTCGAAGGACGGCAATTTCAGCTGGGAAGAGGTCGAGTGCCTGGGCGCCTGCGTCAACGCGCCGATGGTGCTGATCTGGAAGGACACCTACGAGGACCTCAACAAGGAAAACTTCGGCAAGGTGCTGGATGGCTTTGCCTCCGGCAATCCGCCGAAGCCTGGACCGCAGATCGACCGTCAGTTCTCGGCGCCGGTGGGCGGCCCGACAACGCTGAAGGAAACCACATGACGCGCGATCGCTTGTTGCGAACGGGCGGGCCGGGGAGGGCCGCTGCGATGAAGACCTGGCAGTTGATGACCCTTCACGCCCTGGCCGCGGCCACGTTCATTTTTCTGCTGCAGCGCTACGCGCTGAACGCCTCGTTCGATTCCGCCTTGTTGTGGGCGCTGACCTTCGGCGGATGCGCCGCGGGGCTCGCCTACTCACAGTCCAAACGTTGATCCCGGGAAGTTCTGGTCATGCTCGACGACAAGGATCGCATCTTCAAGAATCTCTACGGCCTGCACGATT
The DNA here is from genome assembly GCF_018131065.1 of Bradyrhizobium sp. AUGA SZCCT0431. Taxonomy (NCBI): domain Bacteria; kingdom Pseudomonadati; phylum Pseudomonadota; class Alphaproteobacteria; order Hyphomicrobiales; family Nitrobacteraceae; genus Bradyrhizobium; species Bradyrhizobium sp. AUGA SZCCT0431. The sequence goes on along the minus strand of NZ_JAFCLR010000002.1, from coordinate 243,034 downwards.
GGGGCCTTGAGGGTGCACGCCGCCGCGGCGCCTGGGACGGCACCAAATCGATCATCGACAAGGGCCGCGACTGGATCATCAACGAGATGAAGGCCTCCGGCCTGCGCGGGCGCGGCGGCGCGGGTTTTCCGACCGGACTGAAATGGTCGTTCATGCCCAAGGAGTCCACCGACGGCCGGCCGAGCTATCTCGTCGTCAATGCCGACGAGTCCGAGCCCGGCACCTGCAAGGACCGCGAGATCATGCGGCACGATCCGCATCTTCTGGTCGAGGGCTGTTTGCTCGCGAGCTTCGCGATGAACGCGCATGCCTGCTACATCTATGTCCGCGGCGAATTCATCCGGGAGCGCGAACATCTGCAGGCCGCGATCGACCAGGCCTATGACGCCAAGCTGGTCGGCAAGGACAACCTCAATGGCTGGCCGTTCGACATCTACGTCGCGCACGGCGCCGGCGCCTATATCTGCGGCGAAGAGACCGCGCTGCTGGAAAGCCTCGAAGGCAAGAAAGGCCAGCCGCGGCTGAAGCCGCCATTCCCGGCCAATGTCGGTCTCTATGGCTGCCCGACCACCGTCAACAACGTCGAGTCGATTGCGGTCGCACCCGACATCCTGCGCCGTGGCGCGGCATGGTTCGCCGCGATCGGCCGGCCCAACAATGTCGGCACAAAACTGTTTTGTGTTTCCGGCCATGTCGAGCGGCCCTGCAACGTCGAAGAGGCGATGGGGATTCCGTTCCGCGAGCTGATCGAGCGCCATTGCGGCGGCATTCGCGGCGGCTGGGACAATCTCAAGGCGGTGATCCCCGGCGGCTCGTCGGTGCGCATGGTGCCGGCCGAACAGATCATCGATACGCCGATGGATTTCGACAGCCTCGGCAAGCTGCGCTCCGGCCTCGGCACCGCGGCCGTTATCGTGATGGACAAGTCGACCGATTTGATCCGGGCGATCGCGCGGATTTCCTATTTCTACAAGCATGAGAGCTGCGGCCAGTGCACGCCGTGCCGCGAAGGCACCGGGTGGATGTGGCGGGTGCTGACCCGCATGGCCGACGGCCGCGCCCACAAGCGCGAAATCGACATGCTGCTGGAGGTGACAAAGCAGGTCGAAGGCCACACCATCTGCGCGCTCGGCGATGCCGCGGCGTGGCCGATCCAGGGCCTGATCGCGCATTTCCGTCACGAGATCGAAGAGCGTATCGATCAGTATTCGCACAAGGCCGATATCGACGATATCGGCGTGCGCGACCCCGTTAACATGGTCGCGGCGGAGTGATGACGATGTCGCAACCGAGCTTCTGGTGGCAGAGATACGGAACGCTGGCGCAGATGGCGCAGGCGACCGTGGCGCTGCTCGGCTTTGTTGCGATCCTGCTCCAGATCAACGAGATCCGGACCGGCAACCGCGCTACCAGCGCGCGGCAGGCGTTTCTGGGCTACACCGATCTGGCGTTCAAGAATCCGAAATTCGCGCAGCCGGACTACGAGAAGATCAAGGCCGGCGGCCGCGACGAGCAGGTCCAGTACGAGAGTTTTGTCACGTACTTCCTCTACGCCTGCGAGGAAGCGCTCGGCGCGTTCGCGGGAAAGCGCGAGTGGCTGGCTTCCTGCGATTACGACCTGAAACCGCATCTGCCGTTCCTGTGCGATAAGAACGCGGTGCAGCCGGCCTATCTCGCCACCTATGGCGCCGAGACCCAGCAATGGATCAAGGCGTCGCTGAAGACCGCCAGCGTGACACCACCCGACTGCAAGCTCGGAAAGACTTGAGAGCGCAATGACCAAACTCATCGTCGATGGCAAAGAGATCGATGTCCCCCCGGAGTACACGCTGCTGCAGGCGTGTGAGGCCGCGGGCGCCGAAATTCCGCGCTTCTGCTACCACGAGCGGCTGTCGATCGCCGGCAATTGCCGGATGTGCCTCGTCGAGGTGAAGGGCGGCCCGAAGCCGGTCGCGAGCTGCGCCTGGGGCGTGCGCGATTGCCGTCCCGGTCCCAAGGGCGAGCCGCCGGAAATCTCGACGCGTTCGCCGATGGTGAAGAAGGCGCGCGAAGGCGTGATGGAATTCCTGCTGATCAACCATCCGCTGGATTGCCCGATCTGCGATCAGGGCGGCGAGTGCGACCTGCAGGATCAGGCGATGGGCTACGGCGTCGATACCTCGCGCTTTGCCGAGAACAAGCGCGCGGTTGAAGACAAATATCTGGGCGCGCTGGTCAAGACCTCGATGAACCGCTGCATCCAGTGCACGCGCTGCGTCCGTTTCTCCGCCGAGGTCTGCGGCGCGCCGGAAATGGGCGCGACCGGCCGCGGCGAGGACATGGAAATCACGACCTACCTGGAATCGGCGCTGACTTCGGAACTGCAGGGCAATCTCGTCGACATCTGCCCGGTCGGCGCACTGACCTCGAAGCCGTATGCCTTTGCGGCGCGGCCCTGGGAACTCGGCAAGACCCAGTCGGTCGACGTGATGGACGGCGTCGGCTCGGCGATCCGGGTCGATACCCGCGGCCGCGAGGTGATGCGGATCCTGCCGCGCATCAACGAGGCCGTGAACGAGGAATGGATTTCCGACAAGACCCGTCACATCGTCGACGGCCTGCGGACGCAGCGGCTCGACCGGCCCTATATCCGCCAGAACGGCCAGCTCCGCGCTGCGTCGTGGTCGGAGGCGTTCGCGGCGATTGCCGCCAAGGCCGGCCGCATCGACGGCAAGCGGATCGGCGCGATCGCGGGCGACCTTGCCGCGGTCGAAGAAATGTTCGCGGTGAAGGAGCTGCTGGCTGAGTGCGGCTCAAGCAATCTCGCGGTGCAGGGCGGCGACGCCTTCGATCCCAGGGCCGGCCGCGCGTCCTATATCTTCAACCCGACCATTGCCGGGATCGAGCAGGCCGACGCGCTGCTGATCGTGGGATCGAACCCGCGCAAGGAAGCCGCCGTCCTCAACGCCCGCATCCGCAAGCGCTGGCGCACGGGCAGGCTCAAGGTCGGCGTGATCGGCGCCAAGGCCGACCTGACCTATGATTACGATTATCTCGGCGCCGGCACGGATTCGCTCGGCGATCTCGCGGCCGGCAAGCATTCCTTCGCCGAGGTGCTCAAGGGCGCCAAGAACCCGATCGTGCTGGTCGGCGCCGGATCACTGGCGCGCCATGACGGCGCGGCGGTGCTGGCGCTCGCTGCCAAACTCGCGGTTGACGTCGGCGCACTCAAGGACGGCTGGAACGGTTTTGGCGTGCTGCAGGATACGGCGTCGCGCGCGGGCGCGCTCGACATCGGCTTTGCGGCCGGCAAGGGCAGCCTGAATCTCGCGCAAATGACGACCTTCGGCACGCTCGATGTGCTATTCCTGCTCGGCGCCGATGACGTCAAGGTGCCGGACGGAACCTTCGTGGTCTATATCGGCACCCATGGCGATCGCGGCGCGCATCGCGCTGACGTCATTTTGCCGGGCGCGGCCTATACCGAAAAATCCGGCATCTACGTCAACACCGAGGGCAGGGCGCAGATTGCCAACCGCGCCGCGTTCCCGCCGGGCGAGGCGCGCGAGGACTGGGCGATCGTCCGTGCGCTGTCGGACGTGCTGGGCAAGAAGCTGCCCTATGACTCGCTTCAGGCGTTGCGGCAGGAGCTCTTCAAGGCCGTGCCGTATCTGATCCGGATCGACCAGATCGAGCCCGGTAAGCCGGAAGAGGTGAAGGCGCTGGCCGGCAAGGGCGGCAGCGTCGACAAGACGCCGTTCAAGACGTCCGTCGAGGATTTCTACCTCACCAACCCGATCGCGCGCGCGTCGGCGGTGATGGCGGAGTGTTCCCGGCTGGCGTCCGGGCAAATGCTGACGGCAGCGGAGTGAGCGTGACCTGATGGCTGAATTCTTCGCAAGCTCGTTCTGGACCGGTTTCCTCTGGCCGCTGATCATCATGGTCGCGCAGAGCCTGCTGCTGCTGGTCGTGCTGCTGATCGCGATCGCCTACATCCTGCTTGCCGACCGCAAGATCTGGGCGGCGGTGCAGATCCGCCGCGGTCCCAACGTCGTCGGCCCCTGGGGCCTGCTGCAATCCTTCGCCGATCTGCTCAAATTCGTGCTGAAGGAGCCGGTTATTCCCTCCGGCTCCAACAAGGGCGTGTTCCTGCTCGCGCCGCTGGTCAGTTGCGTGCTGGCGCTGGCGGCCTGGGCCGTGATCCCGATGGATTTCGGCTGGGTGATCGCCAACATCAATGTTGGCGTGCTTTACATCTTTGCGATCTCGTCGCTGTCGATCTACGGCATCATCATGGCCGGCTGGTCGTCGAACTCGAAATACCCGTTCCTCGCCGCGCTGCGTTCGGCGGCGCAGATGGTGTCGTACGAAGTCTCAATCGGATTCGTGATCATCACGGTGCTCTTGTGCGTGGGCTCGCTGAACCTGACCGACGTGGTGCAGGCCCAGAACACCAGATTCGGGCTGCTCGGCTGGTACTGGCTGCCGCTGTTTCCGATGTTCGTGATCTTCTACGTCTCGGCGCTGGCCGAAACCAACCGGCCGCCGTTCGATCTGGTTGAGGCGGAATCCGAACTGGTCGCAGGCTTCATGACCGAATACGGCTCGACACCGTATCTGCTGTTCATGCTCGGCGAATACGTCGCGATCACCACGATGTGCGCTTTGGCGACGATCCTGTTCCTGGGCGGCTGGCTGCCACCGGTTCCCTACGCACCGTTCACCTGGGTGCCCGGGATCATCTGGTTCGCGCTGAAAGTGTTCTTCATGTTCTTCATGTTCGCGATGGCGAAGGCGATCGTGCCGCGCTACCGCTACGATCAACTGATGCGGCTCGGCTGGAAGGTGTTCCTGCCGCTGTCGCTGGCGATGGTGGTGATCGTCGCCGGGGTCCTGCAATTCGCGGGGCTCGCGCCGAAATGAGGTCGCTATGAGTATCAATATCAACGCAACAGCCCGCTCGCTTCTCCTGACCGAGTTCGTATCGGCGTTCTTCCTCGCCATGCGCTACTTCTTCAAGCCGAAGCCGACGCTGAACTATCCGTTCGAGAAGGGCCCGATCTCGCCGCGCTTCCGCGGCGAGCATGCGCTGCGCCGCTATCCGAACGGCGAAGAGCGCTGCATCGCCTGCAAGCTGTGCGAGGCGATCTGCCCGGCGCAGGCCATCACCATCGAGGCCGGGCCGCGCCGCAACGACGGCACCCGCCGCACCGTGCGCTACGACATCGACATGGTGAAATGCATCTATTGCGGCCTGTGCCAGGAAGCCTGCCCGGTCGATGCCATCGTCGAGGGACCGAATTTCGAATTCGCGACCGAGACCCGCGAGGAACTGTATTATGACAAGGCGAAATTGCTCGCCAATGGCGACCGTTGGGAGCGTGAGATTGCAAAATCGATCGAACTCGACGCGCCGTACCGGTGAGGTGAGGGTATGATCCTTACCGCGCTGTTCTTTTATCTGTTTGCCGGCATCTGCGTGGCGTCGGCGGTGATGGTGATTGTCTCGCGCAATCCCGTGCACTCCGTGCTGTATCTGATCCTGGCCTTCGTCAACGCCTCGGGCCTGTTCATCCTGATGGGCGCCGAATTCCTCGGCATGATGCTGATCGTGGTCTATGTCGGCGCGGTCGCGGTGCTGTTCCTGTTCGTGATCATGATGCTCGACGTCGATTTCGTCGAGCTCCGCGAGGGCTTCATGCAATATTTGCCGATCGGGCTCGTGATCGGCGGCATCTTCGTGTTCGAGCTTCTGCTTGTCGTCGGCGGCTGGGCGATCAATCCGTCCGTGACCAAGAACATCACGGCGGCAATCCCGGCCAATATCAGCAACACCGAGGCGCTCGGCCTCGTGCTCTATACGAAGTACATCCATTACTTCCAGCTCGCCGGCATGGTGCTGCTGGTCGCCATGATCGGCGCCATCGTGCTGACGCTGCGCCACAAGGTCAGCGTCAAGCGGCAGGACATCAACGTGCAGAACGCGCGGACACCGGAGCTCGCGATGAGCGTGCGCAAGGTGGCCACGGGCCAGGGCCTGCAGGACGCGGACGCGGCGGAGTGGGTGAAATGACGATCGGGCTCGGACATTACCTCTCGGTCGGCGCCATCCTGTTCACGCTCGGGATCCTCGGCATCTTCCTCAACCGCAAGAACATCATCGTCATCCTGATGTCGATCGAGCTGATCCTGCTCGCGGTCAACATCAACCTGGTGGCGTTCTCGACCTTCCTCGGCGACATCGTCGGCCAGGTGTTTGCGCTGCTGGTGCTGACGGTCGCCGCAGCCGAGGCCGCGATCGGCCTTGCGGTGCTGGTGGTGTACTTCCGCAACCGCGGTTCGATCGCGGTTGAAGACGTTAATTTGATGAAGGGCTGACGGCGCATGATCCGGAAAAGTGGAAGCCGGTTTTCCCGAACAAACGACTTCGTTTGTTCCGAGATCATGCGCAAAGGGATGCGGTAATGGTTCAGGCAATCGTCTTTCTGCCGCTGCTGGGCGCCATTCTGGCCGGCCTGATCGCCATTTTCGGCGCGCATGCCCGCAATCCGAGCGGGGATGAGGTCGAGCATCATGATGACGGCCATGGGCATGGCGCGCATGCCCATGCGACTGCCGCCCATGACGACCATGGCCACGATGACCACGGCCATGACGACCACCACGTGTCCGAACCGGCGGCCGCAGGTTCGCGCGCGGCGGAACTGATCACGACCGGCCTGCTGATGGTTTCGGCTGGTCTGTCCTGGGTCACGCTGGTTGACGTCGGCTTCATGCACCATGACGCCCGCATTGCCCTGTTCCCCTGGATCAATTCAGGGGATCTGCAGGTCGCTTGGTCGCTGCGGGTCGACACGCTGACCGCGGTCATGCTGGTCGTGGTCAACACCGTTTCCGCGCTCGTTCACCTCTATTCCATCGGCTACATGGACGAGGATCCGCACCGGCCGCGCTTCTTTGCCTATCTGTCGCTGTTCACCTTCGCGATGCTGATGCTGGTGACCTCGGACAATCTGGTCCAGATGTTCTTCGGCTGGGAAGGCGTCGGCCTCGCCAGCTATCTCCTGATCGGCTTCTGGTACCAGAAGCCGTCGGCCAATGCGGCGGCGATCAAGGCCTTCGTGGTCAACCGCGTCGGCGATTTCGGTTTCGCGCTCGGCATCTTCGCCGTGTTCATGCTGCTCAAGTCCACCGATTTCGAGACCATCTTCGCGGGCGCGCCGGGGCTCGCAGGCAAGACCATCGACGTGTTCGGCTGGCATGCCGACGCGTTGACGCTGACCTGCCTGCTGCTGTTCATGGGCGCGATGGGCAAGTCCGCCCAGTTCCTGCTGCACACCTGGTTGCCGGACGCCATGGAAGGCCCGACGCCGGTCTCGGCGCTGATCCATGCCGCGACCATGGTCACCGCCGGCGTGTTCATGGTGGCGCGCCTGTCGCCGCTGTTCGAGCTGGCGCCGAATGCGCAGGCCGTCGTGATGTTCTTCGGCGCCACCACTGCCTTCTTTGCGGCGACGATCGGCCTGGTGCAGAACGACATCAAGCGCATCGTCGCTTACTCGACCTGTTCGCAGCTCGGCTACATGTTCGTGGCGATGGGGGCAGGGGCCTACTCGGTCGGCATCTTCCATCTGTTCACGCACGCCTTCTTCAAGGCGCTGCTGTTCCTGGGCTCCGGCTCGGTGATCTACGCGATGCATCACGAGCAGGACATCCGCAACATGGGCGGGCTGAAGGATCGGATTCCCTTCACCTATATCGTGATGGTGATCGGCACGCTGGCATTGACCGGATTCCCGCTCACCGCCGGGTATTTCTCCAAGGATGCGATCATCGAATCTGCGTTCGTCTCGCATAATCCGTTCGCGATGTACGGCTTCCTGATGACGGTGGTCGCAGCCGGCCTGACCTCGTTCTATTCCTGGCGTCTGATCTTCAAGACCTTCCACGGCGAACCGCACGACCAGGAGCACTATGAAGCCGCCCACGAGGCGCCGCTGTGGATGCTGGTCCCGATCGGCGTCCTCGCCGCAGGCTCGATCCTGGCCGGCTTCCCGTTCAAGGAATTGTTCGCAGGCCACGGCGTGGCCGAGTTCTTCCGTGAGTCCCTGAAGATGCATCCGGGCATCATCGACGAGATGCACCACATCCCGGCGTGGATCGCGTACCTGCCGACCGTGATGATGGTGGTGGGCGCCTACATCTCCTACGTCTTCTACATTCGCCGGCCCTATCTGCCGGTCGAACTCGCCAATCAGCACCCGATGCTCTACCAGTTCCTGCTCAACAAATGGTATTTCGACGAGCTGTATGACCTGATCTTCGTTCGCCCGGCTAAGTGGATCGGCCACTTCCTGTGGAAGAAGGGCGATGGCTATGTCATCGACGGCTTCGGCCCCGACGGCATTTCCGCAAGGGTGCTCGATGTCACCCGTAACGTCGTGAAGATCCAAACCGGCTATCTCTATCACTACGCGTTTGCGATGCTGATCGGGGTCGCCGGACTAATCACCTGGTTCATGTTCGGCTTGGGAGGCCAGTGATGACAACCTGGCCCATTCTCTCGGTCGTCACTTTCCTGCCGCTGTTCGGCGCGCTGGTGATCTACATCAGCCGCGGCGACGACGAGGCGGCGAGAAGCAACTCGCGCTGGATCGCGCTGTGGACCACGCTCGTCACCTTTGCGGTCTCGCTGATCCTGGTCTGGCGCTTCGATGCGACCAATCCGGACTTCCAGTTCATTGAAAAGGCGTCGTGGCTGGCGAGCGGCATCACCTACCACATGGGTGTCGACGGCATTTCACTGCCGTTCGTGATCCTGACCACCGCCTTGATGCCGTTCTGCATCATCGCGAGCTGGAAATCGGTGACGATGCGGGTGCGCGAATACATGATGGCGTTCCTGCTGTTGGAAACGCTGATGATCGGCACCTTCTCGGCGCTCGACCTCGTGCTGTTCTACCTGTTCTTCGAGGGCGGCCTGATCCCGATGTTCCTGATCATCGGCGTCTGGGGCGGCCCGCGCCGGGTCTACGCGTCCTTCAAGTTCTTCCTCTACACGCTGCTCGGCTCGGTCTTGATGCTGCTGGCGATCATGGCGCTGTACTGGAACGCCGGCACCACCGATATCCCGACGCTGATGCACACCGCCGTGCCGCGCTCCCTGCAGACCTGGGCATGGCTGGCGTTCTTTGCATCGTTCGCGGTGAAGATGCCGATGTGGCCGGTGCACACCTGGTTGCCGGATGCCCACGTCGAGGCGCCGACCGCGGGCTCGGTGATCCTGGCTGCGATCCTGTTGAAGATGGGCGGCTACGGCTTCCTGCGCTTCTCGCTGCCGATGTTCCCGCTGGCGTCGCATGATTTCGCCTGGATCATCTTCTCGCTGTCGGCGATCGCGATCATCTACACCTCGCTGGTGGCCTTGATGCAGGAAGACATCAAGAAGCTGATCGCCTATTCGTCGGTGGCGCATATGGGCTTCGTCACCATGGGCATTTTTGCCGGCACCACGCAGGGCGTGGCCGGCGGCGTGTTCCAGATGGTCTCGCACGGCATCGTCTCGGGCGCGCTGTTCCTTTGCGTCGGCATCGTCTACGACCGCATGCACACCCGCGAGATCGCCGCTTACGGCGGCCTCGTGAACCGGATGCCGCTCTACGCGCTGGTGTTCATGGTGTTCACCATGGCCAATGTCGGGCTGCCCGGCACTAGCGGCTTCGTCGGCGAATTCATGACGCTGGTCGGCACCTTCAAGGTCTCGATCCCGACCGCGACCTTCGCCACGTTCGGCGTGATCCTCTCGGCGGGCTATGCGCTCTGGCTCTATCGCAAGGTGGTGTTCGGCACGCTGACCAAGCCGGCGCTCGCCAGCATCAAGGACCTCACGTTCCGCGAAGGCCTGATGCTGTTCCCGCTGGTGTTCCTCACCATCCTGTTCGGCGTCTATCCGAAGCCGGTGCTCGACATGTCGGCGGCCTCGGTTCAGCAACTCGTCAACAATTACAACACCGCCGTGACTGCCGTGAAGGCAGCCGCGTTGATCCAGTAAGGCCGCCTCCATGAGCTTCGAAAGTGCAGGTTATCAGTTGCTGCCGGTGTTGCCGGAGCTGGTGCTGGCCGCGGGTGCCATGGCACTGCTGATGCTCGGCGCCTATCGCGGCGGGGAGGGGACGACGAAGCTCGTTACAAGCCTTGCGGTATGCCTGCTGATCCTGACCGGCGCGCTGGAGCTGATGCTGCCGGCCGGCAAGCTCACGACCTTCGGCGGCAGCTTCATCGTCGACGATTTCGCGCGCTTCCTTAAAGTTCTGGCGCTGATCGGCTCAGGCGCGACCCTGATCCTGTCGGCCGAATTCCTCTCCGACCCGTCGCGGCGGACCTTTGAATTTTCGATCCTGGTGCTGCTCTCGACGCTCGGCATGATGGTGCTGATCTCGGCCGGCGACCTGATCATGCTTTATCTCGGGCTCGAACTGATGAGCCTCGCGCTCTACGTGGTCGCCGCCAGCAACCGCGACAACGCCAAGTCCACCGAAGCCGGCCTGAAGTATTTTGTGCTGGGCGCGCTGTCCTCGGGCATGCTGCTCTATGGTGCGTCGCTGATCTACGGCTTTACCGGCACCGTCAGCTTCGCCGGCATCGCGGCGGCTGCGAAAACCGGCAATATCGGGCTCGTGTTCGGCCTGGTGTTCCTGCTCGCCGGCCTCTGCTTCAAGGTCTCCGCCGTGCCGTTCCACATGTGGACGCCCGACGTCTACGAGGGCGCGCCGACGCCGGTAACCGCGTTCTTTGCTTCCGCGCCGAAGGTCGCGGCTTTGGCGGTGTTTACGCGCGTGGCGCTGACGGCATTCCCGGGCATCGTCTCGCAATGGCAGCAGATCGTCGTGTTCGTGGCGATCGCCTCGATGGTGCTGGGCTCGTTCGCCGCCATCGGGCAGAAGAACATCAAGCGCCTGATGGCCTATTCCTCGATCGGCCATATGGGTTTTGCGCTGGTCGGGCTCGCGTCCGGCACCGTCGAGGGCGCGCAGGGCGTGCTGGTCTATATCGCGATCTATGTCGCGATGACGCTCGGCACTTTCTCTGTCATCCTGACCATGAAGCGCAACGGCCAGCCGATGGAGCAGATCAGCGACTTTGCCGGTCTGTCACGCACCAATCCGCTGCTCGCCTTCGTCTTTGCGATGCTGCTGTTCTCGCTGGCCGGCATTCCGCCGCTCGCGGGCTTCTTCGCCAAATGGTACGTCTTCGTCGCCGCGATCAAGGCAGGCCTGTTCACGCTCGCCGTGGTCGGTGTGCTCGCCAGCGTCGTGGGCGCGTTCTACTATCTCAGCATCATCAAGGTGATGTATTTCGACGAGCCGGCGGGCCAGCTCGATCCGATGCGCACCGAATTGCGTGCGGTGCTGGCGGTCACGGGCATCTTCACCATCTTCTTCTTCGTCTATCCGGGGCTGCTGGTCAGCGTGGCCGCGGCCGCGGCGAAGTCGCTCTTTTAAATGGCTCTCGCGCTCGGTCCCCGGGCTACATCGGCGGGCTATCGTCTCGCCGCGTTCGACCAGGTCGGTTCGACCAATACCGAGGCCATCGCGCGCGCCCGCGAGGGCGAGCAGGGCCCGATGTGGTTTGTCACGACTGAGCAGTCGGCAGGAAAGGGCCGCCGCCAGCGCGCTTGGATCGCGCCGCGCGGCAACCTCGCCAGCAGCATCCTGGAAGTCATGGACGTGCCGCCCGCCACCGCTGCGACGCTCGGCTTTGCCGCCGGGCTCGCGCTCGAAAGCGCGCTGCAGCAGCTCAGCCTTGAAGCCAATATGCGAAGGGCGGGCGCTGACCCTTTGAAATTCCAACTGAAATGGCCGAACGACGTGCTGGCCGAGCGGCAGAAACTCGCCGGCATCCTGCTCGAGGCCGAAGCCGTCGCCGGCAACTGTCTGGCCGTGGTGGTTGGGATCGGCACCAACGTGGTCGCAGCGCCTACGGGCACGCCGACGCCCGCGACCTCGCTTGCCGCGCTCGGCGTCCATGTCGGCGCCGAAGAGCTCTTCACTGCTCTGTCGGACGCCTGGGTCGAGTTCCGCGGCATCTGGGACAATGGCCGCGGCTTTGCCGAAATCCGCAGGCTGTGGCTGGAACGCGCCGCCGGTCTCGGCGAGCCGGTCTCGATCCAGACCGGAACCGCGACTATCGCAGGCACGTTCGACACGATAGATGAAACCGGCTGCCTGATCGTCCGGACCGCAGAAGGCAAACACCTCCCGATCGCCGCGGGCGAGGTTTATTTTGGCTCGGCGGCCTCCACGGGAGCTGCCTGATGGCTAGACCAGATGAACTGACCTTTGCGCCGCTCGGCGGTGTCGGCGAGATCGGCATGAACCTGTCGATCTACGGCCTCGGCAACCGCCACGAACGATCCTGGCTTGCGGTCGATCTCGGCGTCTCCTTTGGCGACGAGGAGCATCTGCCGGGCATCGACCTGATCATGCCCGACATCCGCTTCCTGGAGAAGGAACGCAAGAACCTGATGGGGCTGGTGCTGACGCACGCCCATGAGGATCATTTCGGGGCCATCATCGATCTCTGGCCGAAGCTGCAATGCAAGATCTACGCGACCAAGTTCAGCGCGGCCCTGTTCGAGGCCAAACTGGCGGCCGAGCGCAATCCGCCGAAAATCCCGGTCACGGTGGTGCCTTCAGGAGGGCGTGTCCATCTCGGGCCGTTCAACGTCGAATTCATCCCCGTTGCGCATTCGATTCCGGAATCGCACGCGCTGGCGATCCACACTTCGGTCGGCACCGTGCTGCACACCGGCGACTGGAAGATCGATCCGACGCCCATCATCGGCCTGCCGACCGACGAGCGGCGCCTGCGCGAACTGGGCGACGAGGGCGTGCTGGCGCTGGTCGGCGATTCCACCAATGCGGTGCGGGACGGGCGCTCGCCGTCGGAAACCGAGGTCGCCGCGACAATTACGAAATTGGTAAAGGCCGCCAAGGGCCGCGTCGCCGTCACCACCTTCGCCTCCAACGTCGCGCGCCTGAAGGCGGTCGCGGATGCCGCCAAGGCCGCCGACCGTGAAGTGGTCGTGGTCGGCCGCGCCATGGAACGGGTGGTGCAGGTCGCGCGTGAAACCGGTTATCTCGACGGCGTCCAGAGTTTCCGCGGCGCCGATCTTTACGGCCATTTTCCGCCGGACAAGGTGCTGGCGCTGTGCACGGGAAGCCAGGGCGAGCCGCGCGCGGCGCTGGCGCGCATTGCCAATGACGACCATCCGCAGGTGACCCTGAACAAGGGCGACTGCGTGATCTTTTCCTCGCGCACCATTCCCGGCAACGAGAAGGCGGTCGGCAGCATCATCAACGGCCTGGTCACGCAGGGCATCGAGGTCATCACCGACCGCACCGACCTGGTCCATGTCTCCGGCCATCCGCGCCGCGACGAGCTGCGCGACATGATCTCCTGGGTGCGTCCGCAGCTGCTGATCCCCGTGCATGGCGAAGCGCTGCATCTGTCGGAGCACGCCAAGCTGGCGCGCACGGCCGGCGTCCCGAAAGTGTTGATTTGCCGCAACGGCGACCTGGTCAAGCTCGGCCCCGGCGACCCCGGCATCATCGACCAACTACCTTCGGGCCGGATTTACAAGGATGGCACCATCCTGGAGGATTCCAAGTCGCGCGCCGTGGTGGAGCGGCGGCGGATGGGATTTGCCGGCTGTGCATTCGTGGCGATCGCGATGACCGACAAGGGCGAGCTGGCCGACGATCCCGAGGTCGATCTGGTCGGCATCCCCGAGAAGAATACGGCCGGCGAGCCCCTCGACGACATCGTGTTCGATGTGGTGGTATCGACCGTGGAAGGCCTGCCGCGGGCGCGGCGGCGCGATGCCGATGCCACCGCGGAATCGGTGCGCCGTGCGGTACGCGCCGTGCTGAACGAACATTGGGGCAAGAAGCCGATCTGCCTCGTGCATGTGCTGACGATCTAGCGCGTGTTCCGCGGAATTGGGTACTAGGGGAGGAGCAACGATGCTGGGCCGGCTCAATCATGTCGCGATCGCGGTCAAGGACGCCGAGAAGGCGGCCAGGATTTATGGCGGCGCGTTCGGCGCCGAAATCTCCGGGGCGGTGCCGCTGCCGGAGCATGGCGTCATCACCGTGTTCGTGACGCTGCCCAACACTAAGATCGAGTTCATCCAGCCGCTCGGCGACGCCTCACCGATCGCCAAATTCGTCGAGCGCAACGCCGACGGCGGCATCCACCACATCTGCTACGACGTGCCCGACATCATTGCGGCGCGCGACAAGCTCATCAGCGAGGGCGCGCGGGTGCTCGGCGACGGCGTGCCCAAGATCGGCGCCCACGGCAAGCCGGTGCTGTTTTTCCATCCGAAGGATTTTTCCGGCGCGCTCGTCGAAATAGAACAGGCCTGAACCAGTATGATCCGGAAAAGTGGACACCGGTTTTCCCTCGCGACAAACGCGGAACGCGTTTGCGCGGAGATCATGCTCAAATGTGAGCATCAGATCATGATCCGATCAAATCGGAGCATGATCTGATGGCCTACAACATCTCGACGATGTTCGCGATCTACTTCGTGTTGTGGTGGGTCGTGCTGTTCGTGACGCTGCCGTTCGGCGTGCGCAGCCAGCACGAGGACGGCGAGGGCGCCCCCGGTACCGATCCCGGCGCGCCGGTCCTGGCGCGGATGGGCCGCAAGCTGATCTGGACCACGATCATATCGGCGGTCATTTTTGCCATCGCGATGTGGGCCTATTATCAGGGATTCTTTAATATCGAGCGGCTGGCCAAGCTGATGGGGACGCCGTTCTAGGGACCAATTGACTACCCAATGCATACAGGCGGCGCGGTGATGGCGCCGGCTTGCCGGGAGAACAGAAATGACTTTCCAACGCATCATGGTCGCGCTGGTGATCCTGCTCGCCGCCGGCCTTGGCGGGTCGTTCTACATGAACTGGAAGACGCTGAACCAGCTTCGAACGGTGAAAGCCTTCGTCGAGCAGGCGGTCTTCCCCGACGCGGTGGTGGCCTGCGAGAAAGCGCAGAGCTCGACGCCGTTCAAATGGACCGGCGGCAAACAGACCGCGGCGATCGGCCTGAATGCGGTCAAGCTCAACAAGGATACCATCATCGCGAGTTACACGCTGGTCGCCGACAGCGTCTATTGCGACTACGATCCGATCAAGAAAAAAGCCGATATCGGTTCCAACTTCCTCGAGCGGGATTGAACCGAAGCTCAGGCGTCAACAACCGGAGGCGACGACCGATGACCGCACGCGAGCGACCGTTGGATATCCCCCGGCCGGACCAATACCGAATTCTGCGCGAAGCCGACCTGCGCGACTATCTCGCGCAGTTTCCCGCGATCGCAAGCCAGCTTGGCGGAGCGCCGGCAACCTGGTCGATCAGCGAGGTCGGCGACGGCAATCTCAACCTCGTCTTCATCGTGCGCGGCGGGGCTGGCAGCATCGCCGTCAAGCAGGCGCTGCCCTATGTGCGCCTGGTCGGCGAGAGCTGGCCGCTGCCGCTGTCGCGTTCGTACTACGAACATCTGGCGCTCACCCATCAGGCCCGGCTGGCGCCCGGGCTGGTGCCGGCGGTGCTCCACCACGATGCGGCGCTTGCCCTGATCGCGATGGAGTTTCTTGAGCCGCATATCATCATGCGCAAGGGGCTGGTCGCCGGAACCAGTTATCCGCGCTTCGTCAACGATATCACGACCTTTCTGGCGCAAACGCTGTTCTTCAGCTCCGATCTCGCGGTCCAGGCCGCGGAGAAGAAGGAGGGCATTGCCGCCTTCGCCGGCAATCATGCGCTGTGCAAGATCACCGAGGACCTGATCTTCACCGACCCCTATCGTGTCGCCGAACAGAACCGCTGGACACAGCCCTGGCTGGACGCGACCGCGGCGCGCTTTCGCGACGACCTCGACCTGCACGTCGCGATCAGCAGGCTCAAGCTGAAGTTCATGGCTTCGCCGGAAGCGCTGATCCACGGCGACCTTCATACCGGCTCGATCATGGTGACCGAGCGCGAGACGCAGGTGATCGATCCCGAATTCGCGTTCTATGGGCCGATGGGGTTCGATATCGGCGCCGTCATCGCAAATCTCCTCATGGGCTATCTGGCCTCCAGCGGCCACGAAACTTCGCCCGGCGATCGGCGCGCCTTCGAAGCGTGGCTGCTGCAGACGGTCGAGGGCGTGTGGACGGAATTCGCGCGAAAATTCGTTGAATTGTGGCGCACCGAAGCGAAGGGCGACGCCTATCCGCCATCGCTGTTTGCCGGCGCTGATGGTGCGGTGCGCCTCGAGGCCGAACGGCAGGCCTATATGGCGCAGCTGTTTGGCGACACCGTCGGGTTTGCCGCGGCCAAGATCATCCGTCGCATCCTCGGTTTGGCGCACAATATCGACTTCGAACTGATCGAGGACCCGAAGCGGCGCGCCGTCTGCGAAGCGCGAAGCCTGCGGCTCGCACGTGCCATGATGGTGGAATCGTCCTCGTTCCCCACGATCGGCGATGTGACGAAAGCGGCACGAGAAATGCGCGACTGGCGGCCGGATTTCGGTGGGTAAGGACTAGCGGCTGGCTAGGGCGTGGTCCACTTCCGCTTTAGGCGCGGATTGCGGACTTGCTGCTGGTTCGACCCGGTTGCGAATGACCCATAACAGACATATGCACCTCCATAAAGGCGGCGGCAGAACCAGATATCCCCCGTGGTGATAGCCGTGCGCTCATTGTGGTACAGTGCCGCAAGCCGTAGCCTGGAGAGCTGTCCATGGCACAGCAGCGGGTCGAACGCAGGCTTGCAGCGATCCTTGCCGCCGATGTGGCTGGTTACAGCCGACTCATGGGCTTGGACGAGGCAGGGACAGCGCGCCGCTTGCGTGACCATCTAGCGGCAATGCGGCCGATCGTCGGAAAGCATGACGGACGGATTGTCAAGACCACGGGCGACGGCGTGCTCATTGAGTTCCCATCGGTGGTGGCAGCGGTCGAATGCGCGATCAAAGTGCAGAAGCTAATGGCCCGACGCAACGCCAAGCTGATCGCGGAACAGCGCGTGCTATTCCGCATCGGCATCAATCTCGGCGAGGTGCTGGTCGAGGGCGATGACATTCTGGGCGATGGTGTCAATATCGCAGCGCGACTCGAAGGAATTGCTGAACCCGGCGGAATCTGCTTGTCGCGTTCCGCATACGAACAGGTCAAGGGTAAGATCGCCGCCCAGTACGCTGATATGGGTGAGCAGCGCTTGAAAAACATCGCTGACCCGGTGCAGGTATTTCGGGTCAACGTCGGCTTGGCCGCTGCGGCGTCGACTCCGCAAACTCTGCCATTGCCGGACAGGCCGTCCATCGTGATTCTGCCTTTCACGAACCTCAGTGACGATCCGGAGCGCGCGTACTTCGCGGACGGCGTCACCGAGGATCTCACCACGGCGCTGTCCCGGCTTCGCTGGCTCTTCGTCATCGCCCGCAACTCGGCCTTTGTCTACAAAGACAAAGCCGTCGATGTGAGGACAATCGCCCGCGATCTGGGCGTGCGCTACGTCCTGGAGGGCAGCGTACGCACGGCTGGCCAGCGCATCCGCATCACGGGCCAGCTCATCGATGGGGAGACGGCCAAGCACATCTGGGCGGAGAAATACGATCGTGAACTGCACGACATCTTCACGGTCCAGGACGAGATCACGGAAAACATCGTTGCCGCGATCGAGCCGCACCTCTACGCCCAGGAGGGCTATCGTGCCACCCGACAGCCGCCTGAAAGCGTCGATGTGTGGGGACTCGTGGTCCGCGCCATCGACCTCATTAACAAGTTTGGCCGCAAGCACAATGAAGAGGCGCAACGCTTGCTGCGCCGCGCCATAGAGATCGACCCGAACTATGCGCGAGCGCACGCCACGCTCAGCTGGGCGATCTGGTGGGCCACGCTCTACTATTACGTTGAAGACCGCTCCGAGGGCTACAGGCAGAGCGCCTTGCACGCCCAGGAGGCGCTGCGCCTCGACCAGAGCGAGCCGTGGGCCCACATGACCGTCGGCCTCAACTTGAGCACCTCCTGCCAACACCAGCGCGCGCTGGCCGAGCACCAGGCCGCCCTCAACCTCAATCCCAGCTTCGCGCTCGCGCGCACGGCTTATGGCTGGGCGTTGTTGCGGGCGGGTCGCTTCGATGATGCGATCGCCGAAACTGCAAAAGCGCTTCGCATGAGCCCATTGGATTCCTTCGCCGGCCTTTACACCACGATCCACGGTTTGGCGTTGCTCGCGGCGCGGCGCTTTGCGGAGGCGCTGCCATATGTCCGGGCATCGGTCGCCGCCGATGCCGAATTCGCTGGGCACTACAATGCGCTCATCAGCTGCTGCGGGCATCTCGGCCTGATCGAAGAGGCGGAGGAATTCACCGCCCGCCGCAACAAGGTCGGGCCACCGCTGAGGGTGGGCGTGCTGCGCAACAATCTGCGCGGCTTCGCCCATTGCGAGGTGTTCGCGGAGGGCTTGATCAAGGCCGGCATTCCCGAATAGGCGGCGTCCTTCAAGATATGATCGACAAAGATATCAGCTCGGCGAAAGCCCTCGGCCAAGTTCGCCCGTTGCAAGCGCGCGCTCCGGCGCCGATCCGGAACACTGGACTAGCGACGTCCTGATCGCTTGAGTTCGGCGACCTGAGGCTTCTCTCCGGCCAACTTCCCCCCGGCGAGCAAGCTGCTGCAATACCACCAGACTCCACGATCGTTCGCACCCAAAAACAGGTGGGTTTGCCTGCACTCCTCATAGGTTTTGTGGTTGCGCACGTTTCTGCACGTTGGCGAAAAAAGAAACTCACTCGCCGACGCGGAGCATCCATTCCAGGGTTGGTTGCCGTACTTGAAACTTGTTTGGTAACCATCGGTGTAGTTGCTGGAAGTTCTCTCAAGTGCCGCAAATTTCGCCATTACTGAACCTGGCGCAGCCGATGGCGCCTGAACGCTTGGCGATGTCTGGCGAGATGCAACTGTGTTTGCCACCCGAGCGGACCTTTGTGGCCTTACCACCGGCCGATGCGGCCTTGCCGCCTGCCTCGGCGCGTCGACCGTGATGGTAGGAAGCGGGGTGGCGGAGCCTGTTGCGGTTTGCGACATTGCCGTACCGGTCGGGCCGCACAACAACGCAGTTGACAGGATAGCGACAGCTGAGGGCGCGAATAGGCTTGACGACATTCTCATGAGACGTTCTCCCAAATCCGGACATTAATGCCGTCCCAGGACGGCGCGGGCGCGCTCAATTTGGCCTCGGCGGGCAAGGCGAGCATGTCCTTGTCCAGGTTCATCGACATCGCCTCCAAAAAAGACGAGAAGCCCCACTGGAAGTGTCCGATGTATCTCGCGAATTTCCGCTTGTGCCCGTTTTGAAACTTTCCATGTCGGGCCGGCGGGTCGATACATTACGTTACAAAATAGGATGTCGCTTGCCTCGCCGGTTGGGTACTATGGCGTGTATGGGCAATTCGGACCACATTCTCGTCGTCGACGATGACTTGGGTTTGCGCGAACTGCTGGACCGATATTTTGTCGGCAACGGCTATCGGGTCACTACGGTGGCCAACGGCCGGCAGATGCGCGAGGTTCTCGCAAACCACCGGGTCGATCTGATCGTGCTTGACCTCATGCTGCCCGGGGACGACGGCCTCACGCTCTGTCGCAACTTGCGCGCAAATCAACCCTATGACATTCCGATCCTGATGCTGACGGCGCGCGGCGATGAAGCAGATCGTATCGTCGGCCTTGAGATGGGGGCGGACGACTATCTCACGAAGCCGTTTGCCCCGCGCGAGCTGCTCGCACGAATCCGCTCGGTTTTGCGCAGGGCCGAGATGCTGCCCCGCAACCTTGCGGCATCGGAAAAAGCCCGCCTCTTTCGCTTCGGCGAATGGAAGTTCGATACGACCGGGCGTTTCCTGGTCGACTCCAACGAAACCGTGGTCTCGTTGAGTGGCGCCGAATACCGATTGTTGCGCGTGTTTCTTGATCACCCTCAACATGTCCTCAATCGCGATCAGCTGCTCGACCTGACGCAAGGCCGTGAGACCGAAGTCTACGATCGGTCAATCGACCTTCTTGTCAGCCGCCTTCGCCAGCGATTGCGCGACGACGCCCGGGAGCCGTCCTACATCAAGACGGTGCGCAGCGAAGGCTACGTCTTTGCAGTCTCCGTCGAGGCATTGCCGGAGCCGTCATGAGCGCCCGTTTTCGGCGTATGGCGGCGCGTCTTTGGCCGGGCTCCCTGTTCGGCCGGCTGGCGATGATCCTGTTTTCCGGCCTTGTAGCTGCACATGTGCTGGCCTTCGTTTTGATTGTCCTCGACCACATGGCTATCGAAGACGAACTGGGGAATAAATTTGCTGCCGTGGACATCGCGGACTCGGTCGCTATCCTGGACTACGTCAAGCCTGAAGAAAGACCCGCTTGGCTCGACCGCCTCTCTCGACTGCACTATCGATACGTTCTCAGAGATGGGGGAGAGCTGGAAGCGGAGCCACCCAAACGACGGCAAGCAAACATCGCGCGTTTGCGGGCCCTGCTGGGGCCCGCCTACGAGGCGAATTTTGTCTACTTCGATCCACCGACGCGATCGCGACGGGGCATACTCATGCATCTGAAGGACGGTAGCCCGCTGACGCTCGAGATCTTCTGGCAGGGGGCAACCATTTCGCCATGGTTGCCGGCGGCGCTCGCCGTTCAACTCTGTATTATCGCATTCTTCGTCTGGCTTGCCGTAAAGCTCGCGACGCAACCGCTGGCGCGCCTGGAGCACGCGGCCAACAGCCTGGGTTCGGATTTGCGCGGTGAGCCGCTCCCGGAGGATGGTCCGAAGGAAGTGGCGCGCGCCGCTACCGCGTTCAACGCCATGCAGCGCCGCATTGCCGAGCAGGTCGCGGAACGGATCCAGATTCTGGCGGCGATCTCGCACGATCTTCAGACTCCGATCACGCGCATGCGGCTGCGCGCTGATTTCCTGGGTGACAGCGATGCCAAGGAAAAGCTGCAGGGCGACCTGCAGGAAATGCAGACGCTCGTCAAACAGGGTCTTGCCCTGGCGCGGGAGTACGACGACATTGGCCCCGGGGCCACCGCGCATGTCGCCGTCGAAGCATTGCGGGAGCCGTCATGAGCGCCCGTTTTCGGCGTACGGCGGCGCGTCTTTGGCCGGACTCACTGTTCCGCCGGCTGGCGATCATCCTGTTCGGCGGTCTCCTGGCTGCACATGTGCTGTCCTTTGGTCTGGTTGCCTTTAATGTCTTCGGCCTCAGCCGCGAGATAGGGGATGACTATTTCATCAGGTACATCGCGACCGCGGTCGCTATCCTCGACCGGGTCAAGCCCGAAGAACGGTCCGCCTGGCTCGAACGCCTCAGTCGACCTACATATCGGTACGTTCTCGGAGATGGGGGAGAGATAGAAGCGGCGCCACCCAAACGACGACAAGAGAGCCTGGCGCGTTTGAGGGCCATGCTAGGGGCCGGCCACGACGCGAAATCTATCTTCTACCTCGATCCACTGAATCGACGGCGGCTGGGCTGGCTCGTTCACCTGAAGGACGGCAGCCCGTTGATGGTCGAATTCGTCGCACAGAGGACGGTGATTTCGCCCTGGTTGCCCACGGCGTTCGCCGTTCAACTCTTTGCTCTCGCATTCCTCACCTGGATTGCCGTGAAGCTCGCGACACAACCGCTGGTGCGCCTCGAGCGCGCGGCCAACAGCCTGGGTTCGGATCTGCGCGGCGAGTTGCTCCCGGAGGATGGTCCGAAGGAAGTGGCGCGCGCCGCTACCGCATTCAACGCCATGCAGCGACGCATTGCCGGGCAGGCTGTGGAGCGGATCCAGATTCTGGCGGGGATAGCGCGCCGTCTTCAGACTCCGATCACGCGCATGCGGCTGCGCGCTGATTTCCTGGGTGACAGCGACGCCAAGGAAAGGCTGCAGGGCGACCTGCAGGAAATGCAGACGCTCGTCAAGCAGGGTCTTGCCCTGGCCCGCGGACGCGACGAGCTCAGCAAGCAGCGGTGTCAGACCGACCTGCATGCCCTTATCGACAGCCTCGTCTGCGACTATTCCGACGCCGGAAAATCTCTTCGCTTTTCCGGAGAACGCGGGGTGACGATTCTCACGCACCCGCAGGCCTTGCGCCGCATCATGATCAACTTGATCGATAACGGCCTGAAATTCGGCGAGGATGTCGAAGTCGCCATCGATGCGCAGCGGTCGAACGGCATCACGATCACCGTATCGGACCGGGGCCCCGGTATTCCCGACGAGCATCTGAAGTCGGTATTCTTGCCGTTTTATCGGGTCGAGGCTTCGCGCAATCGCGAAACCGGCGGCACCGGGCTTGGCCTTGCCATCGCCCAGCAACTTGCCAGCGCGCTTCGCGGGACGCTCACGCTCGCCAATCGTGATGGCGGCGGATTGGAAGCGCGCCTCGAATTTTTGCGCTGACAATACGATGACTTTGACGCGGATGATTTCGTGGCGAGATGACCGACCCGTCGCGTCCACGGGACGCAATGCGGACTCTGGCAAAATGTCTGCCCTCGGCAGATTTATGGCTTCACGGGCTAAAACGCCGGCGTCATTCCACCGACCGCTCCCGCAGCTTCTGCGCATAGACGTTGATCACCAGCGCCGCGAGCAGGATGAGGCCGCGGATCAGGATCTTCAGGAAGCTGTCGATGTTGACGTGGTCGAGGCCGTTGTTGAGGACGCCGAGCACGAACAGGCCGACGATGGTGTTGCCGATGCCGCCGCGGCCGCCGAACAGGCTGGTACCGCCGACCACGACGGCGGCGATCGAGTCGAGCAGGTAGGTGTCGAACTCGTTCTGCTGCGCGCTGCCGAAATGGGCGACGCCGAGCATGCCGCCGATCCCCGAGCAGACCGCCGAAATCACCATCACGCTGCCGAGGATGAGCTTGACGTTGAGCCCGGAATACTCCGCCGCCTCGCGGTTGCCGCCGACCATGTAAACATAGCGGCCGAAGCGCGTATAGGTCAGCACCAGATGGCCGCCGAGCAGCATCAGCGCGGCCACGATCACGATCCATGGGACACCGCCGATCGATCCCGATCCGAGCGTCGTGATCACGTCGGGCACCTTGTAGGCGATCTGGCCGCGCACCAGCAGCGCGGAAATGCCGGCGGCGATCTGCATCATCGCCAGCGTCATGATGAAGGAAGGAATGCCGATCACGGTGAGGCCGAACGCGTTGACGACGCCGAGCAGGGCGCAGAGCGCGAGCGCCAGCATGACCGCCGCCCAGCCCGGCATCGGCACGTTGGCGATGTTCACATAGGATTCCTGCAGCGTGAAATAGGCGACCGCGATGCCGGTGACGTTGGCGATGCTGGCGATCGACAGGTCGATCTCGGCGCACAGGATCACGAAGGTGAGGCCGACGGCGATGATGCCGGTCACCGAAACCTGGGTCAGGATATTGCCGAAATTGTCGAGCGTCGCAAACGATGGACTCGCGGCGGCAAAAAAGCCGGTAAGGCAGATCAGCGTCAGGAATGGCGCGATGTTGCGCATCTGCGAACGCAGGAACCTGCCGACGCTGCGCGGCCGCTTGCGATCCGCCGGGACTGTCGCGCTTTCACTGCTCGCCATTCAAACTTCTCCTCAAGCCGCTTGCAGCAGACGGTCCTTGCTGACCATCTCGTGAGCGAATTCGCGCACCACCGCGCCGCGCTTCAGGACGATGATGCGGTCGGCGAGCGACAGGACCGTCTCCGGTTCGGTCGAAAGCACGATCACGGCCAGTCCCTTGGCGCGCAGATCTCTGACGATGTTGATGACGTCGTTCTTGGCGCCGACGTCCATGCCGCGCGTCGGCTCGCACAGCACCAAGAGGCGCGGTGGATAGCTCAGCCATTTGGCCAGCGCCACCTTCTGCTGATTGCCGCCGGACAGCATGCCGAGTTCGAGTTCGACGGTCGCGGGCCTGATCTGCAACTGCTCGACCTGCCGGGTGGCGATCGACCGCTCGCGCGCAGGCTTGAGCAACAGCGCGGAAATCCGGCCCAGCACGCTGATCGAGATGTTCTTGTAGACCGGCTCCTGGTGGAACAGCATGGAGCGGCGGCTCTCGGGGACGAAGGCGACGCCGGCGTGCCGCGCCGCCGCCGTGCTGGCGAAGGACTTGGGTTCGCCGCCCACGATCAGCGTGCCGCGGTCGGGCTTGATCTTGCCAAACAGGATCCGCGCCAGCTCGAGCTGCCCGCATCCCATGAAGCCGTAGATGCCCAGGACTTCGCCGCCGCGGGCCTCGAACGAGACGTCCTGCAGGCTGCGCGCGAGCGTGAGTTCGTCTGCCTTCAGCACCGCCGGACGGTCGGTCGGCGGTGGCAGCATGATGTCGTCGGTATAGGTCTCGCCCAGCGCCTCGCTGCCCTTGCCGATCATGGCTTCGATCAGCGCCGCCTTGCTGGTCGCGGCGGATTCCGTCTCGGCGACTTTCCGGCCGTTGCGGAACACCGTCACGGTGTCGGAGACGCGCAGGATGTCCTCGATGAAATGCGAGATGAAGACGATGGCGCAGCCCTCGTCGCGCAGCCGCCGCAGCGTCGCGAACAGGCGCTCGACCTCGGGCGGCGAGAGGGCGGAGGTCGGCTCGTCGAGAATGACGATGCGGGCGCCCGAGAACAGCACGCGGGCGATCTCGATCAGCTGCTGCATGCCGATCGGCAGATCGCCGAGCCGCGACATTGGATCGACGTCGATGCCGAATTTGGCGAGCTGCTCGCCGGCCTCGCGCGCCATGCGCCGCCACTGCACGAGGCCGAAGCGGTTCGTCGGCTGGGTGCCGAGAAAGACGTTTTCGGCCACCGACAGGTCGGGAGCCACGCTCAGCTCCTGATGCACCATGGCGATGCCGGCCGCATGCGCGTCGCGGGTCGAGCGGAAACGGGTGTCCCGCCCGTCCAGCGTGAAGTGGCCGGAGAATTCCGGATGCACGCCGGCGATGATCTTCATCAGCGTGCTTTTTCCTGCGCCGTTTTCGCCGACGAGACCGTGGATCTCGCCGGCGAACAACGCAAAATCAACACCCCGAAGCGCCTCGACGCCGCCGAAGGCTTTGGTAATGCCTCGCAGTTCGAGGATGGGTGCGCGTTCCGGAATCATCAGGCTTCAGATCAGGAAATGATTCTCCATCCACTGCATGCCCGCGGCGTTGGCCTTGGTCACGACCGGGCCGTCCGTTATCACGTGCTTCGGAATGCCCTGACCGCTCTTTTCGCCCCCGGTCACCGCGGCGACGCCCGCGACGATGGCGCCGCCATGGATACGGCACGAGGGATTGCGGACGGTGGCGAACATCCGGCCTTCGCTGACCGCCTGGATCGCCGGCGGCATGGCGTCGACCCCGCCGATCAGGATATTGGTGCGGTTGCGCGCCTTCATGATGTTGTAGGCGGCGAGCGCCATGTCGTCATTGTGGAAGAAGGCGGCGTCGATCTGCGGGTATTTTGTCAAGTACGTCTCCCACAGACGCGCCGTCTTGGACACGTCCCAATCCGCCGGCTGGGTGTCGAGCACCTCGATGTTCGGGAATTGCTTCACGACGGAGGTAAAGCCCTTGGCGCGGCCTTGCGCGCCGGTGTGGCCGAGCGCGCCCTGGGTCATGATGATCTTGCCCTTGCCGCC
Organism: Bradyrhizobium sp. AUGA SZCCT0431; assembly: GCF_018131065.1. Taxonomy (NCBI): domain Bacteria; kingdom Pseudomonadati; phylum Pseudomonadota; class Alphaproteobacteria; order Hyphomicrobiales; family Nitrobacteraceae; genus Bradyrhizobium; species Bradyrhizobium sp. AUGA SZCCT0431. The sequence goes on along the minus strand of NZ_JAFCLR010000002.1, from coordinate 217,351 downwards.
CATGGCGTTGCAGAGCGCCTGCGTCACCGAAGCGCCCATGAATTCATTGTCGGGGGCGAGGAAGGAGTGGACGTTGATCTGGTCGAGCGGTGCGATCAGCGTGTCCATGTCGATGACCGGGGTGCCGGCGCTGATCATCTTCTGCACCGGCTGGGTCAGGGTGCCGATGCCGAACGCCTGGATGGCGACGAAATCCCACTTCTGCGACGCCATGTTGTCGATCGCGGCGCGCTGCTTGACGGCATCGAGCTGGCCGTCGAACCAGGTGACCTCGACGTTGAACAGCTTGCCCCACCATTCCGCGGCCTGCTTGCCCTGCGCGCACCAGGTGGCCTGCAGGCCGGCGTTGGAGAACGCGGCCTTCAGCGGTTTTTCGGAACGTGCGGCCTGCGCGAGCGCGGGGCTCACCCCCAAGCCGCCGAACAGCGCGGTCGCTGCGCCGGCGAACGCCGCCGACTGAAGAAGATCACGCCTGGTCGTAGAGGATTTGTCCGTCCCTGACATTGCTTGCTCCCTCGCTTTCATTTTTATGACCGAGGGCGTTGCACGCACCGCGGATGCCGGCAGTGTCTCACACTCGCCGCGCACGCGCCACCCGTTCGCTGATCACGTCATTGCTGAGGGTGCAGAAATCGATCAAGCAAGTCGAGCGGAAGCCATCCTAGCTTGTGCGCTGCAAGACCAGCTGCTCGATCTCGTCGAGCAATTTCCGCCATGCAGCATCGATCTCAGTCGACCAGTCCTGATCGAGGATTTCGCGCAGGGTCCCGGCGATCACACCGAAGAATGCGATGAACAGGTCGCGCGGCGTACCGTAGGCGTCGTGCGAGGAAATCTCGCACTCGATCATGCGGAAGTGGCCGGTGCGGGGACCTGCGAAATCCAGGATCGCATCGATCGTCAGCGCCAGCATCGAGCCCTTGACGAGTTCGCTGCCCTCGGTCCGGAACATCGTTTGTGTTTCGGGATGTGCGCTGTGCAGGCGCTCATACACCAATGGCGTCAGATCCGCGCAGCGCTCGGCGGCGATCTCAAAGCTGCGCAGAATCGGATTGGAGGACGCGATCATCTGGCGTACGCGATCTGGAGATTCTTCGAACGGCTCAGGAAGATGATCGCAGAAAAAGAAAAAAAAGAGCAGGGCACGGAGCCCTGCTCAAAAATTGTGTCGACCCTTTTACCTCGAAAATTTGGGTTTGATCTTGATTGACGAGGCGACGCTGCTTGTGCGCGTCAGGGCTCCTCCCGAGACTTGGACCACCAGACTTCAACCTTTCGGCCAGCCTGAGCCAGCACATGTAGACTATCTTTTTCCACTTGTCACCATTTTCAGCAACGATTGTTCAAAATTCCAGCAATCTGCGAAATGATTGGAATTGCACCACTATTCCTTGTGGCGCAGGGTGAGTACCCGTACTGGGTCACGGGCGCGGAGGGCCGGAATCGCCGCCTCAATCGGCTGGAACGCATCCAAAACGCCGGGTTATTTGCGCAACACAAGCGGATAAACCGGAAACCCGATCTCGACTTCGGACTCTCCCGGTGATTAGTTCTTGACCCGGATGGGTTTGCGATGCGCGCGCGGCTGAAAAATTTCCTACCCATAGTCCTGATCGCCCTGATGGTGCAGATTTTCGCACCGATCGGCGCGTGCTGGGCGGCCAGTATCGCGGCCTCCGACCCGCTCGCCGCGGCCGTGATCTGTCACGGCAATGCAGATGCCTCCACCGGCCAGAGCGACCAGACCGGGCATCGCGCGCACGATGGTTGCTGTTCGGTCTGCAGCGTGCTCCAGACCGGTGCACCGGTCGATGTACCGCAAACCGCCGACGCCGTTGTCTTCGAACGCCAGCACGCGCGCGTGGTCTGGGTCGAATTCACAACGGAGCGGTTCGGTTCCCGCGCCGGCTCGCACGCGCAAGCGCGCGCGCCTCCGTCCATTTCCTGACCTTTCGAACATCCGAACGATCGGTGCGGCCTCGGCTGCGCTGATCGCTGCAGTTCATTAACCGGCCGCGAGAGCCGGTGTCAGGAATACCACATGTTTCGCTATCATCTGCCCGCGGGCGCGCTTGCTTGCGTCGCGGTTTTTGCATCAGTTCCGACGGTTGCTCAAACCAATACGCAAACTTCGCTTCCGCCCGTCACCGTGGATGCCCCAACGCCGCAGCGGACAATTTCAGTTCGTGCACCGCAGCGCAATGCGGCGCGCGCGGCGCGGGCGTCTCGCATCCGAAATCCGGCCCCGGCTGCGCCGCCGGTTGCAAACGAACAGGCGAGGGGCCCCGCGCTGACGGTTCTCACGGTGCAACAGGCGATCCGCGATATTCAGCAGACCCCGGGCGGCGTCGCGCTCGTTCCGGCCGAGGCTTACCGGAATTCGACCGTCGCCAATACGATCAAGGATGTTCTCGATTACGTCCCCGGCGTCTTCGCGCAGCCCAAATGGGGCGACGATACGCGGCTCTCGATCCGCGGTTCCGGTCTGTCGCGTAACTTCCATCTGCGCGGCGTCCAGCTCTACATGGACGGGATCCCGATCAATACGGCTGACGGCTACGGCGATTTCCAGGAAATCGATCCGACCGCTTACAAGTATGTGGAAGTCTTCAAAGGCGGAAATGCCTTGCGGTTTGGCGCGAACTCCCTGGGCGGGGCCATCAATTTCGTCACGCCTGATGGTCGCGACCCGTTCGTGAACGGCGTGAGTGTCGATGGCGGCGCTTTCGGGTTTCGCCGGCTGCAGGCAAACGCGGGCGGCGCCAACGGGCCCTGGGACGGTTTCGTGACCGCATCGACCCAGGCCGCGGACGGCTTTCGCTATCACAGCAATGGTCAGGCGACGCGCGTCAGCGGCAATGTCGGCTACCAGTTCTCGCCCGATTTCGAGACGCGCTTCTATGTGAACGCCAATCAGGTCCGGCAACGCATTCCCGGCACTGTTACCAAGGCATCGGCACTCACGTCGCCCGAGACGGCCGCGCCGAACAACATCCTGATGGACCAACAGCGCAACATCGATACGGTGCGGCTGGCGAACAAGACGACCATCCGGTTTGAGGACACCGTCGTTGATTTCGGCGTGTTCGGCGTCGACCGCCATTTGATGCATCCCATCTTCCAGTGGCTGGACTATCGCTACAAGGATTATGGCGGCTTTGCCCGCTTCACCGATGACCGCAACATCGGCGGCTTCCGCAACGTTCTCGTCGCCGGCGTCAATGTCATCAACGGCAGTATCGACAACCAGCAATTTGCCAACATCGCCGGACAGAAGGGGGCGCTGCTGTCTTCGTCGGTCGACAAATCCCGGAACACCTCGATCTATGTCCAGGACTCGTTCTACTTCCTGCCGACGATGGCGGCCGTCGGTGGCGCGCAGTTCCTGTACGCCACGCGCGACCGTCGCGACCGCTTTCTCAGCGACGGCGATCAGTCGGGGCGGACGGAATTCAACCTGTGGAGCCCCAAGGCCGGCCTGCTGTGGGACATCGATCCGACCTGGCAGGCCTACGCCAACATCTCGCGCAGCGCCGAAGTGCCGAGCTTCGGCGAAAGCGCGAATGTGCCGGGCGTCGCGGTCATCCCATTCACCAGCATCCGGCCGCAGCGGGCAACCACCTATGAAATCGGCACCCGCGGGCGGCGCCCGGATTTGACCTGGGAACTGACCGGCTATCGCGCCGACATCAAGGACGAACTGCTGTGCCTCTACAGCGCGTTCGGCAATTGCAACGTGACGAACGCCAACCGGACCTTTCATCAGGGAATCGAAGCCGGTTTGGGCGCAGCTGTATTCAAGGGGCTGTTCGTCCCCGGCAATGCGCCAGACAAGATCTGGTTCAATCTCGCTTACACCTACAACGATTTCCGCTTCGACAACGATCCGGTCTTCGGCAACAACATCTTGCCGGGCGCGCCCGCACACTATGTTCGCGCCGAGGTGCTTTATAAGCACCCCAACGGCTTCTACATCGGACCGAACCTCGAATGGGTGCCGCAGTCCTACTATGTCGATAGCGCGAACACGCTGAAGACCGAGCCCTATGCGATCTGGGGCCTGAAGGCGGGCGTGGACAATGGCGGGACCTATTCGATGTATGTCGAAGCCAGAAATATCGCCAACAAGGCCTATATCGCGTCCGCCAGCATCATCGACAGGGCAAATCCGGCCTCGCCGTTGTTCGAGCCGGGCACTGGCCGCGCGGTATATGCCGGCGTAAAAGCGCGTTGGTGATCGATGACCGTCCCGGTGCGAACGATTCGCTCCGGGATGGTCTTGCACGGGATTCCGATCGTGGGCACGGGCGGCTGAAAACCAGGGAAGAATACAATGAACTGCTACATTCGAACCATTGTCGGCGTCGCATTGTCGGCGACGCTTTTCGCCGCGCCTTTGCGCGCGCAAGACGCCAAGGTTGGCGATCTCGTGATCACGCAAGCCTGGAGCCGCGCCACACCGGGCGGTGCCAAGATCGCGGGCGGATACCTCACCATCGAGAACAAGGGCTCGACATCAGATCGGCTGATCAAGGGCGCGGCTGATATCTCCGGCAAGATCGAGGTCCACGAGATGGCGATGAACAATGGCGTGATGACGATGCGCTCGCTCGACAAGGGGCTCGCCATCGAACCCGGCAAGACCGTAAAACTCGCGCCGGGCGGCTATCATCTGATGCTGATGGATCTCAAGGGCCCGCTCAAGCAAGGCGACAAGGTACCGCTAACGCTCGAGTTCGAAAAAGCGGGCAAGGTGACGCTGTCGCTCGACGTGCAGGGTGTCGGCGCCCAGGCGCCCGCGCATGATCATTCGGGTCATTCCGGCATGAAGAAGTAACGGCGATGGAAAGCGGTTCAATTTCGTCCTCCGATTATACCAGCATGAACATTTGAGGCCAAAAATGTCGAAGCCAGGCTTACTAGTCGCTGTCGCTGCACTCTGCGCCGCGTCTTCCGCCAACGCGCACGTGACGCTGGAGAAGCGCGAGGCGGCCGTCGGCGGTTATTACAAGGCGGTATTTGCCGTGCCGCATGGTTGCGCGGGATCGGCCACCGTCAAAATCCGGGTGCAAATCCCCGAAGGCGTGATCAGCGTCAAGCCGATGCCGAAGGCTGGCTGGACTCTCGAGACCATCAAGGGAAAATACGCCGCCGAATACGAATATCATGGCAACAAATTCTCCGAAGGCGTCAAGGAGGTGGCATGGAGCGGCGGCAAGCTGGCCGACGACAATTACGACGAATTCGTTTTCGCCAGCTTCTTGACCAGCCGCCTGAAGCCCAACACAACGCTGTATTTTCCGGTGGTGCAGGAATGCGAGCAGGGTGTCAGCCGCTGGATCGATATTCCGAAGGAAGGGTCTGCCGGGGGCCATGGACATGACGGCAAGTCGCCGGCGCCGGGCCTCAAGCTGATTTCGAAGCCGTAAATTCGATGCTACGCGCCATCGCAGCCGTCGCGGCACTGCTGGTGGCGCTCTGTTTTGCAACGGATACGTTTGCGCATGCGTCGCTGGTAGCCGCCGAACCTGCCGATGGCAGCGTCGTGGCCGAGGCGCCAAAGACTTTGCAATTGCAGTTCAACGAAAGCGTCACACCCGCGGTCGTCAACCTGATCGACGCCGCGGGCAAGACGCGCGCCGTCACGTTTCGCGCGGTCGACCAATCCGTCGTGATCGTGTTGCCTGATGATCTGCCGCGCGGGACGCAGGTCATCAGCTATCGCGTCGTTTCCCAGGACGGGCATCCCGTCGCGGGATCGCTGGTGTTTTCGATCGGCGTTGTGACGGCCGGCGCTGCCAAGTCGAATGGCGGCCCGGTTACGATCCTGATCTGGCTGGCCCGCATCGGGGTTTATGTCGGCCTGTTCGCAGGCGTCGGCGGCGCGTTCTTTGCCGTATGGATCGGGCAGGGCGCCAGCGGTGCGCGCGTGATTACGGGCGCGCTTGCCGTCGGTGTCGCGAGCGCTGTCGCCTCGCTTGGCCTGCAGGGTCTCGACTTGCTCGATCGTCCGCTCGGCGGGCTGGCGACATCAGCGCCATGGACCAGCGCGCTCGGAACCAGCCTCGGACCGTCGCTGCTGATTGCGATCGCGTCGATGGTCATCGCCTGGTTCGCGTGGCGCAGCCCGACCAGGATGACCGCCTGGGGATTGACTGTTCTCGCGATGGCAGGCGTCGGGCTGTCGCTGGCAACCAGCGGACACGCCGCAACGGCGTCACCGAAATCGCTGACGGCGCCGGCGATGTTCGTTCATGGCGTTGCCATCGCCTTTTGGGTCGGCGCACTCGCGCCTCTTGTGGTGCTGGCGCGCCAATCGACGCGAGCGGTGGTGCCGGTGCTGCAACGGTTCTCGCGCCTGGCCGTGCCGGTCGTCGGGCTTTTGGTGTTGAGCGGATTGGGTCTGGCGATCGTCCAGCTGGAGAGCGTTCGCGCGCTGATCGACACCCGCTACGGCAATATCCTGCTGGTCAAATTGGTTCTGGTGACGGTCCTGCTCGGGCTTGCCGCGCTGAACCGGTACCGCTTGACCCCGGCCGTGGCGGCCAATCCAGGGAATACGCGGCCATTGGTCGGCTCGATCCTGTTCGAATGCGTCGTGGTAGTGGGTATCCTCGCCGTGGTCGCGACCTGGCGTTTCACGCCGCCACCGCGCGTGCTGGCGGCCGCCGCGCAGGCGCCGTTGGCGATCCATATCCACACCGAGAAGGCGATGGCTCAGGTCTCGATATTGCCGGGCAAGGTGGGGTCGGACGATTTCGTGCTGCAATTGCTGACCGGCGACTTCGGCGAGCTCTCGGCCAAGGAGGCGACGCTGACGCTGAGCCTGCCGGAGCGCGGTATCGAACCGCTTGAACGTGAAGCCAAGCGCAGGCCCGACGGTTACTGGCACGCGCGCGGCGTGCCCTTGCCGGTCGCCGGCCGCTGGCGCATGCGGATCGACGTGCTGGTGACCGATTTCGAGAAGGTCACGCTGGAAGGCGAATTCGACCTGCGGTGATGGGGCGCTGCGTCGCCTTGCTTGCAAGTGCAATCTTGCGGCCAGCATGCGACAAAACAACCCGTCGGGCAAATCAGTTCTGTTTTTCGGAATTTGTGTCAATCCCCGAAATCAAAAATATTTCGCTTTTCCAGAAGACAAATCAGTGGCACATTAATAGCCATCCTGTCCCGCTCAGAGGGGCGTTGGCCAACGTCACAACGAGGGACAGGTCGCGGTGGACGCTGATGTTGCGACTGACGAGCGCAACTTGAGCGTACGGTAAAGACGCGTGGTCCTGATGCCCCGATGCTGGCGTCAAGTTCCAGAGAGGCTAACGCTTCCGAGGGGTGACGGTGACAACGAGCACGGCCCGACCGGGGAGATCGCGTTATAAGCCGTAAAGCCATTGCGCAGGGAATGTCGGATGCTCTCCGCTGCCCTGTATGCTCGTGTGCAGCTTTCTTTGCACTATTCGCACACGAGACCGCGGGTGCAGCGCGCATCCGGCATTCCCTGCGCCCTCTATTTTTGGAGGGTAAGGAATTTCTGGCAAAGCTCGGGCGCAGCGCGCCGCGAGAAGGTGAAACTGTATCCGCGTCGTCCCGGCGAACGCCGGGACCCATAACCCCAGGGAGTGGTTTTGCGGAAGGTCTCTCCTACTGAGCTTCACCTTGAGATCACGCGGTATGGGTCCCGGCCTTCGCCGGGACGACAGAATCGTATGGAGACGCACCATTCCCGTCATTGCCTGCGAAGACCAACCCGGACCTGATCGCGCCGCAATTATGGGCTCAAGATCCATGGTCAAAACGGCCGGAAATCCGCGCATCTTGCGGCTTTTTAAGGTATCCCGGCCTTGTATTTTCGTACCCGATCCGGTTTCACTGCCATTCTTCCTTATCGCCCCCTGATTCCCTGAGTTGACCCATGCGATTGTCGCGGTTTTTTCTGCCCATCCTGAAAGAGAATCCGAAAGAGGCGGAGATCGTCTCGCACCGCCTGATGCTGCGCGCCGGCATGATGCGGCAGGAAGCGGCGGGCATTTACGCCTGGCTGCCGCTGGGTTTTCGGGTGTTGAAGAAGATCGAGCAGATCGTCCGCGAGGAGCAGGACCGCGCAGGCGCCCTGGAACTGCTGATGCCGACGCTGCAGCTCGCCGACCTCTGGCGCGAGAGTGGCCGCTACGACGCCTATGGTCCGGAAATGCTGCGCATCAGCGACCGCCACAAGCGCGAATTGCTGTACGGGCCGACGAACGAGGAAATGATCACCGAGATCTTCCGCGCCTACGTCAAATCCTACAAGAGCCTGCCGCTCAATCTCTACCACATCCAGTGGAAGTTCCGCGACGAGCAGCGTCCGCGTTTCGGCGTGATGCGTGGCCGCGAGTTCCTGATGAAGGATGCTTATTCGTTCGACATCGACGAGGCGGCGGCGCGGCGCTCCTATAACCGGATGTTCGTCGCTTACCTGCGCACCTTCGCGCGGATGGGGTTGAAGGCGATCCCGATGCGCGCGGAGACCGGCCCGATCGGCGGCGATCTCAGCCACGAATTCATCGTGCTGGCCGAGACCGGCGAGTCCGGCGTCTATTGCGACAGCGACGTGCTCAATCTGCCGATCCCGGGCGACGACGTCGATTATGACGGCGATCTGACCCCGATCATCAAGCAATGGACCTCGGTCTATGCCGCGACCGAGGACGTGCACGATGCCGCGCGCTTCGACAGCGAAGTGCCTGCCGAGAAGAAGGTGCACACCAGGGGCATCGAGGTCGGCCAGATCTTCTACTTCGGCACCAAATATTCCGACGCCATGAAGGCGATGGTCGCGGGCGCCGACGGCGTCGACGTGCCGATCCATGGCGGCTCCTACGGCGTCGGCGTGTCGCGCCTGGTCGGCGCCATCATCGAGGCCTGCCATGACGATGCCGGCATCAAATGGCCCGAGGCGGTGGCCCCGTTCACCGCCGTGATCCTGAACCTGAAGCAGGGCTCCAGCGATACCGATGCGGCCTGCGAGGCGCTGTATCGCGAGCTCGAGGCCAAGGGCGTCGATGTCCTCTATGACGACACCGATCAGCGCGCAGGGGCGAAGTTCGCCGCCGCCGACCTGATCGGTATCCCCTGGCAGATTCTGGTCGGCCCCAAGGGCCTTGCCGAGGGCAAGCTCGAGATCAAGCGGCGCAGCGACGGCTCACGCGAGAATCTCAGCCCGGCGGAAGCGGTCGCCAAGATAGTTGGACGATAAGCGGAAGATAGCGGGATAAAGATTATCCACGGGGGCGGGTATTCTTGGCCATTCCCGGCCACATTTGGCCCCGAATCATGGGATTATCGAAAGATGGATGAGACCATGAACGAGACAGTCCGAACCCCGCCGTTTTCGCAGTTCGAATGGCTGTTGTCGGGGCGTTACCTGCGGGCGCGTCGCAAGGAAGGGTTCATTTCCGTCATCGCCGGTTTTTCGTTCCTCGGCATCATGCTCGGCGTCGCGACGCTGATCATCGTGATGGCCGTGATGAACGGCTTTCGCAAGGAACTGCTGGACAAGATCCTCGGCCTCAACGGACATCTCTTAATTCAGCCGCTGGAATCGCCGCTGACCGACTGGAAGGATGTCGCCGAGCGTATCAACCAGGTTCAGGGCATCCGGCTGGCCGCGCCGGTGGTAGACGGCCAGGCGCTGGCGTCCTCGTACTTCAACGCCTCGGGCGTGCTGGTGCGGGGCATACGTTCCGCGGACCTGAACAACCTCACCTCGGTCGCCAAGAACATCAAGCAGGGCACGCTGGAAGGCTTCGACGAAGGGCAGGGCGTTGCCATTGGGCGTCGGCTCGCCGATACGCTGTCGTTGCATGCCGGCGACAGCATCACATTGGTTGCCCCGAAGGGGGCCGTGACCCCGATGGGCACCACACCGCGCATCAAGGCCTACAAGGTCGCCGCGGTGTTCGAGATCGGCATGTCGGAATATGATTCGAGCTTCGTGTTCATGCCGCTGCCGGAGTCGCAGGCCTATTTCAACCGCAAGGACGACGTCACCGCGATCGAGGTGTTCACCTCCAATCCGGACAAGATCGATGCTTTCCGCAAACTGGTGACGGAAGCGGCCGGGCGGCCGGTGTTCCTGGTCGACTGGCGGCAGCGCAATTCGACCTTCTTCAACGCGCTGCAGGTCGAACGCAACGTGATGTTCCTGATCCTGACCATGATCGTGCTGGTCGCGGCGCTCAACATCGTGTCCGGCCTGATCATGCTGGTAAAGGACAAGGGCCAGGACATTGCGATCCTGCGCACCATGGGCGCCTCGCAAGGCTCGATCATGCGGATATTCCTGATCACGGGCGCTGCGATCGGCGTGGTCGGCACGCTGACCGGCTTTTTCGTCGGCATGCTGGTATGCCTGAACATCGAATCGATCCGGCAATTCCTGTCGTGGATGACCAATACCGAGCTGTTTTCGCCGGAGCTCTACTTCCTGTCCAAGCTGCCCGCCGAGATCGATTTCGGCGAGACCACCGCGGTGGTGATCATGGCGCTGACGCTGTCGTTCCTGGCCACGCTCTATCCGTCCTGGCGCGCCGCGCGCCTCGATCCCGTCGACGCGCTCCGGTACGAGTGATGGGTGAGACCATGAAGGAGACAGTTCGTACCCCGCCGTTTTCGCAGTTCGAATGGCTGTTGTCCGGGCGTTACTTGCGGGCGCGTCGCAAGGAAGGCTTCATTTCCGTCATCGCCGGTTTTTCGTTCCTCGGCATCATGCTCGGCGTCGCGACGCTGATCGTCGTGATGGCCGTGTTGAACGGCTTTCGCAAGGAACTGCTGGACAAGATCCTCGGCCTCAACGGACATCTGCTGGTTCAACCTCTGGAATCGCCGCTGACCGACTGGAAGGATGTCGCCGAGCGGATCAGCCAGATTCAGGGTATCCGGCTGGCCGCGCCGGTGGTTGACGGTCAGGCGCTGGCGTCGTCGGCGTTCAACGCCTCGGGTGTGGTGGTGCGCGGCATGCGCGCCGCTGACCTGAACAACCTCACCTCGATCTCGGGGAACATCAAGCAGGGCACCCTGGAAGGCTTCGACGAGGGGCAGGGCGTCGCGATCGGTCGCCGGCTCGCCGATACGTTGTCATTGCGTGCCGGCGACAGCATCACCTTGGTTGCCCCGAAGGGGGCTGTGACCCCGATGGGCACCACGCCGCGCATCAAGCCCTACAAGGTCACCGCCGTGTTCGAGATCGGCATGTCGGAATATGACTCAGGCTTCGTATTCATGCCGCTGCCGGAATCACAGGTCTATTTCAACCGCAAGGACGACGTCTCCGCGATCGAGGTGTTCACCAGCAATCCGGACAAGATCGACACTTTCCGCAGGCTGGTGACGGAGGCGGCCGGGCGGCCGGTGTTCCTGGTCGACTGGCGGCAGCGCAACTCGACCTTCTTCAATGCGCTGCTGGTCCAACGCAACGTGACGTTCCTGATCCTGACCATGATCGTGCTGGTCGCGGCGCTCAACATCGTGTCCGGCCTGATCATGCTGGTCAAGGACAAGGGCCAGGACATTGCGATCCTGCGCACCATGGGCGCCTCGCAGGGCTCGATCATGCGGATATTCCTGATCACGGGGGCCGCGATCGGCGTGGTCGGCACGCTGACCGGCTTTTTCGTCGGCATGCTGATTTGTCTCAACATCGAATCGATCCAGATATTCCTGTCGTGGCTCACCAACACCGACATATTTCCGCGAGAGATCTATTTCCTCTCGAAGCTTCCGGCCGAGATCGCCTTCCGCGAGACCTCTGCCGTCGTAATCATGGCGCTGACGCTGTCGTTCCTGGCCACGCTCTATCCGTCCTGGCGCGCGGCGCGCCTCGATCCCGTGGACGCGCTCCGGTATGAGTGAGGGCAAAATGGCCGAGGGCGCGGAAGATGTACCGGTGGTCTATCTCCACGAGATAAAACGCCAGTACACGCAGGGTGAGGCGACGCTGACCATTCTCAACGGCGCCAAGCTCGCGCTGTGGGCCGGGCAGTCGGTGGCGCTGGTGGCGCCGTCGGGCTCGGGCAAGTCGACGCTGCTGCATATCGCGGGCCTGCTCGAAAGCCCCGATGACGGCGAGGTCTATGTCGGGGGAGTGCCGACCTCGCAATTGTCAGACATCGACCGCACCCACATCAGGCGTTCCGACATCGGCTTCGTCTACCAGCAGCACCGGCTGCTGCCGGAATTCACCGCGCTCGAAAACGTCATGCTGCCGCAGATGATCCGTGGTCTCAAGCGCAACGAGACGATCAAGCGTGCAACGGAGATCCTGGCCTATCTCGGTCTTGGCGAACGCATCACCCATCGCCCGGCCGAACTGTCCGGCGGCGAGCAGCAGCGCGTCGCGATCGCACGCGCAGTCGCCAATGCGCCGCGGGTGCTGCTGGCGGACGAGCCGACCGGCAACCTCGATCCGCACACCGCCGATCACGTCTTCAACGCCCTGATGCAGCTCGTGAAGGCGACGCGGGTCGCGATGCTGATCGCAACCCACAACATGGAATTGGCCGGCCGCATGGACCGGCGGGTGTCGCTGGTGGACGGTCAGGTCGTCGAGCTGGAATGACGACAGCTTCACAATGGAATTGGAATCGCTCCACGCATTCGAATCTCGTTGAGCTCGGAGCGCGCTCGTCGGTTCCATCACGGATCGTTGAACGTCTCAAGCCGCACTCCGTGCCATCTCTTCAACACAATCTCACACGGCGATACCGTTGCGCGGTTCCATTGTGAATTTTCTGCGGCGAACGTGCACACAATGTTTCGAAAAGTGCCTGTAACACAATATTAACTTACGTTTTTACTGAAGTCGTTTCGCGCGCGCTGTTGCTGTGAAGTTACAGCAATTCAAACGAAGAATGATATGACGCTGCTACGGCCTTGGGGGCTGTACCAACTGGAACGGGAATTAAAAAAGATGAAGAAGGTTTTGCTTGTAACGGCCAGTCTGATCGCGCTCGGCGCGGCTGCGCCGGCAGTGGCTGCGGATCTCGCTGCGCGTCCTTACACCAAGGCGCCGCCGATGATCGCCGCTGTGTATGACTGGAGTGGTTTCTACATCGGCGTCAACGGTGGCGGCGGTTGGAGCCGCAATGAATGGGACGCGGTCGCTCCCAACGTTGCGTTTGGCCCCGAGGGTTCGCATGACGCATCGGGCGCCACGGTCGGTGGTCAGATCGGCTATCGCTGGCAGGCCGGCACCTGGGTGTTCGGCTTGGAAGCGCAGGGCAACTGGGCTGACTTCAAGGGTTCGAACACCAGCTTGCTGTTCCCCGGCTTCGTCAACCACTCGAAGATCGACGCGTTTGGCCTGTTCACCGGTCAGGTCGGTTATGCCGTCAACAACGTCCTGCTCTACGTCAAGGGCGGTGCTGCTGTGACCTCGAATCGTAACCACATCAACACCGTTGCTGGCGCGCTTGCTGCGTCCACCGGCGACGACACCCGCTGGGGTGGCACGGTCGGTGCTGGCCTCGAATACGGCTTCGCCCCGAACTGGTCGATTGGCGTCGAATACAATCACATCTTCCTGCAGGATCGGACCTACACCTTCACCACGCCGGCTGGCGTGTTCTTCGGCACCGATCGCATCAGCCAGGACGTCGATCTCGTTACCGCTCGCCTGAACTACAAGTTCGGCGGCCCGACCATCGGCAAGTACTGATCTAACTAAGTATTGATCTGAGTACTGATTTCGCTGTCCTCTAGCGAGACCATTGAAGCCCCGGGCATTGCCCCGGGGCTTTTTTTGTTGGGCGCACTGGTCGGATATCGCGGAAGTGTTTGTTAACGCGGGAGCGCGAGTCCGCTTATCGCGTCCTTAACTACAGGGCTGTCGCGGACTTGAATTAGCTCGCCGCCGGCGCATAGTTGCGCAATGGCAAGCAGCATCTGGACATCAGAAGAATTTACCTGCCCCGGTTGCGGAATGGATTACTCCGCGACGAGGGAGCAGCATCAGCACAAGCATTCGGGCAAATTCGAATGCATGGTTTGCCAGACCGAAGTCCACGCCTGGTCCGGTACCCATGATTATTTCGGCTGGAAGCCGGTCAAGAGGACATCGCCGGTCTTTGGACGAAAGACGGCCTAGCCGCGCGGGCTGGAATTGGTCAGCTCCCGAAGGCATATTCGGGAAATGAAAATAAGATTCCCCATCATCGTTTCAGCCGTCCTTCTCGCCGCCGCAGCCCTGCTGATTTTCAACGGCCGCCTTCACGCGCGCGGTCCCCATCACCCCACCACGGAATGCGGCTTCTGGGGGCCGATGGAAGCGGGGATGTCGTGCCAGTGATAAGCAAGACTCCCCAACCCAGCGACCCCAGCCTCTGATCTCTGCGACCGGAATCGGCACGCCCGGAATTGACCACCGGGGTCATCCTTCAAACTGGCTCGCGACTGACGCTTGGGTCGCGGGTCAGTGTGATTGTGGCAGGCTCGAGGGCTGGAAAACGGGCCGGGCCGGGCGCATATTTGGGGCATGGAAAACGTACACAAATGCACCTCCGTGCTGAGCCCGCTGATTGCGGAGGCCAAGACGAGCGCCATTCCTCTGGCAGAAAATGCCATCAACGAGATGGTCGCCGTGACGCCTGCACCTCAGCAAAGGGACGCCTTGGAAAGTGTTCGGTCGGTGGTGAAAGCTCACGGAGACGCGGCCGGGCCGGGCTCTCAGTGCGACTTTGCAGATGCCGTGAATGACTACATCGAAAAGCTGATGAGAGCGCTCATCTGATCCCCGAGCGCCCCGCACCCCCAACCAACGCCAAGTCCAATATAGACTCGCGACGGGAGGCGGCCCGGAGTGGGATAGTTTGATTGCGGCAGAGTTCCGGGCTGGAAAAAGGGCGGTTCCGGGCGCATATTCTGGGGATGGCGACAATTGTCCAATGCAATTGCGGCGCCGAGTACAGACGTACTGAAGAGAAGTTCTTGGTACCGCAAACAGGTGACGCGGTCTGCACGGTCTGCGGGGCTGCGCTGGAGTCGTGGTGGAATAGCGGCCACGTTCCCACATACGAGCTTATTGAACGGCCTCGGACAGAAGGCGGGAACGGCAAGCCACCCGAAACGCCCTAGCGACCCCAACCGGCTCGCCAAGCGATCACAGACATTGCGACGGGGGGACGGGGACCCAAGAATTAACCACGGGGGTCATTCTTCAAACTGACCCGCCAGGCGCGCTTGACTCTTAGAACAAAAAAGGAACAATGTTCCTCATATGTTCTTGGATCGGGAGTGCCTGCGATGTTGAGGATGTTTGTGGAAGAAGCCGCCGCTCTGGCGTCGATTACGCTGTTTGTCGGGATGATCGCGGTGTGGGCGCAGCTCATTCCCCAGCTCTGAGGTGGGGGCGGGATCGGGGCCGGCGTACCCCCAAAGCAGGTTTCGACAGCCCCTTGGGGAAAAGCCGGATGGCGGGCGCAAGCTGAGCGTTCCGCGTGGACTCCGCTAGCCCAACGCATCACCATTGGAGTTGGCGAGTCGGCGCCCGGGGAGTTTCTCGGAGAAGCCTGACGATCGCTCCCATCCACGATGCAAGAGCCCTCAAAGCGACATGTCCAACGCCGGATTCGTTCATCTCCACGTTCATTCGGCCTATTCGCTGCTGAAGGGTTCGATCAAGATCGCCAAGCTCGGCGAGCTTGCCAAAGCCGACCGCCAGCCGGCCCTGGCGCTGACCGATACCGACAACATGTTCGGGGCGCTGGAATTTTCCGACAAGATGGCGGGCTATGGCATCCAGCCGATCGTCGGGTTGGAACTCGCGGTCGATTTCGGCGACCAGGATCCCAACGCGCGCAATGCGCTGGCCGCCGCGCCTGCGCGAATCGTGCTGCTGGCGGCGCGCGAGCGGGGCTATCGCAGCCTGATGCACCTGAACTCGCGGGCGTTCCAGGAGACGCCGGTTCATCAATCTCCGCACATCAAGCTCGAATGGCTTGAAGGCTACTCGGAGGACCTGATCGCGCTGACCGGCGGCCCCGAGGGGCCGATCTCGCTGGCGCTGCACGGCGATCATTCTGCGCTGGCGGCGACGCGATGCGACCGGCTGACCAGCCTGTTCGGCGACCGCCTCTATATCGAATTGCAGCGCCACGGCATCGACAAGGAGCGCCGTGTCGAATCGGGCCTGATCGATCTCGCCTATGCCAAGGGCCTGCCGCTGGTCGCAACCAACGAGCCGTATTTCGCCAGCACTGACGACTACGAAGCCCACGACGCGCTGCTCTGCATCGCCGGCGGCCGCCTGATCGCCGAGACCGACCGCGAGCAGCTGACGCCGGATCACCGCTTCAAGACCCGCGCCGAAATGGCGGTCCTGTTCGCCGACATTCCGGAGGCCTTGGCTTCCACCGTCGAGATCGCCGAACGCTGTTCGTTCCGGCCGATGACGCGCAAGCCGATTTTGCCGCGCTTTACGGTTGGCGCGGGATCGGGATCCGATGCGGCAGGCGAAGAGGCCGCCGAACTGAAGCGTCAGGCCGAGGAGGGGCTCGCCAGGCGCCTTTCGGTGCATGGCCTGTCGCAGGGCACCTCGGAGGAGGATTACCAGAAGCGGCTGGCGTTCGAGATCGACGTCATCAACCGCATGAACTATGCGGGCTACTTCCTCATCGTTTCCGACTTCATCAAATGGGCCAAGGACAACGACATTCCGGTCGGGCCGGGCCGCGGCTCGGGCGCGGGATCGCTGGTGGCCTATGCGCTGACCATCACCGACCTCGATCCGCTTCGCTTTGGCCTGCTGTTCGAGCGCTTCCTCAATCCCGAACGCGTCTCGATGCCGGACTTCGACATCGACTTCTGCCAGGACCGCCGCGGCGAGGTCATCGACTACGTGCAGCAGCGCTACGGCCGCGATCAGGTGGCGCAAATCATCACCTTCGGAACGCTGCAGGCGAGGGGCGTGCTGCGCGACGTCGGCCGCGTGCTGCAGATGCCTTACGGGCAGGTCGACAAACTGACCAAATTGGTGCCGCAGAATCCCGCAGCCCCGGTAACGCTGGCCGCGGCGATCGAGAGTGAACCAAAACTGCAGGCGTTCCGCGACGAAGACCCCGTTGTGGCGCGCGCCTTCGACATCGCGCAGCGCCTGGAAGGACTGACCCGGCACGCTTCGACGCACGCCGCCGGCATCGTGATCGGCGATCGCCCCTTGAGCGAACTGGTGCCGCTCTATCGCGATCCCAAATCCGACATGCCGGTGACCCAGTTCAACATGAAATGGGTCGAGCCGGCCGGCCTCGTGAAGTTCGACTTTCTCGGCCTGAAGACGCTGACCGTGCTCGACGTCGCGGTCAAATTGCTCAGGCAACGCGATATCCACGTCGATCTGGCGACGCTGCCGATCGAGGACGCCCCGAGCTACCAGATGCTGGCCAGGGGCGATGTGGTCGGCGTGTTCCAGGTGGAAAGCCAGGGCATGCGGCGCGCGCTGGTCGACATGCGGCCCGACCGCTTTGAGGACATCATCGCGCTGGTGGCGCTCTATCGCCCCGGCCCGATGGCTAACATCCCGACCTATTGCGCGCGCAAGCACGGTGACGAGGAACCGGAATATCTGCATCCGATCCTGGAGCCGATCCTGAAGGAAACCTTCGGCGTCATCATCTACCAGGAACAGGTGATGCAGATCGCCCAGGTGATGGCCGGCTATTCGCTTGGCGACGCCGACCTGCTGCGCCGCGCGATGGGCAAGAAGATCCGCGCCGAGATGGAGAAGCAGCGCGCGATCTTCGTCGCCGGGGCGGTCAAGAACGGCGTGCCGAAGGGGCAGGCCGATACGATCTTCGAACTGCTCGCAAAGTTCGCCGACTACGGCTTCAACAAGAGCCACGCCGCGGCCTACGCGCTGGTGTCGTATCACACCGCCTATATGAAGGCGCACTATCCGGTCGAGTTCCTGGCCGCGTCGATGACGCTCGAACTCAACAACACCGACAAGCTGTCGGAGTTTCGCGCCGAGGCGCAGCGGCTCGGCATCAAGGTCGAGGCGCCCAACATCAACCGCTCGGGTGCGACCTTCGAGGTTGGCGAAAACACCATTTATTATGCGCTGGCCGCGCTGAAGGGCGTCGGCCCGCAGGCGGTCGAACTGATCGTGGAAGAACGGCGCAAAGGGCTGTTCACTTCGCTCGCCGATTTCGCCGCGCGCGTTAATCCGCGCGCCATCAACAAGCGCGTCATCGAAAGCCTGGCCGCCGCCGGCGCTTTCGACACGATCGATTCAAACCGCGCGCGGGTATTTGGCGGCGCCGAGGCTATTCTGGCCGCCTGCCAGCGCAGCCATGAGGCGTCGACGATCGGGCAGAACGACATGTTCGGCGGCGCCGCGGATGCTCCGACCATCATGCTGCCGCAGATCGAACCGTGGTTGCCGGCCGAGCGGCTGCGGCGCGAATACGACGCCATCGGCTTCTTCCTGTCCGGCCATCCGCTCGACGACTATGCCACGGTGCTGAAGCGGCTGCGCGTGCAGTCCTGGGCGGAATTCTCGCGCGCGGTCAAAACCGGCGCGACCGCCGGCAAGGTCGCGGCCACGGTCGTCTCGCGCATGGAGCGGCGGACTAAGACCGGCAACAAGATGGGCATCATGGGCCTGTCCGACCCGACCGGCCATTTCGAAGCGGTGCTGTTCTCCGAAGGCCTCGCGCAATATCGCGACGTGCTGGAGCCGGGGGCTGCTGTGCTGCTGCAGCTCGGCGCCGAACTGCAGGGCGAGGACGTGCGGGCGAGGGTGCTGCATGCCGAGCCGCTGGATGACGCCGCGGCCAAAACCCAGAAGGGTTTGCGGATTTTCGTCCGCGACACTAAGCCGCTGGATTCGATCGCACGGCGGCTGAACATGCCGGAGCCGGTCGTGCCCGGCGCGCCAAAGGGCCTGCCGATGAAACCGGCGCCTGCGCCGGTCGGCGGCGCCGATGGCGACGTCTCGCTGGTGATCATGCTCGACCTCGAAACCGAGGTCGAGATGAAGCTTCCCGGCCGCTTCAAGGTCTCGCCGCAGATCGCCGGCGCGATCAAGGCGGTGTCGGGCGTAGTCGACGTGCAGACGCTGTAGGCGTCACCCGTCGGCTGCCCTATCCCACAAGAATGTCTCGTTATGACTCTTGCAACCTTGCCTTGCTAATGACTATGGATGATCGGGGACAGTGTTGGGGGCGTGATGTTTTGGCGTGGTGCTGCGGTGTTGTTCGCCGCAATGTTGTTATCGGGTTGTGAAACTGCAAGGAGCGGGCTGGACTACTCGGGGATGATGCAGAAGATTGGTCCGCCAAGACCGGGACAGTCGCGCATCGTCATCCTTCGCGAAAAGGGCTTTGGTGGCATCGTTGACGGGGGTTGGCAGGTTCAGGTCGATGGACAGCCAATGAGCGGTCTCAAGACCGGCACCTATGTGTATGCCGATCGCGGAACCGGTCAGCATCAATTGGGCGCTACGGAAGCCGGCTTTCCCGGTGTTACTCGGCACGACGTCGCAACGGAATCTGGCCGCACGTATTTTTACGTGGCGAGGCCGAGCGCGCGAAAGAACGCCTTCACCGCCAACGCGGGGATGGGCGTACTCGGGCTGGTAGTCACCACGGCAATAACGTCAGCCTACAACAATCCCGGCCCTCTCGATTTCCTTCCGTTGGATGACGCCGCTGCGAAGGTCACAATTGCGGAACTTCGACTGGCCGAATAAAACAGGCCGTACCGGCGTCATGTTCTGGATGGCGCTCCGATCGGCAAGGTAGTTGAGGCGAGGGAAGCCGCCAGGGCGTTACAGCGACCGTGCGATCAACAGCTTCATGATCTCGTTGGTGCCGCCGTAGATCTTCTGGATGCGTGCATCCACGAACATCCGCGCGATCGGGTATTCCTCCATGTAGCCGTAGCCGCCGTGCAGCTGCAGGCATTCATCCGCGGTTTCCACCTGCTTCTGCGAGCACCACCATTTCGCCATGGAAGCGGTCACGGTATCGAGTTCGCCGGCGACAAGGCGTTCGACGCACCAGTCGACGAACACCCGCGCCACCATGGCCTCGGTCTTGCGCTCGGCCAGTTTGAAGGCGGTATTCTGGAATTCGATGATGGGCTTGCCGAAGGCCTTGCGCTCTTTGGTGTAGTCGGCGGTCAGCTTGATCGCGCGCTCCATCGACGCCACGGCGCCGACGGCAAGCGAGAGGCGCTCCTGCGGCAACTGCTGCATTAGCTGCACGAAGCCATTGCCTTCCTCGCTGCCCAGCAGGTTCTCCGGCGGCGCCACCGCATTGTCGAAGAACAATTCGGACGTGTCGGATGCGTGCAGGCCGATCTTGTCGAGGTTGCGGCCGCGGCGGAAACCATCATTGCCTTCTGTTTCGAGGACGATCAGCGAGATTCCCTTGGCGCCGGGCTCCCCGGTGCGCGCGACAACGATGATCAGGTCGGCGGCCTGACCGTTGGTAATGAAGGTCTTCTGGCCGTTGATGACGTAATTGTTGCCTTGCTTTCGGGCCGTCGTCCGCACGCCCTGCAAATCGGAACCGGTGCCGGGTTCGGTCATGGCGATGGCGCCGACGAACTCGCCGCTGGCCATTTTCGGCAACCAGCGCCCCTTCTGTTCCTCGGACCCGTAGTTCAAAATGTAATGCGCGACGATGGCGCTATGCACCGAGTACCCAGTCGTCACTTCCGGCACCACGGTTTCGAGATCCTCGATTACAGCCGCTTCGTAGGCGAAGCTGGCGCCCAGCCCGCCATAGGCTTCCGGGACGCTCGGCAGCAGGGCGCCCATCTCGCCCAGCGCTCGCCAGGCCGAGCGATCGACCATCTTCTGATCGCGCCAGGTCTCGGCGTGCGGCGCCAGGTCCTTGGCGAGGAACTTGCGAAACTGGTCGCGAAAGACGTCCAGCTCCTCTGTCATCCAGGAAGAACGATATTGCATGGGATCCCCGGGCTAGATGATGAGGCCGCCACCGCAGACGACGACTTGCCCACTGATGTAGTTCGATTCCGGGCTGCAGAACAGATAGACCGCATCGGCGGCTTCTTCCGGCGTGCCGCCGCGTCCGAGCGGAATCATTCTGGCCATCGCGTCGAGCATCTGAGGCTGGACCCCGACCTTGATGTCACGGCCGGCGACGTCGATGGTCTTCTGCTGGGTTTCGATCGGCTGGGTCAGGCGCGTATTGATCAGGCCGAAGGCCACGCAATTGACGTTGACCTTGTAGCGTCCCCATTCCTTGCAAAGCGTGCGCGTCAGTCCGATCAGCGACGCCTTGGCCGACGAATAGCTCGCTTGTCCGGCATTGCCGTAGAGCCCGGCAATCGAGGAGATGTTGACCACCTTGCGAAACACCTCGCGGCCGGCTTCGGCCTCTTTCTTTGCCATGATCCGGATCGGCTCGGAGGCGGCGCGCAGCAGACGGAACGGTGCGACCAGGTGGACGTCAAGCATGGCCTGGAACTGCTCGTCGGTCATCTTCTGGATCGTCGAGTCCCAGGTATAACCGGCGTTGTTGATGATGATGTCGAGGCCGCCGAATGTTTCCATGGCTGCGCCGACGAAACGGTCGGAGAAGCCGGATTCGGAAACACTGCCGTTGATCGCGATGGCTTCACCGCCTCCCTTGCGGATTTCCGCGGCGACGGCGTCGCCCGGCGCTGCATCGAGATCGTTGACCACGACCTTCGCGCCCTCGCTGGCGAGTTTCAGCGCAATCGCGCGGCCGATGCCTCGCCCCGATCCCGTGATCAGTGCGACTTTTCCCTTGAGCTTGGTCATTTGTGCTTCCTGTTCAGAGCGCGATAACGGCTTCGCCGGCAAGTTTGAGGTCGCCGTTCTCGTCCTTGGTGGTCAGCGCCAGCTTCGCGCATCGCTCGCCATCATGTTCGACGAATTCGGCAATATGCCCCTCGCAGGTCAGGCGAGCGCCAAGCTGCGTGATCGCGACGAAGCGCGTCGAGAACATGCGAAGCCGCGGGGGAGGGACCGCATCGGTCAGCGCCTGGCCGAGATA
This sequence comes from Bradyrhizobium sp. AUGA SZCCT0431, assembly GCF_018131065.1. Classification (NCBI taxonomy): domain Bacteria; kingdom Pseudomonadati; phylum Pseudomonadota; class Alphaproteobacteria; order Hyphomicrobiales; family Nitrobacteraceae; genus Bradyrhizobium; species Bradyrhizobium sp. AUGA SZCCT0431. The sequence goes on along the minus strand of NZ_JAFCLR010000002.1, from coordinate 195,335 downwards.
GCCCATGACCAGCATGCCGTGGGTAAAGACATCCGGATATCCGGCGGCCTTGGCGAAATCCAGGTCGACATGGATCGGATTGTGGTCGCCCGAGGCGCCGCAATAGAGCGCCAGCGTGTGGCGGTTGATCGGCGGAAACACCTTGTGGACGATGCGGTCGCCTATCGCGGGCTGGGTTTTCACGGGCGTACTCATGCGGTTGCCGGATTGAGCACGACAACGGTGCGGGCGCAGTCCGCGACATGGGTGCCGTTCTGATTGGTGACTTTGGTTTCGATGCCGACCAGGGTCATCGCGCCCCCCTTTTTGTCGGCGACGCTGACGATGCGCGGCTGGAACAGCAGCGTATCGCCGACCACCACGGGCGCCCGGTACGTGAAGCGCTGTTCGCCATGCAGCAGGCGCCCAATGTCGACGCCGATCACGGTGATGAACTCGAAGGCCTGTTCGGCGTCCATCATCTCAAGGCAGAACAGATAGGTCGGCGGCACCGGCGTCGCGGCATAGCCGGCAGCCTGCGCGGCCTTGGCATCGCCATAGACCGGATTGGTCTCGCCAAGCGTCTCGCGGAAATAACGCAGACGTCCGGGCTCGACATGCGCGGTGACAGGCGAAAGGCTGCGGCCGATGAGGGAAGGGTCAATCATGTCAGGGCCTCAGGCGCGTTCGTAGAGCGTGACGACGCAGGCCCCGCCGAGGCCGAGATTGTGCTGCAGGGCGCGCCTTGCGCCGTCCACTTGTCGTGCTTCGGCCGAACCGCGCAGCTGATGCGTCAGTTCATAGCATTGCGCGAGGCCGGTGGCGCCGAGCGGATGGCCCTTGGACAGCAGGCCGCCGGACGGATTGGTCACGGTCTTGCCGCCATAGGTGTTGTTGCCGTCGTCGATGAAGCACTCCGCGCCGCCGTCGGGGCACAGGCCGAGCGCCTCATAGGTGATCAGCTCATTATGCGCGAAGCAGTCGTGCAGCTCGACGACGTCAAGATCGTCAGGACCAATGCCGGCGGCCTCATAGACCTTGTTTGCCGCGGCGCGCGTCATGTCGAAGCCAACCACCTGCATCATGTCGCCGGCCTTGAAGGTGGAGGGGGTATCGGTGGTCATCGCCTGCGCCGCGATCCGGACGTCCTTGCGGAGGCCGTGCTGGCTGGCGAATTTCTCCGAGACCAATACTGCCGCAGCGCCCCCGCAGGTTGGCGGGCAGGCCATCAGCCGCGTCATCACGCCCGGCCAGATCACCTGGTCGTTCATGACGTCGTCAGCGCTGACTTCCTTGCGGAACAGCGCCAGGGGATTGTTCTTGGCATGCCGGCTCGCCTTGGCCCGCACCTTGGCGAACGAGGTCAGCGGCGTGCCGTATTTCTTCATGTGGCTGAGACCGGCGCCGCCGAAATAGCGCAGCGCCAGCGGGACGCCTTGCGCGTCGACCAATTTGTCGGCCGCGGCGTCGAACTCGTCGAACGCGCTCGGCCGGTCGGTGAAAACAGCGCCGAGAGCGCCGGGCTTCATCTGCTCGAAACCGAGCGCCAGCACGCAATCGAGCGCGCCTGATTCAATCGCTTGCCGCGCCATGAACAGCGCGGTCGAACCGGTCGAGCAGTTGTTGTTGACGTTGATGATGGGGATGCCGGTCATGCCGACCTGGTAGAGCGCACGCTGCCCGCAGGTTGAATCGCCGTAGACATAGCCGGCATAGGCCTGCTGGATCATCTCGTAGCCGACGCCGGCGTCAGCCAGCGCGAGCCTGGTCGCTTCCGCGCCCATCACCGGGTAGGGCGCGTTCGCGCCCGGTTTGACGAAGGGGATCATGCCGACGCCGGCAACATAGACGCTGGATGTCATGGTGCGCTCCCTTTATTACCCATTGGACTTTTTCTTACCCATGGGTAATATACGGGCCGACGGAGCCCGTCAATGCAGAGCAGGCAATAATCAGGATGGATGCACAGTCACCCGAAACCAATCCATCGCCATGGATGCCATTCGAGAGCCGCCGCCGCGCGCGCGACGAAAAACGCGAAGCCGTGCTGCGCACCGCGGTGCGGCTGTTTCTCGAGCAGGGCTATCACCGCGTCACGCTGAACGATGTCGCCGAGCGGCTGAACATCACCAAGCCGGCGCTGTACAATTATTTCCGCAGTAAGGACGAGATCCTGTTCGAATGCTGGGCGTTGGGGCAGGAAATCGTCGACGAGTTCATCGCTGAAATTGACAATGGCGGCGGCAATGCGCTCGTCAAGCTGCGCAAGCTGATCCAGGCCTATGCCGAGCAGATGACGACTGATTCCGGCGCCAGTCTGGTGCGGTTCGATGCGCGCGACCTGACCGCTGAAAACCAGAAGATCGTCCGCGCCGCCAAGAAGCGCATCGACCGGACCTTTCGCAAATACCTCGCCGACGGCGTCGCCGACGGTTCGATCAAGCCGTGCGACCCGAAGCTCGCGGCTTTTGCCATCGCAGGTTCGCTGAACTGGATCGGTCATTGGTATCAGCGCGACGGCGCGTGGTCGGCGGAAGCCGTCGCCAGCCGGTTCGCGGCTCAACTCACCGAAGGGCTGGCGCAAGACCGGCCAAGGAAACGCGGCCCGGCAACACCCAAGAAAAGCCGGCCGGCAAAGGGAGGACGGGAATGAACATCACGCACGGCCTGCGGCGCGCGCTGCAGATCAATCCAAACGGCCTTGCCATCGTCTATGGCGACCGCAAGAAAAGCTGGCGCGAGGTCGGCGACCGCGTGGCGCGGCTTGCCGCCGGCATCCGGGCACTCGGCGCGCAAGCCGGCGACCGTGTCGCGATCCTGTCGCTTAATTCCGATCGCTATCTCGAGCTTTATCTTGCCGCCGGCTGGTCCGGCACCGTGATCGTGCCGCTCAACATCCGCTGGAGCCCGCTGGAGAACGAAGACGCCATGCGCGACTGCCGCGCCGGGATCCTGTTCGTCGACAAGGCTTTTGCTGCGGTCGGCGCGACGCTCGCTCAGGCGATCCCGGGCCTCAAGCTGATCTATGCCGATGATGGGGACGCCCCCGCCGGCATGGAGGGGTATGAGGCGTTGATCGCGCGCAGCGCGCCGATTCAGGATGCGATGCGCAAAAGCGAGGATCTCGCCGGCATCTTCTATACCGGCGGCACCACCGGACGCTCCAAGGGCGTGATGCTCAGCCACGGCAATCTGATGGTCAATGCGCTGAACGCGCTCGGCGAAGGCATGTGGCCGAGCAGCACGGTCTATCTGCACGCCGCGCCGATGTTCCACCTTGCCAATGGGGCCGCGATGTATTCGGTGCTGCTGAGCGGCGGCTCCAACGTCATCATCCAGGGTTTTACGCCCGACGGCGTCGCCGGCGCGATGCAACGCGATCACGTGACCGACGTGCTGCTGGTGCCGACCATGATCCAGATGTTCGTCGATCATCCGAAACTCGGCGAGTACGACTTGTCGTCGCTGACGGGTATCGCCTATGGCGCCTCCGTCATCAGCGATGCCGTGCTCAGCCGCGCCATGAAGGCATTGCCGAATGTGCAGTTCACGCAAGCCTATGGCATGACGGAATTGTCGCCGATCGCGACGATACTGCACTGGAAGGAGCATGTCGGCGATGGCCGCGCCAAGGGGCGGCATCGCGGCGCCGGCCGCGCCACGCTCGGTTGCGAGGTCAAGATCGTCGATGCCGATGACAATGTGGTGCCCACGGGCACCGTCGGCGAGATCGCGGTGCGCGGTGACAATGTGATGATGGGCTATTGGGAGCGGCCCGAGGAAACCGCCAAGGCCATCATCGACGGCTGGATGCACACCGGCGACGGCGGCTACATGGATGAGGACGGCTTTGTCTACGTGGTCGACCGCGTCAAGGACATGATCATCTCCGGCGGCGAGAACGTCTATTCGGCCGAGGTCGAGAACGCGCTGGCGCAGCATCCGTCGGTGGCGCAATGCGCCGTGATCGGTATCCCGAGTGAGCGTTGGGGCGAGCAGGTTCACGCCATTGTCGTTCCCAAGCCTGGCGCGAGGGCAACCCCCGACGAGTTGATGGATTTCTGCAAGACGCTGATCGCAGGTTACAAATGCCCGCGCAGTGTCGAGGTCACGGAGATCCCGCTGCCATTGTCCGGCGCCGGAAAGATCCTGAAGCGTGAGTTGCGCAAGCCGTACTGGGAAAACCGCCAGCGCATGGTGAGCTGAGGCCGGCGCCTGCGCGCGCCCGCCATTCGACGCTGGCGAGGCATCCTGGATTGATGGACGTGCTGCCGGCGAGGGCTTTTCCTGCATTGCGGAGTTGTCATCGCATTTTTTTGCGATGCCGTCCGATCCGATCCGTCGTATAGTCGAGCCAAGGGGGAACTGTTCTGCATCACGGGGATACCACCTGAAATCGCAGCAACGGAGGTCCGCCATGAAAGTCAAGGAAGCGATGCACAAGGGCGTCGACTGGGTCAGCCCCGACACGCCTGTCACCGAAATCGCAAAGCTGATGCGAGCGCATGATATCGGCTGCATTCCGATCGGGGAGGACGATCAGCTGATCGGAATGGTGACCGATCGCGACATCGTCTGCAAAGGGCTTGCTGGCAACGGCTTCGATGCCAGCCGCGCCAAGGCGCGCGACGTGATGACCGAAGGTATCCACTGCTGCCGGGAGGACGATGACCTCGCCAAGGCGGTGCATCACATGGAGACGCTGAAAGTCCGCAGGTTGCCGGTGATCAACAAAAGCAAGCGGATGGTCGGCATGATCAGCCTGGGTGACATCAGCCATTCAACGTCCGGCGACGTGGTGTCCGGGTACGTCAAGAGTGTTTCAGCCCATCACTGAAGCACGGCGACGCCTCGCGATCGACACGCCTTGGAGCAACTGGTCGCGGCTGTTCAACGGCGAACGCGCGCGATGGCGTTGCTTGAGGTCGCTCGACCGGCGCTCGAGCGGCCTCAATCGTGCGTTGTGAAGTGGCCATGCCAGGCCTTCGCGGTCAATCGTGCGAACTGATCGCGGTCCAGACGGATGAGTGTAGCGTGGTCGCCAGCCTCCATGTAGATCTCGCTCTGCGCATCGATGCTGTCGTCGACGATGACATCGAGCCCAAAGCATTCGCCAACGGGTGGCACGGCCCCGCGCTCGCAGTCGCCAAACAGCTTCGCGACCTCCTCTTCACTCGCCAGATCAACCTTGTGGCCGAGCTGCATTTTCAAGGCCGGCAAATGGAGATGGCGGGAAGCCGGAAGGATCGCCATCATGTAGCCGTCCTCACGGCGAAGGACGACGCCTTTGGCCAGAGCGTCGCCTGGCACATGGCAAGCCTCGGCTGTGCGCGTCGACGACATGGTGCGGGCATGAGGGATCAGCTCGTAGGTAACGGTCTGGTCCAGGTAGTTCTGCAGGGTCGGGGAGACGGTCATAACGGTTCCTCCATTGCAACGGGCAATCCGGGCATCGGGAGGAAACTCGCGTCGTCGCCTCACGATGCGGGCGCTTGCGAATTGGGTGAAGGTTACGCCTGCCGGAAGCCGGCGACAATGCGAATCGTTCTCACCATCCCGGCCGAGATAGGGTCTTCGCGGGGGTTTTCGGCGGATTTGGGCCCCGAATGCCCGCATTTAGGGGCCCGGACCGGGCCAGCCGGCGACAAAAACCGGCCGTATTTCCTTGCTTCTGGCTGGAATCCGGCTATATACCGCGCCATCTCACACGGAAGCATGGCTCTCAAAGGCCGTCCGGTGGCAGCCGGGCCATAAGGCTCGTCTGCTCACACGCTTCCGGAGGAACCAACCGGAGAAGTATTACCATGGCGCTACCCGATTTTTCTATGCGTCAGCTGCTTGAAGCTGGCGTTCACTTTGGCCACCAATCGCACCGCTGGAATCCCAAGATGGCGGATTTCATCTTCGGTGCCCGCAACAACATCCACATCATCGACCTCGCGCAGACCGTGCCGTTGCTGCACACCGCGTTGAAGGCGGTCAGCGACACCGTCGCCAAGGGCGGCCGTATCCTGTTCGTCGGCACCAAGCGGCAGGCGCAGGACGGCGTTGCCGAGGCCGCCAAGCGGTCGGCGCAGTATTTCGTCAATTCGCGCTGGCTCGGCGGCACGCTGACCAACTGGAAGACCATTTCCGGTTCGATCAAGCGGCTGCGTCATCTCGATGAAGTGCTCAATTCCGGCGATGCCAACGCCTACACCAAGAAGGAACGGCTGACGCTGCAGCGCGAGCGCGACAAGCTCGACCGTTCGCTCGGCGGCATCAAGGACATGGGCGGGCTTCCCGACATGATCTTCGTGATCGACACCAACAAGGAAGACATCGCGATCCAGGAAGCGCAGCGGCTCAACATTCCCGTCGCCGCGATCGTCGACACCAATTCGGATCCCAAGGGCATCACCTATGTGGTGCCGGGCAATGACGACGCCGGCCGCGCCATTTCGCTGTATTGCGATCTGGTGGCCCGCGCCGCCATCGACGGCATCTCGCGCGCCCAGGGCGACCACGGCATCGACATCGGCGCTTCCGCGCAGCCGGTCCGTGAGGAAATCCCGGCTGCTCCGCAGCCGGCCGGCTTCCAGGGTCTGGCGGGTCCCCGTGGCACCGCCGACAACCTCAAAAAGCTCACCGGCGTGTCGGGTGCGATCGAGAAGAAGTTCAACGATCTCGGTATCTTCCACTATTGGCAGCTGGCCGAATTGGATCACGATACCGCGCACAAGATCGGCGAAGAGGTCGGACTTCCGAGCCGCGCCGATGGCTGGGTTGCCCAGGCCAAGGCGATGACCGCGGAAGCGGAATAATTGTAACGCCGCGTGGCCGGCCTTCCGGCCACCGGTTTGATTTCCCTGTTACGGCATTCCTGTAGCTGATGGCGGCACGGCGCAAGGCGCGCCGCGCTCGCGGCTAACGGGCAAGAAGGACATTCAACGATGGCAACGATCACTGCGGCGATGGTCAAGGAACTGCGCGAGTCGACCGGCGCAGGCATGATGGACTGCAAGGCTGCGCTCACCGAAACCGCGGGCAATATGCAGGAAGCGCAGGATTGGCTGCGCAAGAAGGGCTTGTCCAAGGCCGCGAAGAAGGCCGGCCGCGTCGCTGCGGAAGGCCTGATCGGCGCGATGACGTCGGGCAATAAGGGCGTCGTCGTCGAAGTCAATTCGGAGACCGATTTCGTCGCCCGCAACGAGCAGTTCCAGGGCCTGGTCAAGATGGTCGCGCAGGTCGCGCTTCGCGTCGGTGCCGACGTCGAAACGATCAAGGCTGCGAAGATCGGCGACTTCACCGTCGAAACCGCGATTTCGGACGCGATCGCCACCATCGGCGAGAACATGACGCTGCGCCGTGCGGCGTTGCTCGAGGTCGCCAATGGCGTGGTGGCGAGCTACATCCACGGCGCTGTCATCGACAACGCCGGCAAGATGGGCGTGCTTGTGGCGCTCGAATCGACCGGCAAGGCCGATGAGCTCGCGGCGCTCGGCCGCCAGCTCGCGATGCACGTCGCCGCGACCAATCCGCAGGCGCTCGATCCGTCCGGCCTCGACCCGGAAACCGTGAAGCGGGAAAAGGACGTGCTGGCCGACAAATATCGCCAGCAGGGCAAGCCGGAGAACGTGATCGAGAAGATCGTCGAGTCCGGTCTGAAGACCTACTACAAGGAAGTCTGTCTGCTGGAGCAGGCGTTCATCCACGACGAAAAGGGCAAATCGGTCGCGCAGGCGGTGAAGGAAGCCGAAGGCAAGATCGGAGCGCCCGTTAAGATCGCCGGATTTGTGCGCTATGCTCTCGGCGAAGGAATCGAAAAGCAGGAATCCGACTTCGCAGCCGAAGTCGCGGCGGCCAGCGGCAAGAAGTAACCGCGGTCGACAATCTTCCGGCGCCGTTGCGCCGGAGGATGCCTGCGCGGAATGAAGGAAGCGACAAGCTATGGCAGAGCCGGTCTATCGTCGCGTCGTGATCAAGATCTCGGGCGAATATCTCGCCGGCAGCCAGTCCTTCGGCATCGACCAGCCTACCGTGGACCGTATCGCCGACGATTTGATCGCCGCGCGCCAGCTCGGGGTTGAGGTGGCGGTGGTGGTCGGCGGCGGCAACATCGTTCGCGGCGTCGAAGTCTCCTCGCGTGGCGTGTCCCGCCCGACCGGCGACACCATGGGCATGCTCGCCACCATGATGAACTGCCTTGCGGTCGAGGCGGCCATCGAACGCAAGGGGACGCCGGCGCGAACCCTGTCGGCGTTCGTGATGCCCGAGATTTCCGAACTGTTCACCCGCAGTGCGACGCACAAATACCTTGCCGAGGGCCGTATCGTCCTGCTCGGCGGCGGAACCGGCAATCCGTTTTTCACCACCGACACCACGGCGGTGCTGCGGGCGGCCGAGATCGGGGCGCAGGCGGTGCTGAAGGCCACCAATGTCGATGGTGTCTACAGCGCCGATCCCAAAAAAGACCCGTCCGCCAAGCGTTTCGACCGCCTGACGCATTCGCAGGCCATCGAAGGTGGCTACAAGGTGATGGACGCGACCGCATTCGCGCTTGCCCGCGAGACTGCGCTGCCTATCATCGTATTCTCGATCGCCGAGCCCGGTTCGATAGGTGCGATCCTGCGCGGTACCGGCCACGGCACGGTTGTCGCCGGCTGACAGGCCCGCGCCACGTCGAACCGCGGGCCTGATGATGCCGGCGGATGGTTTTTTGAGGAGGGGAGAGCGTTATGCCCACACCTGGTTTTGACATCAACGAATTGAAGCGCCGCATGCAGGGCGCCACCCAGGCGCTCAAGCATGAACTGGGCGGTTTGCGCACCGGTCGTGCGGCCGCGTCCATGCTGGAGCCGGTCCAGGTCGATGCCTACGGCACGCACATGCCGCTCAATCAGCTCGCAACCGTCAGCGTGCCCGAGCCGCGGCTGCTTTCCGTCCAGGTTTGGGACAAATCCATGGTCAAGGCCGTGGAGAAGGCGATCGTCGATTCGAACCTTGGCCTGAGCCCCGCGACCGAAGGACAGGTGCTGCGCCTGCGGATTCCGGAACTCAACGAGGAACGCCGCAAGGAACTGGTCAAAGTCGCGCATAAATACGCCGAAGCGGCCAAGGTTGCGGTCCGGCACGTCCGCCGCGACGGGCTCGATACGGTCAAGAAGCTCGAGAAGAACCACGAAATCTCCGAGGACGACCAGGAGCGCCTGGCCAATGACGTGCAAAAGGCGACCGACGGGATGATTTCCGAGATCGATCAATTGCTGGCGGCGAAGGAAAAGGAAATCCTTACCGTTTAAGGCCTTAAGATCGAAACTTGAGACCGAGACTTTGCGACTGGTCCTGGAACTTTAACGATGCCGAACGCCGCCGCCCCCGCAACCGAAGGACCGGATCGAACCGGTCCCTTGCACGTGGCGATCATCATGGACGGCAACGGGCGCTGGGCGGCCGCGCGGGGATTGCCGCGCGCGGAGGGCCATCGCCGCGGCGTCGAGGCGCTGCGCCGCGTGGTTCGAGCCGCCCATGAACTCGGTGTGGTCTACCTGACGATCTTCTCGTTCAGCTCCGAGAACTGGTCGCGACCGGCGACCGAAATCGGCGACCTGTTCGGCTTGCTGCGCCGCTTCATCCGCAACGATCTGGCGACGCTGCACCGCGACGGGGTGCGGGTGCGCGTGATCGGCGAACGCGAGGGACTGGAGCCGGACATCTGCGCGCTCCTGAACGAGGCCGAGGAACTGACGCGGGCCAACACCAAGCTCAATCTCGTCGTCGCGTTCAATTACGGGTCGCGCCAGGAAATCGCCAACGCGGTGCAACGGCTGGCGCGCGAAGTGGCCGAAGGCAAGCGCGATCCGGCATCGATCGACACCAACACGCTCGGCCAATATCTCGACGCGCCCGATATTCCCGATCCCGACCTGATCATCCGCACCAGCGGCGAGCAGCGGTTGTCGAACTTCCTGATGTGGCAGGCGGCCTACAGCGAACTCGTCTTCGTGCCGATCCACTGGCCGGATTTCGACAAGGCGGCACTTGAAAGCGCGATCGCAGAATTTGCCAGACGGGAGCGCCGTTTCGGCGGTCTGGCCGCGAAAACCGGATCGTGACCGAGGGCAAGGCCGCGCCGGCGGCCGCTGCCGAACAGGATACGCGCAACCTCTCGACGCGCATCGTTGCAGCCGCAGTGCTGATCCCGCTCGCCGTCGCCATCGCCTATGCCGGCGGCTGGCTATGGACCTTGCTGGTGACGGCGGTCGCGATCGGCCTCTATGTCGAATGGCTGATGGTGGCGGGCCTCGCGGCCGACAAACGCGTGGTCGTATCGGGCGTTGCCGCGCTCGCACTGGCCGGGCTTTGTCTCGCCATCGGGTGGATCGATGCTGCGCTCGCGGTGCTGGCTGTCGGCCTGGTGGCGGTCGGCCTGATCACGCCGGCGCAGCGAAACTGGAGCGCTGCGGGATTTTGCTATGCGGCGGTGGCGGAGGTGGCGTCTGTCCTGCTGCGGCTCGATCCCGTGAAGGGCTTTATCGCGCTGATCTTCGTGCTGGTCATCGTGTGGGTGACCGATAGCGGCGGCTACTTCGCCGGCCGCGGCATCGGCGGCCCAAAACTCTGGCCGCGCGTCAGCCCCAAAAAGACCTGGGCGGGCGCCATTGGCGGCTTGGTCGCAAGTCTTGCGGTGGCCTGTATATTCGCGGTGCTGGATCTCGGGAAAATCGGGCCGCTGTTGATGATATCAGGCGTTCTTTCGGTGGTTTCTCAACTCGGCGATCTCTTCGAATCCGCGGTCAAACGGCGCTTTGGCGTCAAGGATTCGAGCCAGATCATTCCCGGCCATGGCGGGCTGTTGGATCGCCTGGACGGATTTGTTGCAGCTGTCGCGGTGGCGGCGCTGATCGGTTTCCTCTGGGGCGGCGCCGATGGCGTCGGCCGCGGTCTTATGGTTTGGTGAAAAAATGAGCGCGGTTCCATTGCGTAATAACAAGGCCGCGGCATCCGCCGCGCGCACCGTCACAGTGTTGGGCGCCACCGGTTCCATCGGCGACAGCACCATGGATTTGCTGCGCGGCGACCGCGCCCGCTACCAGGTTGAGGCGCTGACCGCCAATGGCAATGTCGAGGGGCTCTCCAAACTGGCACGAGAATTCGGCGCGCGCTTTGCGGCGGTCGCCGACCCCACCAAGCTCGGCGCATTGAAGGAAGCGCTGGCCGGCACGCGCACCGAATGCGGCGCCGGCGAAAGCGCGATCATCGAGGCCGCGGCGCGCCCGGCCGACTGGGTGATGGCCGCCGTCAGCGGCGCCGCCGGGCTGAAGCCGGCGCTCGCCGCGGTCGACCGCGGGGCGGCGGTCGCGCTCGCCAACAAGGAATGCCTGGTCTGCGCCGGCGATTTCTTCATGCAGCGCGCCGCCAAGGCAGGCGCCTGCATTCTGCCTGCGGATTCCGAGCATAATGCGCTGTTTCAGGCGCTCAGCTCCGGCAACCGCGACGAGCTTGTGCGCGTGATCATCACCGCGTCGGGCGGGCCGTTCCGCACCTGGGCCTCTACCGACATCGAGCAGGCGACGCTGGCGCAGGCGCTGAAGCATCCGAACTGGAGCATGGGCCAGAAGATCACCATCGATTCGGCGTCGATGATGAACAAGGGGCTCGAAGTGATCGAGGCGTCGTATTTGTTCGCGCTGAAGCCCGACGAGATCGATGTGCTCGTACATCCGCAGTCGATCATCCACGGCATGGTCGAATTCTCCGACCGTTCGGTGGTTGCCCAGCTCGGCGCGCCTGACATGCGCATCCCGATCGCCCATTGCCTCGGCTGGCCCGATCGGATCGTCGGTCCCTCCGCCCGGCTGGATCTCGCCAAAATCGGTCAGCTGACCTTCGAGGCGCCGGATTTCGAACGGTTTCCCGGCTTGCGGCTGGCCTACGACGCGCTGCGCGCCAGCGGCGGTCTGACCACGGTGTTCAACGCCGCCAATGAGGTGGCGGTGGCAGCCTTCATTGCCGGCAAGATCAGATTCGGCGCGATCGCACGGCTGGTCGAGGCGACCATGAACGACTGGGTCCGCTCCGGAAGCCTGGCGCCTTTGAGCTCGGCGGATGATGCGATTTCCGTTGACCATAATGCGCGAAATAAAGCTGCCTCCCTATTGCCTCAAATTGCCTTAAAGGCATCCTAGAGGGTTGGGGGCGCAGCCTTAGGCTCGCGTCGAGGGGAATCGAATGACTGAGTTTTTTCTACATAGTTTCAATACGTTGAGCAGTGGGCTCATCGGTTACATCATTCCCTTCCTGTTCGTCCTGACCATCGTTGTTTTCTTCCACGAGCTCGGCCACTTCCTGGTCGCCCGCTGGTGCGGCGTGAAGGTGCTGACCTTCTCGCTCGGGTTCGGGCCGGAGCTCGCAGGGTTCAACGACCGCCACGGCACCCGCTGGAAGATCTCGGCGATCCCGCTCGGCGGCTATGTGAAGTTCTTCGGTGACGATAGCGAAGCCTCCACGCCCTCGACCGAGGCGCTCGCCAGCATGAGCGCGGAAGAGCAGGCGGGCAGCTTCCACCACAAGAAGGTCGGTCCGCGCGCGGCCATCGTTGCCGCCGGGCCGATCGCGAATTTCATCCTGGCGATCGTGATCTTCACCTGCCTGTTCACCTTCTTCGGCAAGCCGAGCACGACCGCGCGCGTCGACAAGATCGAAGCCAACAGCGCCGCTGCGAAGGCGGGCTTTCAGGTCGGCGACATCGTCACCGCGATCGACGGCAAGACCATCGGCAGCTTCTCCGACATGCAGCGCGTCGTTGGCGTCAATGCCGGCGTTCAGCTGAACTTCACCCTCAAGCGCGGCGATGCCACGCTGCAAGTGAAGGGCACGCCGGAGCAGCGCGAAGTAAAGGATCCGTTCGGCAACGCCCACCGGCTCGGCGTTTTGGGCATCACCCGCGCGACCGCGCCGGGCGATGTCGTGACCGAACGCGTCGATCCGGCAACCGCGATGTGGCTCGGCGTCAAGGAAACCTGGTTCGTGATCGATCGCACGCTTGCCTATATCGGCGGCGTCTTTACCGGCCGGGAAGCCGCCGACCAGGTCGGTGGCCCGATTCGGATTGCCCAGATTTCGGGGCAGGTGGCCACCATCGGCCTTACCGCGCTGGTGCACCTGGCAGCCGTGCTGTCGATCTCGATCGGCCTGTTGAACCTGTTCCCGGTTCCGCTGCTCGATGGCGGTCACCTTTTGTTCTATGCGGTGGAGGCGGTCCGCGGACGCCCGCTGTCGAACCGGGCTCAGGAGATGGGGTTCCGAATCGGACTGGGTTTGGTGCTGATGCTGATGGTGTTTGCGACCTATAACGACATCCTGCATCTGGCGGCATCGTGACGCGGCTTTTTTGTGGCGTTGCCCATCGGCAACGTCTTGGAATGAAAATGGAATCGCGGGGCGATGTTCCGTTTGCCGCCTTGGGGAAATTGGCTACAAGACATGCAGAAAATGGGAATCTGCCGGTTCGTAGGGTGCGGACCAGCACAAGAATGACAAGGGCGCTTGGCGCATGATGTTTGGAATGCGAGTGCGGGGGGGCTTGTTGGCCGCCTCGATCATGTTCGCCGTGCCGGTGGCTGCCACGCTGGCGGCGGTGCTGGTTTCTGCGCCGGCTGCTGCCCAGACGGTGGCTTCGATTTCCGTGGAGGGGAATCGGCGCGTCGAGATCGAGACCATTCGCTCCTATTTCAAGCCGGGACCCGGCGGCCGGCTCGGGCAGGCCCAAATCGATGACGGTCTGAAGGCGCTGATCGAAACCGGCCTGTTCCAGGACGTGCGAATCAATCAGGCCGGCGGCCGGATCATCGTGGTCGTGGTCGAAAACGCGGTGATCGGGCGCATTGCCTTCGAGGGCAACAAGAAGGTCAAGGACGACCAGCTCTCGGCCGAAATCCAGTCCAAGCCGCGCGGCACTTTCTCGCGCCCGATGGTTCAGTCGGACGCCCAGCGTATCGCTGAAATCTACCGCCGCTCGGGCCGCTATGACGTGAGCGTCACGCCGGAAATCATTGAACAGCCGAACAACCGCGTCGACCTGATCTTCACGATCAGCGAAGGCGGCAAGACCGGCGTCAAGAACATCGAATTCATCGGCAACCGGTTCTATTCGTCCTACCGGTTGAAGGACGTCATCAAGACGCGCGAATCCAACCTCTTGAGCTTCCTCGGCGGCGCCGACGTCTACGATCCGGACCGGGTCGAGGCCGACCGTGACCTGATCCGCCGATTCTATCTCAAGAACGGCTTTGCCGACGTGCAGGTGGTGGCCGCGCTGTCCGAATACGATCCGGAGCGCAAAGGCTTCCTCGTCACCTTCAAGATCGAGGAAGGGCAGCAATACCGCGTCGCCACCGTCGACTTTCAGACCAGCATCGCGACCCTCGATGTGAACTCGATGCGCAGCTACTCGCGTGTCGGCGTTGGGTCGCTCTACAACGCCGAGGCGCTCGAAAAGTCCGTCGAGGAAATGCAGATCGAAGCCTCGCGGCGCGGCTATGCCTTCGCTATCGTGCGTCCGCGCGGCGATCGCAATTTCGAACAGCACACCGTCTCGATCGTGTTCTCGATCGACGAAGGCCCGCGAACCTATATCGAGCGCATCAATGTCCGCGGCAACACCCGGACCCGCGACTACGTGATTCGCCGCGAATTCGACCTGTCGGAAGGCGACGCCTACAATCGCGCGCTGGTCGATCGTGCCGAGCGCCGGCTGAAGAACCTCGACTTCTTCAAGTCCGTGAAGATTGTCACCGAGCCCGGCTCGTCCAGCGACCGTGTGGTCCTGATCGTCGATCTGGAAGAGAAGTCGACCGGCGATTTCTCGGTGTCGGGCGGCTATTCGACCACCGACGGCGCGCTCGCCGAGGTCAGTATTTCGGAACGCAACTTCCTCGGCCGCGGCCTGTACGCGAAGGCGTCGGTCACCTATGGCCAATACGCACGCGGTTACTCGCTGTCGTTCGTCGAGCCCTATCTGCTGGACTATCGCGTCGCGCTCGGCCTCGACCTGTTCCAGCGCGAGCAACTGGCCAACAGCTACATCTCGTACGGGACCAAGACGCTGGGCTTCAGCCCGCGGCTCGGCTTCACCCTGCGTGAAGATCTGGCCTTGCAGCTGCGCTATTCGATCTATCAGCAGGAAATCTCGCTGCCGAGCGCGCTGTCGAACTGTAACAACAACCCGAACAATGGATTGCTGGCGTTCAATCCGTCGCCGGCCTGGGTGAATCTGAACGGCGTGCCGGCCGCGACCGCACTGGGCGCTACCGACGCCTCTGGGCTCGGTCTGTGGTGCTACAGCGACGGCGAAGCTTCGCTGCCGGTCCGTAAGGAGCTGCAGAGCGGCAGGACCCTGACCTCGTCGGTCGGCTATTCGCTGAACTACAACACGCTGGACAACAACAAGAACCCGACCACGGGCTTGTTGATCGACTGGAAGCAGGACTTCGCTGGCATCGGTGGCGACGTCTCCTACATCAAGTCTGCGATCGATGCGAAATACTACACCCCGCTGGTCGCCGACATCGTCGGCCTGCTCCGCTTCCAGGGCGGCATGCTCAACCAGGTCGGCAACGACCAGCTGCGTATGCTCGATCACTTCCAGATGGGTCCGAACCTGGTCCGCGGATTCGCGCCGAACGGCATCGGACCGCGTGACATCAACCCCTACGGTACGGGCGACGCGCTCGGCGGCACCAAATATTGGGGCGCGTCTGCGGAATTGCAGATGCCGTTCTGGTTCCTGCCGAAGGAAGTCGGGCTCAAGGGTTCGATCTATGCCGACGCCGGCGGCCTGTTTGACTACAAGGGCTCGACCTCGTGGGCGCAGACCGGTGAAGTCAACGTTCCCGGTTGCGTGAGGCCGACGACCAACCCGGCGACGCCGGGCACCTGCCTCGGCCTGCAGTATGACGAAGGGAATGTCGTCCGCAGTTCGGTCGGTGTCGGCTTGATCTGGGCGTCGCCGTTCGGTCCGCTGCGCTTCGACTATGCGATTCCGATCACCAAGGGTAAGAATGACCGCGTGCAGGAATTCAGGTTCGGCGGCGGTACATCCTTCTAACAACCGGCCGGACTGCGACGGGTGGAATGGCGCAGCCGATATTCTTCAAGCAACCGCCTTCGTCGACGCTGGCTGACATCGCCGCGTTGACGAAGTCGGTATTGGTCGACCCCGCACAAGGCGGCCATGTCGTCCGGGGCCTCGCGTCGCTCGACGACGCCGGCCCGATGCATCTGGCGTTCTTCGACAACCTCAAATACGCCGACCAGCTCGCCTCGACAAAGGCCGGTGCCTGCCTGGTCAGCCCGCGTTTTGAGGCGCAGGTACCGCCTCATGTCGCGGTGCTGCGGGCCGCCCAGCCGTTCCGCGCG
Source organism: Bradyrhizobium sp. AUGA SZCCT0431 (assembly GCF_018131065.1). Classification (NCBI taxonomy): domain Bacteria; kingdom Pseudomonadati; phylum Pseudomonadota; class Alphaproteobacteria; order Hyphomicrobiales; family Nitrobacteraceae; genus Bradyrhizobium; species Bradyrhizobium sp. AUGA SZCCT0431. The sequence goes on along the minus strand of NZ_JAFCLR010000002.1, from coordinate 178,958 downwards.
TTCGTGCAGATCGCGCGCCAGTGGCATGAAGACGCGTTGCGTCCGCAGTCCTGGTTCGACAATGACGCAATTGCCCCGTCAGCGATCATCGACCCGTCAGCCCATCTGGAAGACGGCGTCATCGTCGATCCGCTGGCGGTGATCGGCCCTCGGGTCGAGATCGGGGCGGGAACGGTGATCGGCGCAGGGGCCGTGATCGGGGCCGAGGTGCGGATCGGCCGGGACTGCAATGTCGGCGCGCGTACCGCGATCCAGTTCTCCCTGATCGGAAACAACGTGCTGATCCACCCGGGATGCAGCATCGGCCAGGACGGCTATGGCTTCATTTTCTTCGGCCCCGAGGGCCATCTGAAGGTGCCGCAGACCGGCCGGGTCCTGATCCAGAACAATGTCGAGATCGGCGCCAACACCACCATCGATCGCGGCAGCCTGCGCGATACCGTCATCGGCGAGGGCACTAAAATCGACAATCAGGTCCAGATCGGCCACAATGTGACCATCGGCAGGCACTGCCTGCTCGCGGCCCAGATCGGGCTCGCGGGCAGCCTGACGATCGGGGACAATGTCGCGCTGGGCGCCAAGGTAGGCATCAATAACCATCTCAAGATCGGCGACGGTGCCCAGGTCACCGCCATGAGCGGGGTGAAGGACGACATCCCGCCCAATGGTCGCTGGGGCGGTTATTTTGCAAAACCGACCAAACAGTGGTTTAGGGAGATTATTGCAGTGGAGCGACTGGTGCAGGGCGCCGCCGATCCGAAGAACGAGGGACGGGAGTGATGGAGGAGGTGCCGGTCAGGTTTGAACTCGTTGATATCAACGAGATCCTCAAGACGCTTCCGCATCGTTTTCCGATGCTGCTGATCGACCGGGTGATCAACATCCGCACCGATTACTCCGGCATCGGCGTCAAGAATGTGACCTTCAACGAGCCGGCGTTTCAGGGACATTTCCCGGAACGCCCGGTCTATCCCGGCGTGATGATGATCGAGGCCATGGCGCAGACCGCCGGCGTGATCGGCATCAAGTCGGTCGAAGGCACCGAGAAGCCGCGCGCGGTGTACTTCCTGACCATCGACAAGTGCAAGTTCCGCAAACCCGTGATGCCCGGCGACACCATCGAATACCACATGCGCTCGATCGGCCGCCGCAAGGCGATGTGGTGGTTTCACGGCGACGCCAAGGTCAATGGCACCGTGGTCGCCGAGGCCGATGTCGGCGCGATGCTGACGGATTAATTCGGGCAAGCAAAGCGAGCGCCCGACGCTCCGCTGATATGGCGGTTGAAGAACCCGCCCATCGACGGCGCGCCCATCAGGGCGTCGTACGTCTCGGCCGGCAGATCGCAATACTGGTCGTAGGATCCCCTGACCGCGACGATCAGGTGGCGCTGCGCGCGGTCGTAGCAGACGCGTTGCACGATACTGCTGCGGGTGATGTCGCGACACTCGAAACCATCCAGATCGACGCTGCTACGGCCGGCGACATCGATCGTTTCGGAAACGACCGGCGTGGCCAGCAAGTGCATGAAAATCGCCGCGGCAGCTCGGACCATGGTGTCACAGTTGCTGAAACATGCCGAGATCATACGTCACTGGACAGATCAGGCAAAGTCGCGGTAACCACCGGAAAACCCGACGATTTAGCGTCTCCCTCGTTAACGAATGCCGGACCTTTCCCGATGAGCATGATCGATCCCACCGCGCGGATTGAAGATGGCGCTGTGATCGGCGAGGGCACCTCGATCGGTCCCTATTGCATCATCGGGCCTCACGTCGTGGTCGGCGCCAATTGCAAGCTGATCGGTCATGTGCACATCACGGCGCAGACATCCATCGGCGACGGCTGCACGATCTATCCGTTCGTCTCGCTCGGCACCCCGCCGCAATCGCTGAGCTATCGCGGCGAACTGACCAAACTTGAAATCGGGGCGGGCTGCACCATCCGCGAATCCGTCACCATGAACGCCGGCACCGTGGCCGGCGGCGGCGTCACGCGGGTCGGCGAGCGCGGCTATTTCATGAACTGCAGCCATGTCGGCCATGATTGCCATGTCGGCAATGACGTGATCTTCGCCACGTCGGCCACGCTCGGCGGCCATTGCGAGATCGGCGATTTCGTCTTCATCGGCGGGCTCTCCGCCGTGCATCAATTCACGCGGATCGGACCGCAGGTGATGGTCGGCGGCGTCTGCGGCGTGCGCGGCGACGTCATCCCGTTCGGCCTCGTCAACGGCCAGTATGCGAGCCTCGAAGGCCTCAACATCATCGGCATGAAGCGGCGCAAATTCACCAAGGACCGCCTCGCCACGGTGCGCGCGTTCTATCAAAAGCTGTTCCATGGCCCCGGGATCTTTGCCGAACGGCTGAGCGAGGTCCAGCCGCTGGCGGCAAACGATCCGGCGATCGCGGAAATCCTCGCCTTCATCGGTGCGGGTAAGCATCGCGCGCTGTGCCTGCCGGCCGACGACGGCCACAAGTCCTGATGACGGGATCGCCGCAGCCCATGAGTTCAGCGGCTTCAGAGATCTCTTCACCGGTCGGCGTGATCGCGGGCGGCGGCGCCATGCCGTTCGCGGTCGCGGATTCGCTAGCCGCGCGCGGCATCGCGCCGGTGCTGTTCGCGCTGCGGGGCTCCTGCGACCCGGTGCGGGCCGAACGCTTCCGCCATCACTGGATTTCGGTCGGACAAATCGGCCGGGCGAAAAAACTATTGCGCAGCGAAGGCTGCCGCGACCTGATCTTCATCGGCACGCTGCTGCGGCCGGCGCTGTCGGAAATCAGGCTGGACTGGGGGACGATCCGCGTCATCGGCCCGATCCTGGCGGCGTTTCGCGGCGGCGACGACCATCTGCTGTCGGGCATCGGCCGGATTTTTGAGCAGGACGGCTTTCGCATGGTCGGGATCCGGCAGGTTGCCCCTGATATGCTGATGCCCGAGGGGCGCATCGCCCGCGCAACGCCGGATCCGGCCGGCGCCGCCGACATCGAGAAGGGGCGGGAAGTGTTGCGCGCGCTAAGTCCGTTCGACATCGGCCAGGCCGTCGTGGTGATCGACGGTCACGTGGTGGCGGTGGAAGACATCGAGGGCACCGACGGGCTGCTGGCGCGCGTGGCGCGCTTGCGCAGCGAGGGCCGCATCCGCGCCGGCACGGGCCGTGGCGTGCTGGTCAAGGCGCCCAAGACCAGCCAGGATTTGCGCTTCGACCTCCCGACGGTGGGGGCAACGACGGTCGAAGGCGCGGCCAAGGCAGGGCTTGCCGGCATTGCCATCATTGCCGGACAAACCATCGCGGCCGACGCGCAGGCCATGATCGAGGCCGCCGACAGCGCCGGCCTCTTCATCCAGGGGCTGCCGGCGTGATGCCGCCGCGTCCGACCACCGACACGGTGCGCAAGATCGTCCTGATTGCGACGGAGGAATCCGGCGATCGCCTCGGCGCCAACCTCATGAAAGTGTTGCGCCAGCGCCTCGGTGACGCGGTGCAGTTCGAAGGCGTCGGCGGCCGCGCGATGGCGCGCGAAGGCATGAATTCGTGGTTTCCGATCGAGGAGCTCTCGATCATCGGCCTTGCCGCCGTGGTCAAGCAGTTGCCGAAGATCCTGCGGCTGATCAAGCAAACCGCCGCGGCGGTCACCGAGGCCGCGCCCGACATTCTCGTCATCATCGACAGCCCCGATTTCACCCACCGCGTGGCGAAGCGTGTCCGCGCCAGCGATCCCAAAATTCCGATCGTCGACTATGTCTCGCCCTCGGTCTGGGCGTGGCGGCCCGGCCGCGCCCGCGCGATGCTGACTTATGTCGATCACGTGCTGGCGCTGCTGCCGTTCGAACCGGAGGCCTATCTCCGGCTTCGCGGGCCGCCCTGCAGCTATGTCGGCCATCCCCTGACCGAACAGCTCGCCTCGCTCCGGCCCAACCCTGAGGAACGGCAGCGGCGGGAAGCGCCGCCGCCGGTGCTGCTGGTGCTGCCGGGAAGCCGCCGCAGCGAAATCCGCCACCACATGGCGGTGTTCGGCCAGGCGCTGGCCCGGCTCAATGCCGAGGGCGTCGCGTTCGAACTGATCCTGCCGACCATGCCGCATCTGCAGGAGGCGGTCGCGGAAGCGCTGAAGACCTGGACGGTGCAGCCCCGCGTCGTGATCGGCGAGCAGGAGAAGCGGGCCGCGTTCCGGATCGCGCATGCGGCGCTGGCAAAATCCGGCACCGTGACACTCGAATTGGCGCTAGCGGGCGTGCCGATGGTGACGGCCTACCGGACCGGCGCGGTGGAAGCCTGGATATTGCAGCGGGTCATCAATGTGAGTTCGGTGATCCTGGCCAATCTCGTGATCGGCGAAAACGTCGCTCCCGAATTCCTGCAGCAGGACTGCACCCCGGAAAAACTATCGCAGGTACTGCGCGAACTCCTCGGCGAGTCCGCGCTGCGTCGAAAACAGCTCGAAGCCTTCGCGAACATCGACCGGATCATGTCGACCGGCAACCTGCCGCCGAGCGCCCGCGCAGCCGACATCGTGCTCTCGACGATGCGAAAGGCGCGACGGTAGGGTTAACCCCTGGGCGCCGAACCTTCCGGCCACTCCGGCAACTGATCCTTCGGATCAAACCACGTCGCGCAATCCGATCGCCAGATGTGTGCGGCGGGCCGCTTGGTGATCGGCGTGTCGAGACATCCCATCCGCAGCAGGATGTTGCCGGTGCCGGCGCGCTCGGCGACGATGTGCGAGCCGCATTGCGTGCAGAAGTAGCGCTGCTTGCCGGGCGAGGACTCAAAGCCCCGGAGCAGGCTTTCGCCCCTGGTCCAGCGAAAGCGGTCGCGCGGCACATTGGTCACCGTCGAGAACGCCGAGCCGTGCGCCTTGCGGCAGGTGGCGCAGTGGCAATGCACGATGGCGCCGGGTTCGGCGTCCACCTCATAGGCCACGCTTTTGCACATGCAGCTTCCGGTGAGCATGGTGCCTCCTAAAATCGTAGGGTGGGCAAAGGCGCCCTTGCGCCGTGCCCACCATCCCTCAACGACATTGGGGATCGAATGGTGGGCACGCTTCGCTTTGCCCACCCTACAAGAAAAAAGCCGGACGCGACTATCGCATCCGGCTTTCTTGGGTCTCGTATCCGCCAGGCCTTACTTGCGCTTGCCCATGTCGACGTAATCGCGGCGGGCGACGCCGGTGTAGAGCTGGCGCGGACGGCCGATCTTCTGCTGCGGGTCCTCGATCATCTCGCTCCACTGGCTGATCCAGCCGACGGTGCGGGCGACCGCGAACAGCACGGTGAACATCGAGGTCGGGAAGCCCATCGCCTTCAGCGTGATGCCCGAATAGAAGTCGACGTTCGGGTAGAGCTTGCGGTCGATGAAGTAGGGATCGCTGAGCGCGATCTTTTCCAGCTCCAGCGCGACCTTCAGCATCGGGTCGTCGCCGTGACCGGTCTCGGCCAGCACCGCGTGACACATCTTCTGCATGATCTTGGCGCGCGGATCGTAGTTCTTGTAGACGCGATGGCCGAAGCCCATCAGGCGGACTTCTGAGTTCTTGTCCTTCACCTTGGCGATGAACTCGGGGATCTTGTCGACCGTGCCGATGTCGGCCAGCATCGCCAGCGCGGCTTCGTTGGCGCCGCCATGCGCCGGTCCCCACAGGCAGGCGATGCCGGCGGCGATACAGGCGAACGGATTGGCGCCGGAGGAGCCGGCGATACGCACCGTCGAGGTCGAGGCGTTCTGCTCGTGGTCGGCGTGCAGGATGAAGATCTTGTCCAGCGCGTCAGCCAGCACCGGATTGATCTTGTAGTCCTCGCAGGGGACGGCAAAACACATGTTGAGGAAGTTCTCGGCAAAGGTGAGCGAGTTCTTCGGGTACACGAAGGGCTGGCCGACGGTATATTTGAAGGCCATCGCGGCCAGCGTCGGAACCTTGGCGATCATGCGCATCGAGGCGATCATGCGCTGCTTCGGATCGTTGATGTCGGTCGAGTCGTGATAGAACGCAGCGAGCGCGCCGACGGCCGCGACCATGATGGCCATCGGATGGGCGTCGCGGCGGAAGCCCTGGAAGAAGCGGGCCATCTGCTCGTGAACCATGGTGTGATGGATCACGCGGTGGTCGAAATCTTCCTTCTGCGCCTTGGTGGGAAGTTCCCCGTACAGCAAGAGATAGCAGGTCTCGAGGAAATCGCCCTTTTCGGCGAGCTGTTCGATCGGATAGCCGCGGTATTCCAGGATGCCGGCGTCGCCGTCGATATAGGTAATCTTCGACTGGCAGCTGCCGGTGGAGGTGAAGCCGGGGTCATAGGTGAACATCCCGGCCTGGCCGTAGAGCTTGGCGATGTCGATGACATCCGGCCCCACCGTGCCGCTCAGGATCGGGAAATCGTAGGTCTTGTTACCTACCGTTAGCGTTGCAGTTTTGTTGCTGGATTTTGCGTCCATCGCGAAGTCCCCGATGAAATCGTTGCGAAAACCGGGCTGACCTGATGCCGTTTTTTGGCAGATAACAAGGCAGGCCGGATTGTCTAGAAGGCGGCTTCAAAATGCGTAGCTTATTGCCCTGTGCACTGCAAGATGGCCGCCGCTAGCACATAGCAGGGGCTCCATTAGCGTTTTCCAGCGAAGTGGGTACCGGTTCGCGTGAAGAAAACGCGTCAAAACAGAAACTAAGCGCCGGCCTGATCGCCGAGCCGGGCCAGGCACTGGTCGCGCCCCAGCACCGCCAGGACGTCGAAAATCCCGGGTGAGGTCGTCCGGCCGGTCAGCGCCACCCGGAGCGGCTGGGCGACCGCGCCCAGCTTGAGATTATTCTGCTCCGCGAAATTCCGCATCGCCCCCTCGGTGCTCTCGGAATTCCAGTCGGTCACGGCTTCCAGCGCATTGCGCAGTTTGCCGATCAGTTCACGGGTTTCCGGCGTCAGCAGGGCGGCCGCTTTCGGCTCGAGCTCGAGCGGACGGTCGGCAAAGATGAAGTAGGAGCCGGCGATCAGCTCGAGCAGCGTCTTGGCGCGCTCCTTCAGGCTGGGCATCGCCCGCAGCAATTGCGCCCGCGTGGTGTCGTTGAGCTTGGCCTTCAGCTCGGCGCCATCAGGGACGTAATCCAGCAACTGTTCGAACATGGTCACGAGCGCTTGATCGTCGGCCTGGCGGATGTAGTGGCCGTTGAGGTTCTCCAGCTTGGCGAAATCGAAGCGCGCCGCCGAACGCCCGATGGCGGGCAGGTCGAACGCGTCGATCATCTCCTGGGTCGAGAAGATCTCCTGGTCGCCATGGCCCCAGCCGAGCCGGACCAGGTAATTGCGCAGCGCCGCCGGCAGATAGCCGAGCGCGCGGTAGGCCTCGACCCCGAGCGCGCCATGGCGCTTCGACAGCTTTGCGCCATCGGCGCCATGGATCAGCGGGATATGGGACATGTTCGGAATGTCCCATTCCAGCGCGTCGTAGATCTGCTTCTGGCGCGCGGCATTGATCAGATGGTCGTCACCCCGGATCACATGGGTGACGCCCATGTCGTGGTCGTCGACCACCACGGCCAGCATGTAGGTCGGGTTGCCGTCCCCGCGCAGCAGCACGAGATCGTCGAGGTTCTCGTTCTGCCAGACCACGCGGCCCTGGACCTGATCCTCGATCACGGTCTCGCCGGTCTGCGGTGCCTTGAGGCGGATGGTGGGCTTCATGCCCGCGGGCGCTTCGGACGGGTCACGGTCCCGCCACAGGCCGTCATAGAGGCGGGTGCGGCCCTCGGCGCGGGCCTTCTCGCGCATCGCCGTCAGTTCCTCCGGCGTGGCGTAGCAGCGATAGGCGCGGCCGCTGGCGAGCAGGGACTCGGCGGCCTCGCGGTGGCGGGCGGCGCGGCTGAACTGGTAGATGACGTCGCCGTCCCAATCGAGCTCCAGCCACTTCAATCCATCGAGGATCGCGGCAATCGCCGGCTCGGTCGACCGCTCGCGGTCGGTATCCTCGATCCGCAGCAGCATCTTGCCGCCATGCTTCTTGGCGTAGAGCCAGTTGAACAGCGCGGTGCGGGCGCCTCCGATGTGCAGGAAGCCGGTCGGCGAGGGGGCAAAGCGGGTGACGACGGAATCGGTCATGATTTGGGCAGGCCTATGCTTGAACGGCCGTGGTGTATAGCAGGACGGTGCATAACTAAAGTCTCGCCATTAATGTCTGGCCATTAGAGCGTTTTCCAGCGAAGTGGATACCGGTTCACGTCAAGAAAACGCGTCAACTCAAGAATCCCCGTTCCGATTCAATCGGAACGGAAAAGGCTCTAGTGTCGCCTTGGGCAAAGCAGGCTTGGCGGACCGGGGCGAATTTGGCAGAAGGGCCGCTTATCCGAGCGGGAACACGTAATGACCACAGAACCGGCAGCGGCAGAGGCAGGGCGCGATTTCATTCGCGACATCGTTCAGGCCGACCTCGATACCCAGAAGCACAGCCGGATCGTGACCCGATTTCCGCCGGAGCCGAACGGCTATCTGCATATCGGCCACGCCAAGTCGATTGCCCTTAATTTCGGCATCGCGCAGGAGTTCGCCGGCAAGTGCCATCTGCGCTTCGACGACACCAACCCGACCAAGGAAGAGCAGGAATATATCGATTCCATCCAGGCCGACGTGCGCTGGCTCGGCTATGACTGGGGAACCGATCTCTATTACGCCTCCGACTATTTCGAGCGGCTCTACGACTGGGCGGAAGGCCTGATCAAGGCCGGCCACGCCTATGTCGACGACCAGTCGCAGGAGGAAATCCGCCTCTCGCGCGGCACGCTGACGGAACCCGGCAAGAACAGCCCGTTCCGCGACCGCCCGGTGGACGAAAACCTCGATCTGTTTCGCCGCATGAAGGCCGGCGAATTCCCGAACGGCACCCGCGTGCTGCGCGCCAAAATCGACATGGCCTCCGGCAACATCAACATGCGCGATCCCGTGCTGTACCGGATCCTGCACGCCCACCATCCGCGCACCGGCGACAAATGGTCGATCTATCCGAGCTACGACTACGCCCACGGCCAGTCGGACGCCATCGAAGGCATCACCCATTCGATCTGCACGCTGGAATTCGAGGATCACCGGCCGCTCTATGAATGGCTGCTCGACAAGCTGCCGGTGCCGTCAAAGCCGCGGCAATATGAATTCGCAAGGCTCAATATCACCTACACGCTGCTCTCGAAGCGGGTGCTGACGCAGCTCGTGCGCGAGGGCCATGTCGCCGGCTGGGACGATCCGCGGATGCCGACCGTCGCCGGCCTGAAGCGGCGCGGCGTGCCGCCGGCGGCGGTGCGGGAGTTCGTCAAGCGCATCGGGGTGGCGAAATCCAACAGCGTGGTCGATGTCGGCATGCTGGAATTCTGCATCCGTGAACTGCTCAACAAGACGGCCGAGCGCCGCATGGCGGTGCTGCGGCCGCTCAAGGTCGTGATCGAGAATTATCCTGAAGGCCAGGTCGAGGAACTCGAGGCCGTCAATCATCCAGACAATCCCGATGCCGGCACCCGCCGCATCGCGTTCGGCCGCGAGCTCTATATCGAGCAGGACGATTTCATGGAGAACCCGCCGAAGAAATTCTTCCGGCTTTCTCCGGGCAACGAAGTGCGGCTGCGCTACGCCTATTTCATCAAATGCACCGGCGTCATCAAGAATGCGGCCGGCGAGGTGGTTGAACTGCGCTGCACATATGATCCCGCCACCAAGGGCGGCAACGCGCCTGACGGCCGCAAGGTCAAGGCGACCATGCACTGGCTGCCGGCGGCGCAGTCGCGGCCTGCGGAAATCCGCGTCTATAATCAGCTGTTCGCCAAGCCGAGCCCCGATGCCGGCAATTTCGCCGCCGACATCAACCCGCAGTCGCTGGAAGTGCTATCCGACGCGCGGATCGAGATCAGCGTCGCCGAAAGTAATTCGAACGAGGTGATGCAGTTCGAACGGCAGGGTTATTTCGTGCGCGACAAGGATTCGACGCCGGACAAGCTGGTGTTCAACCGCACCATCGGCCTGCGCGATACCTTTGCCAAGGAAGTCGCCAAGGGCTGACATCGGTTTCATAACGATTGGATTACCCGATGGGCAGCGCGGCCGACGACATCGCATCCGGCATTATGGGCAAATGGGCCGCGGCGTTCAGCAAACTAGATGCTGATGCACTCGCATCGCTCTATTCGAGGCATGCGCTGTTCTTCGGCTCGAACCCGAAACTGTATCGCGGGCGAGAGGGCGTCACGGCCTACTTCAAGGGATTGCCGCGGTGGCGGACATCGGCTGTCCAGTTCACCGATGTCGTGGCCGAGCAGGCCGGTCCCGATCTGGTCAATGTCGCCGGCACGGCGTCGTTCGATGCCGATCAAGGCGCGGTAAAACTGTCGGTCAAGATCACCTGGGTGATCGCCCGCGAAGACGGCGACTGGAAAATCGTCAGCCATCACGTGTCGTCGAAGACGCCGTTGATCGCGCAGTAGGCCGCGGCGCTCCACCGCTAGATGTCGTAATACAAATGGAACTCGTATGGATGAGGGCGCAGCCGGATCGGATCGATCTCTTTCTTGCGCTTGTAGTCGAGCCAGGTCTCGATCACGTCGCCGGTGAACACATCGCCGCGGAGCAGGAAGGCGTGATCGCGCTCGAGCGCGTCAAGCGCCTGATCCAGCGATCCGGGTGTCGACTTCACGTCCTTCGCCTCTGCGAGCGGCAGGTCATAAAGGTTCTTGTCGATCGGGCTGCCCGGATCGATCCGGTTGTTGATGCCGTCGAGACCGGCCATCAGCATCGCGGCAAAGGCCAGATAGGGATTGCAGGAGGGATCCGGCGAGCGAAACTCGACGCGCTTTGCCCGCGGGTTCGGCGAATACATCGGAATCCTGCAGCAGGCTGAGCGGTTGCGCTGGGAATAGACCAGGTTGATCGGAGCCTCGTAACCCGGCACCAGGCGCCGATAGGAGTTCGTGGTGGGAGCGCAAAGCCCGCACAACGCCCAGGCGTGGGTCAACAGACCGCCAATGTAGTAGCGGCCGAGCTGGCTCAACTCGGCATAGTCGCCCTTGTCGTAGAACAGATTGGTCTCGCCCTTCCACAGGGACTGGTGAACGTGCATCCCCGAGGCGTTGTCCTCGAACAGCGGCTTCGGCATGAACGTTGCGGTCATGCCGTGCTCGCGGGCGGTGTTCTTCACCACGTATTTGTACATCATCAGATTGTCCGCCATGCGGGTGAGGGTGGTGAAACGCATGTCGATTTCGTTCTGGCCGCCGGTCGCGACTTCATGGTGATGGGCTTCGATCTGGATGCCCAGCTGTTCCATCGTCAGCACCATTTCGGTGCGGAGAGCCTGCATGCTGTCGGTCGGGGGAACGGGAAAATATCCCTCCTTGGGGCGCGGCTTGTGGCCCAGATTTGGCGTTTCCTCCTTGCCCGTGTTCCAACTGCCTTCGCTGGAATCGATTTCGTGGAAGGCGAAATTGATGCCCTGTCCGTAGCGCACGTCGTCGAACACGAAGAACTCCGCCTCAGGGCCGAAATAGCTCGTATCGGCGAGGCCGCCGCCCTTCAGGTTGGTTTCGGCCTTCTGGGCGATGTAGCGGGCGTCGCGGCTATAGGATTGCCCGGTCACGGGGTCCCGGATGTTGCAGATCAGGACCAGGGTCGATGCAGGGGAATACGGATCGAGGAAGGCCGTAGTCGGGTCCGGCACGACCAGCATGTCGCTTTCCTGGATCTCCTGGAAGCCGCGAATGGATGAACCGTCGAATCCAATGCCTTCGCTGAGAGCATCGATACTCGCTGCACCCGGCGGGACGGAAAAATGCTGCCACACCCCAGGCAAGTCGGTGAAGCGCAGATCGATCATCTGCACCTTCTCGTCTTTGATCGCCTTCACGAGATCTTCGGCTGTCGCACACTTCGGAAACATGGCTTCACTCCTGTTATGGAGAGCCGCATCTTGGACATCGCGCTGCCGTTCAGCCGCGGCGAAGCGGGCTTGCGACGGGTCCAGGCCCACGTTCTGTGTTGCGGCGCCGGTAGCCTCAGCTCTGGTGGGGCCCGCGCATGATCTTCATCGCATCTTCGATATGCCGCCAGGTTCTGGCCAGTTCGACCTCGCCTTTTGCCTCGAGTTCGATGGCGTTCTGGGCGGCTTCCGCAATGGCCTTGGCACCATGTGCTTCCAGTAACTGCCGCGCATAGTCGTGGATTTCGATTTCTCGCATGGCGTCATGCTCCTCTCGTTCTGAGCGCAACCGTGAATTCCAGTCGAACTGAGAGCCGTAGACGTTGACACCTGGTCAAGCGCACCCAGTGTGCATCCTGCTGCGGCGCACTTGCAAGAACGTCTTTCGGGTGATGGGCGGCCAGGGTTGGACGACGGCGCCGGGGCAGCAGCAGCGGCAACACAACGCAGGTTGAGGAACGCGTTTTTTTGCGCGGCCCCACCATATTCATGGAGGAGAGGAGGTGAGTATCATGCGCATTCAACATTGGCAGGACGCCGGCAGCCTGTTGTTGGGCGTGTGGCTGGTCGTGTCGCCGTTCGCCCTGGGCTTTGCCGGGGCAGAAGTCGCGATAACCATCGCCCTTGGCTTGTGCGTCATTCTGTTTGCCGTAGAGGGATTCATCATTCCCTCCTATCTGGAGGAATGGGGAGAGATCCTCATCGGTCTGGCTCTGGTGGCAGTACCTTGGACGGTCGGCTACGGGTCGGTACCGGCCACGGCAAGCAGCGTGGTCTCAGGCATATTGGTGATTGTGCTTGCAGCCTGGGAACTAACGACCGATCGCGATTTCAGCACCTGGTGGCACGATCGCTGGCATCATCCAGCCAGCTGAGAAGGGTGGTTGCCGAGCCTTTGGCCCGACCGTTATCGACTTGCGGTCGGGAGGAGAGGAATTGGCTCGGCGACATCACATTGGCAAGGGCTCGGCCCGACAACGGCGGACATTCTTTCCTCCGCATTCCGCATCTGTTCCACTATCCCGCGGATAGCCACTTCCAGTAGCTTTGTGAAAACAGGGATACTCCAAGGCGTGGGATGGCGGAGCAGGGCAGCACGCCGGGCGGCAGACGGGGCTACGCCGGAACCTGGCCGCCGCGCCAGGCGGTGGCGCCGGCGGGCGGCTATGCGCCGATCAGCATCAGCGCCCTGCCGCCGTTCATCGAGACTTTGCGCACATGGGCGCGCGCGGAAGCCGGCGCAGGCCGCCTGCTGCCCTGGGTGCCAGTCGCGTTCGGCACCGGCATCGCCTTCTATTTTGCCGCCGATCATGAGCCGGTGCTGTCGGTCGCGGCCGTCACCGCCATCGCGCTGTGCGCGGCGGCGTTCTTGCTGCGGCGGCACAAAATGTTTCCGGTCGCTGTGATGATCGCTGCCGTCGCCGCCGGCTTTGCGATTGCGACCTGGAAGACGGCGCGGATCGCGCATGGCGTGCTGGCGCGGCCGATGTTCTCGGTGGCGCTGACCGGATTCGTCGAGACCCGCGACATCCGCGAGCGCACCGACCGTTTTGTGCTGCGCGTCGTGACCATGGAGAGCGCGCGCGGATCGACCAAACTCGAGCGCGTGCGGCTTTCGGTCAAGAAGGGTACCGCGCCCGCGGTCGGCAGCTTTGTCGAATTGAAAGCGCGGCTGTTGCCGCCGCTGACACCGTTGCGGCCGGGCAGTTACGATTTCGGCCGCGACATGTTCTTCTCCGGCATCGGCGCCTCCGGCTTCGTGATGGGCGCGATCAAGACCGCGGAAGCGCCTGATGGAGGCGGCTGGAAGCTGCGCTATTCGGCGTTCATGCAAGGCATGCGGGACGCGATCGATGCGCGGATCCGGACCACGCTGGAAGGCGACAAGCGCGCGATCGCGACCGCGCTTCTGACCGGCCGGCGCGACGCTATCTCCGAGCCCGTCAACGAGGCGATGTTCATCTCCGGCCTCGGCCACGTGCTGTCAATCTCCGGCTATCACATGGCGGTGGTCGCGGGCGTCGTGTTTTTTGCGGTACGGGCGCTGCTGGCGCTGTTCCCAACGCTCACGGTTGGTTTTGCGATCAAGAAATGGTCGGCGGTGGCGGCGCTGGCCGCGTCGGCATTTTATCTGTTGCTGTCGGGAGCTGAAGTCGCGACCCAGCGTTCGTTCTTCATGACGGCGGTGGTGCTGATCGCGGTCATGGTAGACCGCCGCGCCATCACGTTTCGAACGCTCGCGGTTGCGGCGCTCATTGTCTTGACCATTGCACCGGAGGCGCTGGTGCATCCGAGCTTCCAGATGTCGTTTGCGGCGACCCTCGGGCTGGTGGCGCTGGTGCAGCTCGGCATGCCGCGCCTGTTCGCGCAGCCGGATCATTCCGCGACCGCGCAGGTGGCGCTGTGGGGCGGCCGCGAGATCTCGATGCTGCTGCTGGCCTCATTGGTGGCGGGCCTCGCCACCACGCCTTACGCGGCGTTTCATTTCCACCGGGTGACGCCCTACGGCGTGCTCGCCAATCTGGCCGCGATGCCGGTGGTCTCGGCGCTGGTGATGCCGGCGGGCCTGCTCGGCCTGGTTGCGATGCCCTTTGGTTTTGACGGCGTGTTCTGGGCCATCATGGGCGTCGGCATCGACTGGATGATTGTTGTCACGCAATGGGTCGCGGCCTTGCCGGGCGCGGTCGGTCGTGTGCCGGCGTTCGGCATCGGCCCGTTGATTGCGGCGAGTATCGGCATCATCCTGCTCGGCCTGTTGCGAACGCCGCTGCGCTATGCCGGCGCGGCCGTGGTGCTGGTGGCGGCAGTGTGGGCGGCGAGGGTGCCGCAGCCGGACATCCTGATCTCCGCCGACGGGCGCAATGTCGGTGTCCGCGGCCAGGACGGCAAACTGCATTTGATGCGCGCGGCCAAGGGGACTTCGACGGGGGCTGCGAGGGATGGCTTCCTCGTCAAAGAATGGCTGGCGGCGGATGCCGACGCGCGAAAGCCTGCCGATGCCTCGCTCACCGAGGGCGTCTCATGCGACGAGAGCGGCTGCGTGACGCAAGGCGCCGGTGGCGGGTTCGTGGCATTGGCGCTGCGGCCGGAAGCGCTGGCGGATGATTGTGAGCGCGCGGCGCTGGTGGTGACCGCAAGGCAGGCGCCTGCGGCGTGCGGCGCTTCTGTGATCGATGCGGAGCGTCTGCGGCGGCAGGGCGCCATGGTGCTGCGGCGAAGCGGCAGCGGATTTACCATCGATGCCGTCAAGCCGCGGGGCGTCGATCGCCCATGGTCGCCAGCGACCGCGGGCGAGGGTGACGCGGAGACAACCATCCTCGCGCCACGCCGCAACGCGCCGCGTGCTGTCGATGCGACCCCGTCGGAAGCGGATCTGCAGGCCGAGGAATAAGGATTCACGTTCCCCGGCGGGTCGCGACCGGCGGCGCGGAATTCAACCGGTGGAAAGCGGTGTCGCCGTGTCCGCCTTCGTTGTTGTGCGCTCGGGAATCGGATGCACCACCGGCAATTGCAGCACCGTGACGCGCTGACCCTCGCAAAGCTGCGTCACCAGCACATGGCTCCCATCGGGAAATTCGATCGCGTCGTGGTGACGTTCCCTGATGTGCGGATCAATGGTGTTGAACTTGCCGACGCGGAAACCGATCGTCCGCGTCCAGATCCAGCGATTGTCGTATTTGACGTCTTGCGCGAAGGCCAGTTCGGTCCCGGGCAGCATGCAGACCGCGACTGCGGGGTCGCGTTCGCTGGCAAAGCCGCGGGTCGAGGTGCCGCGGAAGGTGGTCGATATCAGTGTCTCGCCGACCTCAGCGGGACGCGTCGCCATCGCGTGCAAACTATAGTCACACATCGGATCGCTCCCTCGTAAGAGATAGAGACCCGTGCCTCCCTCGAGGCGCTGGCCTCTATCAGAGTGGACTTGAGCAAAGTCTATTCCTGTTCTGGACATTTGTGCGACCGAAAGGCCGGCGTGCCCGATCACAAACGCGCTACGGCGGCTGCGGATCTTCGGGCATCGGCGGCAGCGGCAGTTCGAAGGCGCCGAGATGGAATTGCTCCCTTCCGTCGTCGGCAATCCCGGGCAGCGCGACCAGCGTGAACGCAGCTTCCGGATATTGCTGCCAGATCGCAAGATCTTCCGCCGTCACCGTCAGCCAGCCGAACCGGAGCATGTAGCGGCCCGGCTCGGTCACGAGTCCCGCCCTCTGCCAGGTGATCTTGGTGATCATATTGCTGACCACGTCTCGCCCCCCGGTTTTTGCGTCTTCGAGTCGAAGAAAACGCGTCAAACCACCATCCTCGCACGCACAGTTTTTGCCGCATTCTGGGCAATTGTGGGACGCGTGGCCCCATCGTTCTCCGTCAGGGCCGGGTACAGCCGTCCGAGGGACGGCGTCGCTTCCGCTCGCCTATGCCCGGCCATCCACGCGAAGGCGGCATGGCCGGCATGACGACTTCGGATAAGGAGTGACGCCACTGACGCCCGCGGAAGCGGGCCGCCCTCAGTACTTCCGGTACAGCCCGATCAGCTTGCCCTGAATCCGGACCCGGTTCGGCGGCAGGATGCGGACTTCATAGGAAGTGTTGGCGGGCTCCAGCGCGATCGAAGCGCCGCGGCGGCGGAAGCGTTTCAGGGTGGCTTCCTCCTCGTCGATCAGCGCCACGACGATATCGCCGGTGTCGGCGGTCTCGTTGCGCTGGATCAGCGCCATGTCGCCGTCGAGAATGCCGGCGTCCACCATGGAATCGCCGCGTACTTCGAGCGCGTAATGTTCGCCGGAGCCGAGCATGTCAGGCGGTACGCTGATGGTGTGGCTGCGGGTCTGCAGCGCCTCGATCGGCGTACCGGCGGCGATCCGGCCCATCACGGGAACGGCGACCGGACGGTTGCCGTCGTCCTCGGCGGGCGCGCTGGCGGCGCGGACCTTGCCGAGCGTGCCTTCGATGACGCTGGGGGTGAAGCCGCGGCGGCCGTTGCCGTTACCGGCTCCCGCAAGTTCGGGCAGCTTGATGACTTCGATGGCGCGGGCGCGGTTGGGCAGGCGGCGGATGAACCCGCGCTCTTCCAGGGCGGTGATGAGGCGGTGGATGCCGGACTTGGAGCGGAGGTCGAGCGCATCCTTCATTTCGTCGAAGGAGGGCGGCACGCCGGCTTCCTTGAGCCGTTCGTTGATGAAACGCAGAAGTTCATACTGTTTGCGCGTAAGCATCTCGAGCAATCCCCCGGTTGGCGCGTCGTAATTCGTGGTCGTTCAGTTTCGCGGTTCTTCAGTTTCGCGGTTCTCAGTTGCGAGTGCGGTCTCAAATTCGGAAGTCCAAAACTCCCGTTTGTAGACACCAGATCTCGAAACAAATCATGAACGGACACTATATGTTCGATACATGTTCCGCAACCACTTAATTTCAGGTGAACGCGCGCCGACTTCGCCCGAACAGGCCGTCGCCATGCGTCATTCCGGCAGGCGCAGGAACTCGCATGGCGCGCCTTTCGGCAGCGCCGGCGCAAACGGCGGACGTATCAAAAGCGCCCGTGCCGCAGCGAGATTTCCAAGCAGCGACGAATCCTGGTGGCTCACCGGCACCGCGATCAACGCACCGTCTTCGCGCGGCTCGAGCCGTGCGCGCAAATAGTCTTCGCGCTGGTCGTTGGCGGGAAGATCGCGGCCGAGCAGGGCGGTCTCACGCACGTGATGGATGGTTTTTCGGCCCGACAGCGCGCGAATCAGCGGCACCAGAAACAGGAAGCCGCAGACATAGGACGAGACCGGATTGCCGGGCAGGCCGATCACCCGCATCGCCCCGAGGCGCCCGTGCATCATCGGCTTGCCCGGCCGCATCGCGATGCGCCAGAACGCCATGGCGACGCCCTCGGCCTCCAGCGAGCGCTTGACGAGGTCGTGGTCGCCGACCGAGGCTCCGCCCATCGTAATCAGGATGTCGGCGCCCGATGCGCGGGCGCAGCGGATGCCCTCCGTGGTCGCCTCGACCGTGTCGGCGGCGATGCCGAAATCGACGGTCTCGGCGCCCTCGGCCCGCGCCAGCGCGCGCAGCGCGTAGCCGTTGGAGTAGACGATCTGACCGGGGCCCGGGATCGAGCCCGGCATCACGAGCTCGTCGCCGGTGGCGAGCACCGCCACTTTGGGGCGGCGATGCACGGCGAGTTCCGGATAGTTCATGCCGGCGGCGAGCGACAGATCGCGTTCGGTGAGGCGGCTTCCCCTGGTGAGCAGCACATCGCCCTCGCGGAAATCGGCGCCGGCGGCGCGGATATGCCGTCCCGGTTTGGCGGTTTCCGTGATCGTGATGTAGTCGCCGCTGGCGGCCGTGTCTTCCTGGATGATGACGGCGTCGGCGCCATCAGGGATCACCCCGCCGGTGAAAATCCTGACCGCTTCGCCCGGGGCCACCTTGCGTTCGAACGGGCGGCCCGCCGCGACCTCGCCGATCACCTTCAGCCGCGCGGAGAGATCGGCGGCGTCTGCCGATCGCACCGCATAGCCGTCCATCGCCGACATTGCCTGCGGCGGTTGCGTGCGGAGTGCGGCAAGGTCGCGCGCGAGCACGCGATGCCAGGCGGTGTCGAGTGCGACCATTTCCTCGGGCAAGGGATCGGCGCCCGCAAGGATCGCGGCCAGCGCATCAACAACCGGCATCAGGGCCACGGCAGTTTCTCCTCGATCGCGATCCAATCTGGATTCGGCCTGGGGAGCGATCGTGGGCGCTTTCATAACGGAGAGCGGTGGCGGAGGCAAAAGCGCGCCATCTTGTTGCTGAACGGCAACATCGTTCCGCAATCGCTCATGACATCAGGCGGATACCGCCGTGGACCGCGCCAGCGATTTGTTCACGTCTGCGATTCGGTTAGGGTTCCCTCGGATTGGGGTGTGGGCAGGCAAAGTTTTGGTCAGCCACGGGCTGGCTTGCACGAGCCGGTTTCGCGCGAATGCGGAGCGGACGATGACGGCGGCGATAGCGACGGCAACGGTTTCGGTATCCCCGCGCGGTGTGTTTTTTCCATCCGACCGCCGGGCGAGCCTGCTGGCGAGCAGCATGCTCTGCGGCGGGACCATGCGCAGCCTCGCGGCGGCAGCCGGGATGATGACTGTGCTCGGCGTCTCCCCGGCGTTCGCGCAATGCTACTCCACCGCGACAGGGCTGGCGGGAGACTGCACGGCCGCCGTTCCGACCGGCGCCGCCGCCACGGCCATCGGCTTCGGTGCCAACGCGAACGGAATCTTCGCGACCGCGTACGGGAACGGCGCGACCGCGAACGGCATCGCTGCGACCGCGACGGGTTCGAACAGCAACGCCACCGGCGATCACGCGACGGCGACCGGGCAGGACAGCGTCGCGAACGGCGGCGGGGCTACCGTAACCGGTCAGAACGCCAATGCCACCGGCAACTTTGCAACTGCAACCGGTCAGAACAGCCGTGCGATTGGCAATTTGGCAACGGCCACCGGTAACGGCGGATTCGCGAACGGCGATTTCGCTGCCGCCACAGGTGCGTTCAGCGCTGCGAATGGCACCAACGCGACCGCAACGGGCACGCAAAGCAGCGCCAGTGGGGACTTCGCGACGGCGACCGGCAGCAACGCCATCGCGAACGGCGCGCAGTCGACGGCGACCGGGTACAACAGCCAGGCGAACGGCGGTCAAGCCACGGCAACGGGCATGGCCAGTCAGGCCAATGGCGGTCAAGCCACTGCGACCGGCACCGGCAGTGTTGCGAACGGCGCTGCCGCGACCGCGACCGGCATGGGCAGCTTTGCCAACGGCGATCAGGCCTCCGCGACGGGCGTAAGCAGCCATGCCAACGGCCTGCAAACGACCGCGACCGGCTACGCCAGCACCGCGAACGGCGCCCAGGCAACCGCGACCGGGGTGTTCAGCGCCGCCAACGGTAACTTCGCGACGGCAACGGGCACCGGCGCCACCGCCACCGGCGACTTCGCCACCGCGACCGGCGGCTCCAGCACCGCGACCGGGGCCTTTGCCACCACCGCCGGGGCCTTTAGTTCGGCAATTGGCGCGGGCGCGACCGCGACCGGCACGAGCGCTTTCGCCAACGGCACCAACGCGACCGCGACCGGTCAAAGCAGCCGGGCAAACGGCGTCAGCGCGACCGCAACCGGGCAGGGCAGCATTGCCAACGGCGCCACCGCGAGCGCCTTCGGTCAAGGCAGCAACGCCACCGGTGCTTCGACCACCGCGATCGGCCAGGCCAGCCTCGCCAGCGCAACCGGAGCTACCGCGGTGGGCGCCAGTGCGCGCGCAACCGCGACCGGCGCGGTCGCCGTCGGCAACAATGCCGCCGCTACCGGCACCAACGCCATCGCGATCGGCAATGGCGCGGTTGCGACCGGTTCGGTCGCGGTCGGTGCGTTGGCCTCCGCCGCCAACGGCGGCGCGGCGTTCGGTGACGGCGCGGTCGCAACGGGAACGAATTCGACCGCGCTCGGCCCGAACAGCCAGGCGCTCGCGGCCAACTCGGTTGCGATCGGCAACGGCGCATCCACCAGCGTCGCCAACCAGGTCTCGATCGGCACCACCTCGAACACCTACCGGATGTCCGGCATCACGTCGGCGGCCAGCCTTGCGGCGCAAACCGGCCCGATCTCGTACGTGACGACGGACGCCGCCGGCCATCTGGCCGTGTCGAGCTTCAACGCACCGGATATTTCCGGTCTGCAGAACAATGTTGCAGCACTGCAGGGCAACGTCGCGGTCCTGCAGGGCGACGTCGCGACCCTGCAGACGCAGATGAGGCAGGCGTTCGAGGGCACCGCGGTCGCGATCGCGATGGGAGGCTCTGCGCTGCCGTCGGACAAGAAATTCGCGATTTCAACCAACTGGGGCACGTTCCGCGGGCAGAATGCCATGAGTCTGGGAGCTCAAATGCGGCTGAGCGACTATGTGGTCCTCAATGGCGGCGTTGCCGCCGGCTTTGCGCAAGGCGGCGTTGGCGGTCGCGCCGGACTGACGGTCGCGTGGTGACAACAAGGTGGTGACCGCAAAACATCATCGCTGGCGGGGTCTGATGATTGCGACCGTCATGGCGGCAAGCGTCTCCGCCGGTCATGCGCAAGCACCCGCGCAAGCGCCGAAACCGGCGCAGATCGACCGCAATGGCGTGCTGATGCTGGTCCGCTCGACGCTGCTGGCGCTCGACCAGGCCAACAAGACCGGCAATTACACCGTGCTGCGCGACATCGGCGCGCCCGGCTTTCAATCCAACTCGGCAGCGCGGCTCGGCGAGATCTTCGCCAAGCTGCGCAACGACAATCTCGATCTCTCCGGCGTCGCCGTGATCGATCCGCAGCTCAATCTGCTGCCGCAGATCGAGGCCAACGGGCTGCTGCATATGGCGGGCTTCTTTCCCTCGGTGCCGAGCCAGGTCAATTTCGATCTGTCATTCGCGCCGGTGAACGGGCAGTGGCGGCTGTTCGGCATATCGGTGTCGATCGGGCAGAGCGGGCCCGTCGCGCCGATGCCCGAACCGCCCGTTGCGCAAAAGCAGCCCGCTGCAAATGCCGCGAAACAGCCTGCGCCGGCAAAGTCCGCGCCCGCGATCAAGCTCGCGCCGGCGGACAACAAGCCGGCTGACCAGCAGCCCAGATAGCCCGGCCCGAATCCAGCGAGCGACGTAAAATGCTACCCGACGAGGCCTTGAGATCGATGAAGGTGATGTTCGCGACCCCGTGCTACATCTCGGCGGTCAGCATGCACTACGTCACCAGCATCTTTGAGCTCACCCATCACTGCAACCGGTTCGGATTGCAGTGCATCCTGCACATGCATTCGGAAAGCCTGATCACCCGCGCGCGCAACAACATGGTGCGCAAGTTCCTGTCCGACGAGACGCTGACCCATCTGTTCTGGATCGACTCCGACATCACCTTTACGCCGCAATCGGTCTGTCGCCTGCTGCTGATCGACCGCGATGTCACCGCCGGCGTCTATCCGATGAAGAATTTTAATTGGCCCGCCGCCGGCCTGCCGGCAGGCACGACGCGGGCACAATTCGAAGACCGCCATACCGAATATCCATTCAATCCGATCGGCCATGGCGCCGAGCGGGTCAGCTCCTATGCCGACGCCGACGGTTTCGTCGAGGTCGCGGAAGCGCCGACCGGCTTCATGTGCATCAAGCGCGATGTCTTCACGCGGATGATGGAGAAGTACCCAGAGCTGAAATACACGCCGGACGGGCCGCCGGGCCACCCCGAGGCACATCTGCACTGGCTGTTCTTCGACTGCATGGTCGATCCCGATTCCGGCCGCTACCTGTCGGAGGATTACGCGTTCTGCCGGCGCTGGATCGACATCGGCGGCAAGGTCTGGGTCGACCTGCAGTGCAAGCTGATGCATCTGGGGCAGCACAATTTCCGCGGCGACCTCGCCGAGAGCCTGCGTCTCCAGGGCCGGTGGTGATTTGCCGCGAGGGCAGACGTCGTTGCTAGATCCCGAGCGCGGCCAGCGCCTTTGCGACGTCGTCCGGCCCTGTCACATGCACCGCGGTCAGGCCGCGCGCCCGCGCGCCGTCGATGTTCGCGACGGAATCGTCGAAGAACACGATGCGGGAGGCGGGAACACCGATCGCCTTGACGACATGATCATAGGCCGCCGCGTCGGGCTTTCGAAGCCCGATCGTCGATGACAGGTAGATTTCGCGGAAATGGCCGAGCACGCCGGCATAGGCCTGGCTGAAATGCACGACATGCGCGTTATTGGTGTTGGAGAAGGCATAAAGCGGCAGGCGTTGTCCGGCGCGCGCCAGCGATACGGCGATATCGGGCATTTCGCCGGCGAAGATCGCGTTCCAGCCTTCCAGGAACTGGGCGTCCGATATGCCGATGCCGAGCGAGGTGCGCAGGCCTGCAAAGAATTCGGCGTCGCTGATCTCGCCCCGCTCGTGGCGATGCCAGGCGTCATTGGGCGAGAACCGCTCGACCAGGTGTGCGGGCTCGCAGCCGGCATGGCCGGCCCAGGTGGCCACCACCTTGCCGAAGTCGATATCGAGTACGACGCGTCCGAGATCGAACAGCAGCGCGTCAGCGGAGTTGGGGAGAAGCGGGGCGTTCATGCCAGACGTTTACAAAACTGCGCCGCTATGGGCAACGACTGGCTGCAGCCGGCGAAATGCGTGTTTTCGCGAGCAACTTCCGCCCAATCCAGCACTTAGGCCGGCGCGGGAGCTGTGCTAAGCGTTTGGCCGGAAAGTCCGGGGAGTGATCGCATGAAAATGATTGGCATCGTGGCTGTAATGGTCTTGCTGGCCGGGCCGGCGTTGGCCCAGCAGGCACCCGTTCAAAAATACGGGGAGCCGGACCAGGAAAAGACGCCGTCGGAGATCGCGGCGGCGAAGGAGGCCGAGCGGGCCTACAAGCGATCGCTGGGCAATATTCCCGAGCAAAAGAGCACGGATCCCTGGGGAACCGTGCGCAGCGACAATGCCGCCCCGAAAGCCGCCGCCAAGCCGCCCGCGAAGCCGAAGGCAGCCAAAACGGATACCAAGACCGAGACCACCGCAAAACAATAACAGGCATCCGCCGGCCGCTTGCCGGGACAGCGATGCCCAGGATTCCAGGGAACCGGCGAGGACGCAACAATGTCGAACACGTTGCTGTTTTCGCCGGTGACGATCCGCGGCATTGAGCTGAAGAACCGCATCGTGGTGCCGCCGATGCACCAATATTCCGCCGTGAAGGGCTTTCCGACCGACTGGCACCTGATGAACTCAGGCAAATTTGCCGCCGGCGGCGCGGGGCTTGTCGTCGAGTCGACCAAGGTCGAGCGCCGCGGTTGCGGCACGGTCGGCGATCTCGGCATCTGGGACGACGCCTTTGTCGAGCCGCTTGGCCGCCTCGTTACATTCATCCATCAGCAGAATGCGGTCGCGGGCATCCAGCTCGGCCATTCCGGCCGCAAGGCGCGCGCGACCCGGCCGTGGGAAGGCGACCGGCCGCTGCAGCGGACGCCCGAGATCGAGGATTGGGACGCCTGGTCGCCGGTGGCGCCGAGCGCGATTGCCCATAGCGAGAAATGGCCGGTGCCGAAGGCGCTGGAACGCCATGAGGTGAAAGACCTGGTGCAGGCCTGGGGCGAGGCCGCGCGGCGCGCCCATGAGGCCGGTTTCGATGTGCTCGAACTGCACGGTGCGCACGGCTATCTCGTGCATCAATTCTTGTCCGAGCGATCCAACCAGCGCACCGACGAATATGGCGGCTCCGAGGCCAACCGGATGCGCTTCATCACCGAGATCGCCGAAGCGGTGCGCACGCACTGGCCCGACCACAAGCCGCTGTTCGTCCGCCTGTCGGTGGAAGACAACGCCGGATGGGGACCGGAGCAAAGCACGCGGCTGGCGAAGATCCTCAAGGCCAAGGGCGTCGACGTCATCGACTGCTCGTCCGGCGGCATCACCGAGATGGCGCCGATCCTGGGCAAGGAAATCAAATACAGCTACCAGGTGCCGCTGTCGGACTATGTCAAACGCCACGCCGATATCATGACCATGGCGGTTGGCCTCATCATCCATGGCGACCAGGCCGAGCAGATCCTGCAGGACAAACAGGCCGACCTGATCGCGGTCGGCCGCGAAATCCTCAACAACCCGAACTGGCCGATGGACGCCGCCCTCAAGCTCGGCGTCGAAGGCCCGTTCCGCAACGTGCCGCCGCAGTTCGGCTACTGGCTCGGTACGCGGGCGAAGCGCGGCTTTGGCACGCAGCCGTCGACCTGGCAGAGCGGGCTGAACGAGGCGGGCGATAACTGTCGCTAACGGCCTTCCAAACCGAACGTGACACATCGATTGAGCGCACTGTCACCATCGTTGGCGCCGGCCGGCCCACGACGTGCGGCGGGTTGCACCGTGTTGGATGCGAAAGGCTAATCGAAGGCGACACCGATCCGGTATTCTTTCCGCCAAACAACGTGGCACGGCAGCTTGAGGCCATCTTCTGGCACAATCAATGTGAAGCTGTCAGGCACCCGGACGATATCGAATATCTCAAGCGCTGCTCCCGTAGCAGAGATATCGCGGATCATGCATTTGATCTTGTCGCCACCGTGATCAATCTTCGCGGGCTTGGCGACACGGAAGCGAGGCGCAATTCGAGTTTCGACCATAACCGGACTCTCCGGTTGAATATAAAGGATTCATCATCGGACTAAACGCCTGATGGTCGCGTCTTGGTTCTAGAACTTGATCTTTGTTCTAGAACTTGATCTTTGAATTTTGATATTCCTGACTCGTCAGGATTTCGCGGGCCGCGTCGCGCAGGTCTCTAATCATTTTGGCCGTTTCGTCCGCTGCTTTTCCAGTGGCTGTCCTGCTGTGCCCTTCGAGGCTATCCGCAGAGTCCTTCAGTAGATCAGAAATTCTCTTCAACTTAAGCATCGATTGGTCCAGCAACGAGATCAAATTTCTCGACAATAGAAACAATGCCCCAATGCGATCCAGCCTAACGTAGAAATACTGAGAGTTTCTTAACTGAAGGCAGCGCGGGTTCCGTCCTGTGGACAGTTTGAACCGTGGCTGGGTCCTGCCGCGATCCGCTTCACATCCGCTTCTCGAAGAACACACTCGCCGCAATGGATTGCGGCGCTTTCAGCGCGTAATCGCCAAACGCGGAACATTCCCGGAATCCGGTGCGTATATAGAGCCGCATCGCCGCGATCTGGCGTGTTCCTGTCTCCAGGCGCAACACGGGAAGTCCGGCGCCACGCACCTCGCCTTCGATGCGCGCGAGAATGGCGTCGGCAACGCCCTGGCCCCGCGCGGGGCCGCGCACAAACATGCGCTTGACCTCGGCATATTCAGGGAAGAGGGCGACGCCGCCGCAGCCCACCGCCGCGCCGTGACGTCGCGCGAGGAAGAAGCGGACATGCGGTTGAAAGATCGCATCGATGGAAAAGCCATGCCGCTGCTCCGGCGGATACTCCACCGCGAGCACGGCCTCGAGTTCGCCGATCAGCAGGCGCACCTCATCGGTCGCGGCCGGCGCAACTTCGATCTGCACGTCATCGCCGTTGCTCATCGGTGCTCCTTCTTAGACCCTTACGTTGGCGAGCTTAGCCCGGGTGAGCGCAGCGATATCAGGATTTCTTCAGATTCGTCCGAACAATCGCAACGAGATGCCGAAGATTGCAGGCGGCTTAACGCGATCGATCAAATGTCGAGCAATTGACATTACCGCCCACCTACCATGGTTGAACGAATCCGGTTGCGCGCCAAGCCACTTGAACGCTTTAGCTGCTATATGTCGACGCCTGAACAGGTCACCTGCGCCGCGCAGTCTCGACCGAGGAGAACATAATGGTAGATGGTGCCACCGCATCTGAGCCACCCTTCGTCCCCGACGCTCCCCTTCTCGCCGATGCCGCAACGCCTCCCGAGGCCTTCGTTCCCTCCGACGTCTCGATCTTCAGGATGCTGACCGCAGAACAGCGTCAGGAGATCCGGGGTTTCATGCGCGAGCTGGTCATTCTGCGCGGCGAAGAGCTTGTCGCGGAGGGCGATGCGTCGGACGCTTTCTTTGAAGTCGTGCGCGGCGCATTCACGGTGCAGCGCGCGGGCGACGAAGGGCTGATTGCCGAACTGGGGCCGGGCGATCTCATCGGTGAAATCGGCTTTTTTGGAAAGATCCCGCGGACGGCCACCGTAACCGCGATCAGGGATTCCTGTGTTCTCTCATTGTCGCGTGCCGCTTACAACAAAATCGCAACTGAAGCGCCCAGCATCGTTGGCTTCTTGCTTGAGGCGATGGCGCTTCGGGTGGCCGAGACGACGTCGCGCGTCGTTCCCAATCGACAACTTGCGCGCACGCGAACAATCGTGGTTCTGGAAGGGGGAAGGGAGCCGGTGCCGCCGCAGTTTTACGCGTTGCTGACGCAGGCTTTCGGCAACGCGGTCGTTGAGATCGTGACCTCCCAGCGCATCAATCAACTGTTCCCCGGACGGGATCCGGACGATGAAGAGATAACCGGCTGGCTGCATCGACTGGAGCAGGCATCCGATCTCGTCGCCTATTTTGGCGACCGGGAGCTGACGCGCTGGACCCAGAAATGCATCCGGCAATCCGACCAGGTCCTGTTCGTATGCAGGGGCAGGGCGCCGGACGATTCCCTGACCGAAGTCGAGGCCGCGGCGTCGACCTATCATCGAACCAACGAGCGGCGTCTCGTGCTCGTTCATGATGAGCGAAGCGGTGAAGTGCGCGGCACGGGCGCCTGGCTGAGGCGCATGCCCGTCTTCATGCATCACCACATATCGCTTCAGGACGACATCGATGTGCGGAGTCTGGCGCGCTTCCTGCTCGGGCGGGCGATCGGGTTTGTGGCGGCTGGCGGAGGAGGATTGGGGCCGGCGCACCTTGGAATCTACAAGGCGTTTCGCGAACGCGGCGTTGACTTCGATATCTTCGTCGGGACCAGCGTCGGGGCTGCCATGGTCGCCGGCTTCGCCAAGAACCTCGAAGCTGAAGATCTTGATCGAGGCACGGACGATATCTTCGTCAAGAGCCGGAGTTTCAAGCGCCCCACATGGCCGCGATACTCCCTGCTTGACCACAAGGCCCTCGACCGCGCGCTTGCGGAGGCGCTCGGCGCGGATTGCAACATCGAGGATTGCTGGAAGCCGTTTGCCGCCGTGGCAACCAATCTCTCCACCCAGGCCGGCGAAGTCATTCGTACCGGTTCGCTGTGGCAGGCCGTGCGGGCGTCGGCTTCAATTCCCGGCATCCTGCCGCCGTTCTATACCAAGGATGGCTCGATGCTGGTTGACGGCTGTCTGATCGACAACATCCCGCTCGCGCCGATGCACAATCTGAAGCGCGGACCCAACCTGGTGGTCCATTTTGGCAAGCAGGAAATCGAACGCTTCGAGGTGGATTACGATGCGCTTCCGGGACGCCTCAAGCTGATTTCCAGTCTGCTGCTGCCGTTTGGCAGAAAGCGCCTGCCAAGGGCGCCATCGGCGGTCAGCGTGCTCTGGCGCAGCCTGCTGGTGCATCAGCGCGTGGATTCGATTCCGGTGGGTCCCGCCGATTTTGTGATGCGTCCACCGACCATTCCCGGCGCCAAGGTCATGGAGTTCGACAACCACAAGCGCGTTTTCGAAGCGTCCTATCTGTGGGCGAAATCGACGCTTGAAAGCGCGGAAGGCGGCGATCAGCAAGCAGCACTACTCGCGATCCTTTCAAAGGGCTCGCCATTGCGCGCCGCTGCCGGCCGGACGTTCGCCGAGCTGGCCGCAAGCTGAGTTCAAGCGTCGCTTTGACGCCTGCATATCTATCATTTGAATAAAATTCATCCGGTTTGTGGGTTTCACCGCGAAAGCGAAACTGAAACCATTTTCCGTCCCACAGAACTAATCTCTGCAATTCACGAAGTCGTGCAGAAACGTTGCCTGCTTATGCGTCCGTTCCATCGCGTGAATGGAAGCGCAATCTAAGGAGACGATCATGCAAACGACTTTTGCCGAGACCAGCGCATCCGCCCGAGAGAATGGAATCTCCTGGCTGAACGAGGCCGGCATCGATCTGTCTCAGATGACGCTGCGGCTTGGCTGCGCCAGGACGAGCGTGGAGCTCGACCACTTTCTCAGGAGGTTGCTGCCGGCGCATCGCGAGGTGATCGAACTCGTCGACTTCGCGCTGAAGTCCGTCGAGGAGGCAAGCGAGATCATCGGCCTCCCGCAGGCGACGATCAAGACGCGCTTGTTCTACGCCCGCAAGGCGTTGGTCGACGTGGTCAGGTATCAGAGCAACGACCGCGTTGCGGCGTAGTGCGCTCCCGGGGAGGGCCCGACCTCCTCGACCATTCACGTATATTCACAGAGGAGCCGATCATGAATTCGATCGAATGGCTGCACAGCTCGATAAATGCGAATTGCAACTCTCCCGCGCTCGCACCAATGCTCCAAGGCGAAGTGCTCGACGTCGCCACGACCTTCGTAGCCACGGCAGCCGCGGCGGTTTTCGAAATTGTGCGGTTGCGGACCGGAAAGTCGGTGGTGATCCGCTTGCTTGAACCTGATGACCGCGAGGCGCTGCAGGCCTACTTCGAGGCGCTGTCGCCGGCCGCGCGGCGCAATCGGTTCACGGGCGCCAGCCATGGCCCTTCGGATCGGGAGCTGGATTTGTTGTTTCGTTCCAGCGCGGATAATCGCTTCGCTGTAGTCGCGGTGATGACGGTGAATGGCGTCGAAACGATCGTCGCCGAAGCCTGCTATGCGTTCGACCGGGCAACCGGCGGCCTGGAGTTCGGCGTTTCCGTCCACGATGACCACCGGGGCTGCAACATCGGCTCTGCATTACTTTCGAATCTCGAGCGCCTCGCAGCGGCATTCGGCGCCCGCCATATCTTCGGCGACACGCTGCGGACCAACAATGAGATGCAGGCGCTGGCGCGCAAGGCAGGCTTTGCCTTCGTCAATATGCCGGGCAATTGGTGTGAGCGACGCATGGTGAAGCCGTGCCTGGCGGCGTTGGGGACGATGCTTGGCGGCGTCATGCCGGGGTTCGGGGCGGCCGGAAAGCTGTCTGTCGCCTGATCCGATGCGATCGGCCTGAGGCAGGCCAGCCGCCGCGATGGTCGCCAGGCCGTTCGGGCCTGCGTGCAATGATGCCCCGCGACAAAACGACCCGACGGGCAAATCAGTTCTGATTTTCGGAAATGCTGTCAAGCCCTGAAATAAAAAATATTTCGCTTTTCCAGAAGGAAAATCAGGTGCATATCTTTGGCCATCCCGTCCCACTCAGAGGGCGTCGGCCGTCGTCACGGACGTTGGACGGGTTGCGGTGGACGCAACAGTTGCGACTGACGAGCGCGGCTGTAGCGTACGGTGAAGTCGTGTGGTCCCGACGCCCCGATGCTGGCGTCAAGTTGGTGGAAAGCTCAGGCTTCTCACTGATGACGGTGACAACGAGCTCGGCCCGACCGAGGAGAGCACGAAGTAAGCCGTAAAGCCATTGCGCAGGGAAGGCCGGGTGTTCTCCGCTGGACCTGTATGCTCGTGTGCGCACTCTTGTTGCACAATTGCACACGAGACCGCGGGTGCAGCGCGCACCCGGTCTTCCCTGCGCCCTCTGTTTGAAGAGGGCAAGGAAATTTCTGGCAAGCCTCGGGCGCATTGCGTCGCGAGATCGCGAAGCTATGTCCACGTCGTCCCGGCGAAGGCCGGGACCCATAACCCCGGCGAGAAGTTTTGCGAATGGTCTCTGCTACCGAGGCTTCATCGAGAGATCACGCGGTATGGGTCCCGGCCTTCGTCGGGACGACGAGAGACGTGATTGCTGCCTCGCTCGAATGACGTCGAAGCGGTTATGGAATCAGCACCCTTACGTCCCGCAGAACGTCTGCAGCACGCGTTGCTCCGGCTGTGGCGGATCGGCATAGCCGGCGTACGCAGGCTGGTCCTCGAACGGCTTTGCCAGCACGCTCAGCAATTCCTCGAACGGCGCGTAATCGTCGTTATTCATCGCGGCCTGAATCACGGCTTCGACGCGATGGTTGCGCGGGATGAAGGCGGGATTGACGGCGCGCATCGCGGCGTGTCGCTCGGTTGCCGATTGCGGCTCGTCCGAAAGGCGCTGCCGCCAGCGCACCGCCCATTCGTCGAACGCGGCGGGCTCAGTGAACAATTGCCGCACGCTGTCATTGTCTGCGTCCAGCGCGAGATCGGCGAGGCGGCGGAAGGTGAGGGTGAAGTCGGCCTGGTTCTTGGCCATGGCGTCGAGCAGGTCCTGCACCAGCGCCTCGTCGCCGTCACGCTGATCGAACAGGCCGATCTTGGCGCGCAGTCCGGCCTGGTAGGCGGTGGTGAATTGTTCGGCGAATTCGCCGAGGATGAATTGCGCCTGTTCGATCGCCTTGTCCTTGTCGTCGGACAACAGCGGCAGCAGGCATTCGGCGAGCCGCGTCAAATTCCACAGCGCGATCTGCGGCTGGTTGGCGTAGGCGTAGCGGCCCATCTCGTCGATCGAGGAGAACACCTGCGCGGGGTCGTAATGGTCCATGAACGCGCACGGGCCGTAATCGATGGTCTCGCCCGAGACCGAGCAATTGTCGGTGTTCATGACGCCATGGATGAAGCCGACCAGCAGCCAGCGCGCGACCAGATCGGCCTGCCGCGCCACCACGCCTTCCAGCAGCGCGTGATAGGGGCGCTCAGCCTTGGCGGCCTCCGGATAGTGGCGCGCAATCGCGTGGTCGGCGAGCTGGCGCACGCCGTCGGTGTCGCCGCGCGCGGCGAAGAACTGGAAGGTGCCGACCCGGATATGGCTCGCGGCGACGCGGGTCAGCACCGCGCCGGGCAGCATGGTCTCGCGCTGCACGCGTTCGCCGGTGATCACGGCCGCGAGCGAGCGCGTCGTGGGAATGCCGAGCGCGAACATCGCCTCGCTGACGATGTATTCCCGCAGCACTGGGCCCAGCGCGGCGCGGCCGTCGCCGCGGCGGGAAAACGGCGTCGGGCCGGAACCCTTGAGCTGGATGTCGCGCCTGATGCCATCGGCGTCGATGACTTCGCCGAGCAGGATGGCCCTTCCGTCGCCGAGCTGCGGCACGAACTGCCCGAACTGGTGGCCGGCATAGGCCATCGCGATCGGGTCGGCGCCATCAGGGACGCGCTTGCCAGCCAGGATATCGGCACCCTCGGGGCTCGAAAGGACCTCCGGATCGAGGCCGAGATGGACGGCCAGCGCCCGGTTCAGCTTGATCAGCCGGGGGGCCGCCACGGGGGTGGGGGCCACGCGGGCGAAAAAGTTCGCCGGCAGCGCCGCATAGGTGTTCTGGAACGGGAAATGGACGGTCATGACCACAAAGATAGGCGCGCCCGGGGGATAGGCAAAGGGCTCACGCCCGATAGGTTCGAAATGCCGCTTTTTGGGCCAAAACAGGGGCCGCCACTGGTTGCCGCGCCTGACCTCGTCGGGTAAACCCTGCCGCAGCTCGGGCAGGCCTTGTTCCCCGATTCTTGTCGTGATTCCTGGCCCTCGATTCGACCTCCAATATCAGTTTTTGGGATTTCCATGCATCGCTACCGGTCACATACATGCGGCGCGCTCCGCGACAGCCACATCGGCGAAACCGTTCGCCTCTCGGGCTGGTGCCACGTCATCCGCGACCATGGCGGCGTGCTGTTCATCGACCTGCGCGACCATTACGGCATCACCCAGTGCGTGGCCGACAAGGACTCGCCGGCGTTTGCGGAAGTCGAAAAGTTCCGCTCGGAGTGGGTGGTGCGGATCGACGGCAAGGTGCGCCATCGTCCCGAAGGCACCGTCAATGCCGAACTGCCGACCGGCAAGATCGAGATCTATGTCAGCGCGGTCGAAGTGCTGGGGCCTGCCGGCGAGCTGCCGCTGCCGGTCGCAGGCGAGCAGGAATATCCTGAGGACATAAGGCTTAAGTACCGTTTCCTCGACCTGCGTCGCGAGAAACTGCACCAGAACATCATGACCCGCGGCGCGATCGTCGATTCCATGCGCAAGCGGATGAAGGAGCAGGGCTTCTTCGAGTTCCAGACCCCGATCCTGACCGCGTCCTCGCCGGAAGGGGCGCGGGACTTCCTGGTGCCGTCGCGGATTCATCCGGGAAAATTCTACGCGCTGCCGCAGGCGCCGCAGCAGTACAAGCAGCTCCTGATGATGTCGGGCTTCGACCGCTACTTCCAGATCGCGCCGTGTTTTCGCGACGAGGACCCGCGCGCCGACCGCCTGCCGGGCGAATTTTATCAGCTCGACGTCGAGATGAGCTTTGTCGAGCAGGAGGACGTGTTCGCGTCGATGGAGCCGGTGATTACCGGCGTGTTCGAGGAATTTGCCAAGGGCAAGCCGGTGACAAAAGGCTGGCGGCGGATACCGTTCGCGGAGGCCTTGAAGAAATACGGCAGCGACAAGCCGGACCTGCGCAACCCGCTCGAGATGCAGGACGTCTCCGAACACTTCCGCGGCTCCGGCTTCAAGGTGTTCGCGCGGATGCTGGAAGATCCGAAGAACCAGGTCTGGGCGATCCCCGGACCCGGCGGTGGCTCACGCGCGTTCTGCGACCGGATGAACTCCTGGGCGCAAGGCGAGGGCCAGCCCGGCCTCGGCTACATCATGTGGCGCGAGGGCGGCGAGGGCGCGGGTCCGCTCGCCAACAACATCGGACCGGAACGCACCGCCGCAATCCGCAGCCAGCTCGGGCTGAAGGAGGGCGATGCCGCGTTCTTCGTCGCCGGCGACCCCGACAAGTTCTGGAAGTTCTCTGGTCTCGCGCGCACGAAAGCCGGCGAGGAGTTGAACCTGATCGACAAGGACCGGTTCGAGCTCGCCTGGATCGTCGACTTCCCGATGTATGAGTATGACGAGACTGAGAAAAAGGTCGACTTCTCGCACAACCCGTTCTCGATGCCGCAGGGCGGCCTCGACGCACTCAACGGACAGGACCCGCTGACCATCAAGGCGTTCCAGTACGACATCGTCTGCAACGGCTACGAGATCGCTTCCGGCGGCATCCGCAACCACAAGCCCGAGGCGATGGTGAAGGCGTTCGAGATCGCGGGCTATGGCGAGAAGGACGTCGTCGAGCGGTTCGGCGGCATGTACCGCGCGTTCCAGTACGGCGCCCCGCCGCACGGCGGCATGGCGGCCGGCGTCGATCGCATTGTGATGCTGCTCTGCGGCACCACCAACCTGCGCGAGATCTCGCTGTTCCCGATGAACCAGCAGGCCGTCGATCTGCTGATGGGCGCGCCGTCTGATGTCGCGATCAAGCAGCTGCGCGAACTGCACATCCGGCTCAATCTGCCGGACAAAGGCTAGCGTAGGGGTTAAAGCGTTTTCAAGCGAAGTGGACCCCGGTTCGCGTTAAGAAAACGCGTCAAATAAGGAGTCTACAGTCCCGTTGAAGCCTCGATCCGGAATTGCGCCAGCGCAACCATCGGGTCGGTCTTCAACAACTGCATGAGCTGCAGCGCCGGCACCTTGCCGAGCGGGGTCAGCTTGATGTTGAGCGTCTGGCCCGGGCTCTCGACAAAGCGGGCGACTGCTTCCACGGCGGCGACGGCGTCGGGATTGGTGGCCGCGGCCTGTTCGCTGCCGGACCTGATGCCCTCGACGATGGCGCTCCGCGCCGCCTCGCGGCTGACGTTCTGGAGGCGGGCATATTGCGCGACCGCAAGGTCGATCCCGCCGGTATCACGCAGCGTGAGGTCGATCGTGCCGGCCTCGATCTGTCCGGCCATGGTCGCCGCCTGCACCGCATTGGGCGAAAATACCCCGCGCGGCACGTTGGCGAGCGACATCCGAAGCGACGCCTTGGCGATGCCGCCGAGGTCGAGCGTCACCGGTTCGAGCGCGAATGCGCGTGACGCCTCCGTCCAGGCTGCGCCGAGATCAAGATCGATGGCCGCCTTGTCGAGGCCGGCCGTGACCAGCACCTTCTGGCCGGGATCGCGCGCATCCAGCGGGGCTGACATCTTCAGTGCCAGCCGCAACTTGCTCGGGATCGACCCGATGAAATTGCCCCAATCGAGGTTGAAGGCGTCGATGTTGACCGGCCGGCCCGTGTCCTTGAAGGGCGCCGCGAGCGCCTTGAGTTCGACACCCTCGATCAGCGCCAGCATTCCGAGTGCCTGGTCGGGCGGTGGCTGCTGCGACGGGTTGGAGAACAGCGCCGACATCCGCATCAGGTTGGCGACATCGAGCGATTTGAGCGCGAAGCGGCCGACCTTGAGGGGGCCTTGTGGCGTGCGGCCATCGAGGCCCTCGATCGCAAATTCGTTGACCTTGCCGCTGTCCAGATTGAAGCGCATCGCCGACAGCTTGATCGGGCCCTGCGGTGTCTCGACCGCGAGGCCGTGTATCTCGGCATTTCCGATCCGCAAGCCCTCGTACAGCTTGGCCACCTTCTCGATCATCGCGCGCGCCTGCGCGGGCGTCGGCGGCGCGGCGCCGGGCGGCGGTATCATCGCCAGCAGATCCGCAAGTTGCATCCGCGACGGCCGCAGGCCGACCTCGTCGATCGTCATGCCGTCGATCCGCATCTTCAGGCCTTGCCCGGACGTGACGACATAGGGACCCGTCGTGATCTGCCGGTAGGTCCGGTAATACTGGTCGTCGCTAGCCTTCTGCGGGTCGAAGAGTGCGGCCACCGCTGTCGTGTCGATGTCGTAGCCTGCGATATTGGCGAGGTTGCCGGTGAGCTTGTCCGGCTTGCCCCCCGCGGGTTGGGCATTGACCGTGAAAACCGCGCCGTCGATCTTCGTGCTGGCGACCTTGCCGTCCTTGATGCCCTGCATCGCAAGGCCGGTATAAGCGACCTCGCCACCGCCCGGCGTCGCAACGCCGGAGTTGATGGTCCCGGTCAGGCTGGGAGCGGTGATCGACGTCGCCGCGATGCCGGCGAACTGCTCGAGCACGGACCGGTAGACGTCGGCAAAGGACGACGAAGCCGGCGATCGCTGCAGGCTGGCGGGGCCGGAATAGTCCTTCACAATGACCCGCGGCACCTTGTAGGCAAGGCTCAGAGCCGGCTGCGGGGCCATGGCCGCGCTGATCTCGACATCGGCGATTTCGATGCTCTCGGCAGAGAATCGCGCCGCGTCCGGCTGGCTGACACCAGACGCTGTGAGGCTGCCGATCTTGACGCTGGTCGGGGGTTGCGCAGCCGATTGAGCTGTGATCTCGGCGATCGTGACCGTGCGGCTCAAGAGGTCGAACGACACCTTGCCGTGGCTCGCCTTGCCGCCTGCCGCGCGAACCTGTTCAAGCGCGGCGTCGACCTCGCTGGCTATCCGATGCTGGGTATAGAACTGAAAGCCGAAGAACCCTCCCACCGCGATCACGATTGCGGCAACCAGGCCGCTCAGAACCTTTACCATTCGGGCAGCTCCGGTTGCCGGTTGGGCGGAGGGCAATTTGCCGTTGTCGGTCGAATGACCGGGGATGGGGAGGAGCTATGCTACCGGGTTCGATCGTTTGCGTCGATCCGCCAGCCTCCGGGCCCTGTTGATGGGGGCGCCATCAGCTGTTGCATCCAAGCGGTTGCGCGTGCTTCACATCCGGCTCAATCTGCCGGCAAACTGACCTCGTCCGGACGTGGCGAAGAAATAAAAGATCCGGACCGGGAACGCGGGAGTATGCATGTCGTCTTATTCTGAAGATCTCCATTCCGCGGCACTGGCGTATCATCGGCTGCCGCGGCCCGGTAAACTGGAAATTCAGGCCACCAAGCCGCTCGCCAACCAGCGCGACCTGGCGCTGGCCTATTCGCCGGGCGTTGCGGCCGCCTGTACCGAAATCGCCAACAATCCGGCTGAAGCGGCGACCCTGACCGCCCGCGCCAACCTGGTAGCCGTGGTCTCCAACGGGACGGCCGTGCTCGGCCTCGGCAATATCGGCCCGTTGGCGTCGAAGCCGGTCATGGAAGGCAAAGCGGTCCTGTTCAAGAAATTCGCCGGGATCGACGTCTTCGACATCGAGATTGCCGCCGATACGATCGAGCGCGTGGTCGAGACGGTGGCGGCGCTGGAGCCGACCTTCGGCGGCATCAATCTGGAGGACATCAAGGGCCCGGAGTGTTTCGAGATCGAGGCGCAGCTCAAGGCGCGCATGAAGATTCCGGTGTTTCACGACGACCAGCATGGCACCGCCATCATCGTCGCCGCCGCGATCACCAATGCGCTGCTGCTGAACGGCAAGAAGCTCGCCGACGTCAAGATCGTCTGCTCCGGGGCGGGTGCTGCCGCGATCGCCTGCCTCAATCTCCTGGTGTCGCTCGGCGCGCAACACAAGAACATCTGGGTCTGCGATATCGACGGCGTCGTGCACGAGGGCCGCAACACACTGATGGACCGCTGGAAGGCGGTCTATGCGCAGAAGACCGACAAGCGCGTGCTCGCCGACGTGATCGGCGGCGCTGATATCTTCTTGGGGCTATCCGCGCCCAACGTGCTGAAGCCGGAAATGGTCAAGGCGATGGCGGACCAGCCGCTGGTCATGGCGCTGGCCAATCCGAATCCGGAAATCATGCCGGACGAGGCGCGAAAAGCGCGCCCCGACGCGATGATCTGCACCGGGCGAAGCGACTTCCCGAACCAGGTCAACAACGTCCTGTGTTTCCCATTCATCTTCCGCGGCGCGCTCGACGTCGGCGCCACCGGGATCAACGAGGAAATGAAGCACGCCGCGGTGGAGGCAATCGCGCAGCTCGCGCGCGATCCGCCGTCGGACGCGGTGGCGCAGGGCTTCGACAGCGGCGAAACGCAGGGGTTTGGACCCGGCTCGCTGATCCCGAGCCCGTTCGACCCCCGCCTCATCCTGCGGATCGCGCCGGCTGTCGCGAAGGCCGCGATGGATTCCGGCGTGGCGACACGGCCGATCAAGAATTTCGACGAATACACCGCGCTGCTGGAACGCTTTGCGTTCCGCTCCGGCCTGGTCATGAAGCCGGTATTCGCCAAGGCGAAATCCCAGCCGGTGCGCGTGATCTATGCCGAGGGCGAGGACGAGCGCGTGCTTCGCGCCACCCAGGTGGTGCTTGAAGAGAAACTGGCGCGCCCGATCCTGGTCGGGCGCCCCTTGGTGGTCGAAGCCCGGATCAAGCGGTTCGGGCTTTCGATCAAGGCCGGACAGGATTTCGACCTCGTCAATCCCGAGGACGATCCGCGCTACCGCTCCTACGTCCAGACCTATATCGACGTCGCCGGAAGGCGCGGTGTCACGCCCGAGGCCGCGCGCACCGTGGTTCGCACCAACGCCACCGTTATCGCAGCACTGGCGGTGGTTCGCGGCGAGGCCGACGCGATGATCTGCGGCGTCGAGGGCCGCTACATGAGCCATCTGCGTCATGTCCGGGAAATCGTCGGCTTCCTGCCGGGCGTCAGCGATTTCGCGGCATTGTCGATGATGATCACCAGCAAAGGCTCCTATTTCATCGCCGACACGCAGGTGAGGCCCAATCCGAGCGCCGAGGAATTGGCCGAGATGGCATCGCTGGCGGCGATCCACGTCCAGCGCTTCAACATGAAGCCCCGCGTTGCCTTCGTGTCACATTCCGACTTTGGCAGCTATGATACCGAGTCTTCGCGCAAGATGCGCCTTGCCACCGCCTTGCTGCAGGAAAAACATCCGGAGATTGAGGCGGACGGTGAAATGCAGGGCGATACCGCGCTATCGGCGGCTGCGCGCAAGCTCGTGCTGCCGCATTCGAAGCTGGAAGGCGAGGCCAACATCCTGATCATGCCGAACCTCGATACCGCCAACGTCGCCTATCAGATGATCAAGGCGCTGGCCGATGCGCTGCCCGTGGGACCCATTCTGATCGGACCGGCGCGTCCAGCGCATATTCTTACCCCGGGGGTGACCGCGCGCGGCATTCTCAACATGACGGCGGTTGCCGCCGTCGAGGCTCAGGAGCGCGCAGGCCGTTCGCAACCGACCCTGTTCGGCTAGTTGATGTCGGCGGGTTCTAACGCGGGTGGTTTCGATTTGATCGTTTGAAAAGCAGGGGCGAAACGCTCATAATCGCCTTGCGCGACCGCTTGTGACATTGCATTGCCATCCAGTGAGGCCGACCCATGCCAGCGTTCTTTACTTTCGGACGAGTTTTGTTCGCCGTGCTCTTCATCTACACGGGAGCGACCAAGCTCTTCGGCATCCAGCAGACGGCGGATTTTATCGCGTCCAAGGTGACCATTCCCACGCTGCTCGCGCCCTATACGTCGCAGCTCGAAACCATCACGGGCATGTCGACGCCGCAATTGCTGGCGCTTTCGATCGGCGGGTTCGAGATCATCGCCGGGCTGATGATCGCGGTTAATTTCGGCGCGCGGTTCTTTGCGATCCTTCTGATCTTCTTCGTGCTGACAGCCACC
Source organism: Bradyrhizobium sp. AUGA SZCCT0431 (assembly GCF_018131065.1). Lineage (NCBI taxonomy): Bacteria > Pseudomonadati > Pseudomonadota > Alphaproteobacteria > Hyphomicrobiales > Nitrobacteraceae > Bradyrhizobium > Bradyrhizobium sp. AUGA SZCCT0431. Next base: position 140,163 of record NZ_JAFCLR010000002.1, on the reverse strand, counting down.
TTCTATTTCCACGATTTCTGGAATCAAGCCTCGCCCGAGAACGCCAAGACGCTGATCGATGCGTTGAAGAATCTCTCGATCATCGGCGCCCTGTTCATGATCGCGGGCTACGGCCGCGGGCCGCGATCGTCGGAGCCTGCCTACGACGTCTAGAGCGGACGTGCGCTCAGGTCCGCCGCCATGGCGTGACGGTGACGTCAGCCGCCGGGTCGAGTATTTGCGGTTGTCCGGCGCGTAATCCGTGCGATGCCAACACCTGTTGCGGCGAGCGCGCGGGCACCCCGGGGAAGCAGGGCTCGCCGTCCGGCAGCCGCACGTGCGGGGCCTGTGACAGCCAGAACACGTCGTAGCGGTCCATGAACATGCCGAACACGTAGGGGCCGCCGATCACGGCGACCGTGCCGGCGCGAACCCCGACTTGCGTGCAGGCGGCCTCAAAGGAGGCGCCGGCCGGATTCCACAGCGTGGCGTTGGGATTGGAGGGATCGGGCGCAATCGCGCGAACCCTTCGCGTCAGGATAAGGCGCTTGCGCCGCGGCGAGTTCGGCTGGTCCTCGAAGGAATTGCGGCCGTGCAGGATCAGGTCGGCGCGGTCGAGGGCGGCTGTGAAGAACCGCTTGTCGCCCTCGAATTTCAAATCATCAGGCATGACATTGCTGGCGTTCGCCAGCATGCCGTCCGCCGAGACGATAACGTAGCCTTCGATGCGCAGCGCCGGCATGGACTTGTCGCCGAGTCGAAGCCGATTATTCCGAGATCGTCTGCACGACGCTGGAGACCGGGCGGGAGCTTACGGTCGGCAGCTTGGCTTCCTTCAGCAGTTCTTCGTCAGATTGCGGGAGGGTCTGCACCGGCGTTTTGGCGCGCATCGCAACCACCTTGTAGCCGCCGGCCTTCAGCTTCTTCAGGAGCTCGGGCAGCGCCTCGGCGGTGTGCTTCTGGAAATCGTGCATCAGGATGATGCCTTTACCCAGCTTGTCGACCTTGCGCATCACGGTATCAACGATGGTCTGCGCTTTGCTCGCTTTGAAGTCGAAGGAGTCGAGATCGCAAGAGAAGATCGCAATGTTGCGGGTGCCGAGATAGGTGACGATTTCCGGCGGATGCTGCAGCGCCGGGAAGCGGAAGAACGGTGCCGGCGAGGTGCCGCCGAGCGCCCACTTGACCGCGCTAAAGCCTTTTTCGATCTCGTCCTTGCGCTGCTGCTCGGTCAGTTTCTTGTTGACCAGGGCTGCGTGTGACCAGGTATGTGAACCGATCGCATGTCCGGCTGCATAGACCTGTTTGAGAATTTCCGGATAATAGGTGGCATGCTTGCCGATCGGGAAGAAGATGCCCGTGGTGCATTCTTCGGCGAGCGTCTTCAACACCGACGGCGTGTTGACCGGCCACGGGCCGTCGTCGAATGTCAGCACGACTTCCTTGTCGCGCAGGAAGTCCAGATCCTTGAAATGTTCGAAGCCGAAGCCGGGACCGCCTGTCGTGTCGATCTCGACGGTGCGTCCGACGCCGAGTGCATTCGGGTTGGTGCATGGAGGCCGGGCCGGAGCGGCCGCGGCTTTCGGGGCAGACGCTGCCTGGGGCGCCGCGGCAGCGGGCGCTGGAGCGGCCGCCGGCGCAGCCGCGCCCTTGGCCGGCGCCGTTTGCGACCAGGCCGCGCTTGAGGTCAACAACGAAACCGCGCCTGCAAAGATCAACCCTGCCGCAATACGCATCTTGTTTTCCTTAAATGATCCCGCGTCCGGTACCGGCTTTGCCGTCGCCCGGCCGCTTCCCGCCCCAACCCACAATACCCTAGTTGCAGCGACCTCGCCAAGGCAACGGCTGTCACACAGGCCGCCGATTTGTCGCCGAACCGGTTAATTCAGGGGATTATTCCCGCTGTTTCCATGCATTGCCCGCAAGCGACCCGTTAGCCGCTTCGTTCGGAAACACCTTGTGCGAGCGACCGCGCAATCGCGGTCTTCACCCGCGTATCCGAGGGGTCGACGGATTCGGGGAAGACTTCGGCGATATAGCCGTCGCGGCCGATTAGATATTTGTGGAAGTTCCACCGCGGAACATCCTTTGGCCGCGCTTCTGCTGCCCATTTATAGAACGGATGCGCATTCGGCCCTTTCACGATGGCCTTGGCCGATATCGGGAAGGTCACGCCGTAATGGTGATGCGCGGTTGCTGCGATTTCGGTCGCGCCGCCTGGTTCCTGGCCGCCGAAATCGTTGGAGGGAACGCCGACGATCATCAGGCCGCGGTCGCTGAACTGCGTCCACAATTCCTGCAGCCCCTTATATTGCGGCGTGAAGCCACAAAGCGAGGCGGTGTTGACGATCAAGAGGGGACGGCCGGCATATTCCGAAAGCCTGATATCGCCGCCGGCCAATCCGCCAAACGAGAACGCGTAGGCAGTGATCCGGCTCATGCCGGCCTGCGCGTTGGCGATACGGCCCGAGCCGATGCCCGCAATGGCGGCCAGCGTTGCCGTCATCATGGTTCTGCGGTCGATCATGGCCGGCCTCGCGCGAGATTCATCGGCGCAAAGCATAGCAGAGCAGGTGAACCGGCGCCGCTCAACAAGCTGTTATGGCGCGAGTTAGCGCAGCGGAACGATGAAGTCGGTGCCTTCGCCGGTTTCGCCGGTGTTGATGCCGTGATCGGACACCACGATCGAGCCGCCCGTCGTCAGGGCCTCGGAGATGCGCGCCATCGCTTCCGGTGGCACGGTGATGCGGTCCAGTGCTTCGGCCGGGCTGTTCGGCGCCGGTGCCGGCTTGGCTTCGGCCGGGGCTCCGCCGGCGACCTTGCGCCGGCGCGAGGCGCGCTCGTCTTCTTCCTTGAGGGCCGCGTTGCGGGCGGTCACCGGCAGTGACACCACCGACCAGCGCAGGAGATTGGGATCGTTCTTGTCGACTTCCGCCGTGAACACATGCGTGCCCAGCATCCGCTCGCTCGGCGCGATCGTCACGGGCACGTCGAACAGCGGCGTGAAATTCTGCCGTACGTACAGTTTGCCATCCTTGCGGCTGACGAACACCGCGATCTGCCCGGTGCGCTTCGGTTCCGGCTTCGCCGCGGCCTTCTCGACGCCTGGCAGGCGCGACGGATCCTTCTTCACATCGGGCGCGACGGCAGGTGCATCGGCGATCGCCTTGAGGGGCTCTGCCGGTTTCCCCGCTGCCTTTGGTGCTTCAGTTTTCGTTGTATCGACCTTGGGCGCGTCCGCCTTGAGCGTCCCGGTTTTCACCTCGTCCGACTTCATCTCGTCCGGTTTCGCGTCAGCCGATTTGGCCTCGACCGGGGCGTCGCTGGCGGAGATTTCGCTCTTGGTCGTGTCGCCGGTCTCAACCGATTTGACCTCGGCCGTTGCAGCATCCGACGGTTTGGACTCGGACGATGTCACTTCGGCCGGATTGCTGTCGGTGGACGCGGCGTCGGCGCTCTTGGCGGGCTCCGCCTCAGCGTCCGATTTCGCCGGCTCGGACTTCGCGGCTTCGCCGGATACCGGCATCCTGCTCGCCGAGGACGAAGCATCGGACATCGTCACGGCTGCATTGGTCGCCGGCATGGCTCCGCTGGCATCCGCAGTGTGGGTTCGTTCGCGCAACGGCGTCCGATCGGGGGTGCCGTGACCGACGGTCGATCGCAATTCGAGGCTCGCGTCTGAACTCGCGGACTTCATTTCGGATCCAGCGTCCGCGCCCTTGTCGGATTTCACCGCCGGCGCGTCCGACATCGGTTCGTCGGCGGCCACAGGTTGCGGCACGACCTTCTGCGCCACCAACAGCGGGTGCGAGAAACTCGAAGGCGTCATTTCGCCGGGCGTGACGATGACCCGCGCGCCCATCTTGGTCCAGTTCCACATCTTCGCGGCAAAGGCCATCGGCAAACGGATGCAGCCGTGCGACGCCGGATAGCCGGGCAGGGCGCCGGCATGCATCGCGACGCCCGACCAGGTGATGCGCTGCATGAAGGGCATCGGCGCGCCGCTGTAGATGTTGGAGTGGTGCATCTTGTGCTTCTGGATGACGCTGAACACACCCATCGGGGTCGGATGGCTTTTCGTGCCAGTCGACACCGGACTTTCCGCGAAGATTCCGTTGGCGTCGTAGACCCTGACCTTTTGCTGGTTGATCGAGATCGCGATGATCAGGGGCCCCTGCGGCTTGGCGCGGATTTCCTTTTCGGCGGCCACCATGGCCTTCGAGGGCTTGCGCGCGCGCTGCTTGCGCGGCTGGGCGGTGGGTGCCGGCCGGTAGAAGCTGGGGTCGGAATCCTGCCAGTAATACAGGGCGGCGTCGGCGTGGGAGGAGGCACCGATGGTGCCTGCGGCAACCAGAATAGCTATCTGCCAAAATCGCTGGTTCGCACTGCTTACGCTTGTACTATTCAACCCAAAAAGCCGATGCCCGCTCACGCCCAAATTCCCTGAGTCCAGATCGTCGAATCCGATGTTCCGATAATCATTTGTTGTTGCAGACGCGAAAAGCGTTCACCAGCTTAAGCCCTCTAAATCTGCGCTTTTCGCCGCAAGCGTAGCAAAAAAGCCTCACATTCCGTTAAACGCGGGCTCCCCCGCACCGTTCCTCGCCTTCCTGTGCGGCATTTGCACATTACATAACCGGTGGGTCCTTCAGCGGAGATAGAAATGACATTCAAGGCCATCGGTAAGTGTGACAAGTCATGGAGAAATCTGGCCTTGGGCGTGTCGTTGGCTGTGTTGGCGGTGATGGTTTGGCAGGCCGGCCCGGCCTTTGCCGCCGACGAGCCGGACCTGATCTTCCGTCGCTCCACGGTGTTCAAATGGCTGAGCCCAAATGACAAGCTTGCAACCTACGGTGTCGACGACCCCGAGGTCGACGGCGTGGCCTGCCATTTTACGGTACCGGAGAAGGGCGGTTACAAAGGCTGGCTCGGGCTTGCCGAGGAAGTTTCAGATATTTCACTGGCCTGCCGCCAGATCGGGCCGATCCGGTTCAAGGGCAAGATGTCCCAGGGCGACGACATGTTTCGCCAGCGCCGTTCGCTGTTCTTCAAGAAAATGCAGATCGTCCGCGGCTGCGATCCCAAGCGGAACGTGCTGGTCTACATGGTTTATTCGGACCGGCTGATCGAGGGGTCACCCAAGAACTCGACATCTTCGGTGCCGGTCATGCCCTGGGGAGCCGCCGACGCCGCGGTGCAGAAATGTGGCGAGTTCATCCAATAGTGGTCCGGGCCCGGCGGCCGTCCCGGGGCTTACCGCTTCACCGGATTGGGATGTGGGCGGACATCTGAGCAGTCCTTGATGTTAGGGCCCCTGGCCTTGGGCTCGTGGCAGCCGACCAGCCGCACGAATTTTTGTGGCGAGCCCTGATTGTCGCCCATGACCGGTGCGCCCTGCTGCGACATCGCACCAGCCATCTGTTGCTGGCCGGATTTGCGGGGCGAGGATTGATTGCCAACACTGATGTTGCCATTGCCCACGACGGCTATCCTTTGTTGGATTGTGAAACGGAACAACGCCGAACCAACAGGAAAAGTTGCACGGGTGTTTGCTTGGGTCGGTCGGACCCACGCTTCGGTTCACAGTTGAGTTTGCTGCGCTGCGGCCTATTCAGCAGACAATGATTAAGAACTTGGAGTAAGAACTTGCGACGGCGCATCGAACCGGCCGGCAGCAACGGGCGTCTCATCTCCAGATGGTAAATGGAGACGTCAGATGCGCGCCCTCAGCTGCATAATTGCTCTGGTTTTCGTACTGACCGGCCCGTCGCTGGCCGGCAGCGCCGATCGCGACATGCCGGGGGTAGGGACGTTCACCTATTGCGGATCGCCGGTGGTGACGCCCGATCCCGATTTGAGCGCTGTCGACAGCGAGTGAGGCAGTTTTCGCCTCTCTCCGGCGGTGCACGGCAGGGCCCAGACTCAAAATCGCGAAAACAACCCCATGCAAAGTAGAATGGCCCCGGCTCGCAGGTGACCTGTACCTCTGTCCAGCCATTGATCGCTATATTGAAATCATTGGATTTTTATCGCCAATGTTTCGTCCCGGCGGGCCGACGAAACAATTCACCCCTGCGATGAAACCATTTTCCGCTTCTGGCGCAGATATCCCGAAACAGCCGTTGGTTATCACTCTGCCAACGAAACGGCGGGGACGCCGGCACCCAAACTGGAGACAGTCAAATGCGGACCATCAGCTTCATCCTCGCCTTCGCCTTCATCCTGGCTGGTCCCTCGATCGCTGGTTCCTCGGACCAGGGCTTGCCCGGCATCGGCACCTTCTCCTACAACGGCGCACCGGTGACGACCTCGGCTCCACAGTCGATCGTTGTCGCAGCTGTCAACTAATCGCAGCTAACAGCTCGCAAGAGAATTTGCCGGTAAAGGCCCAGTATGTTTGTACGTTTTTGTTCCGCTGCGATTTTGGTTTCCTGCCTGCTGGGCGCTTCAGCCCAGGCCCAAACCCAGTTAACGGCGCAGATGCGGTTCCAGCAGGGGCCGATCGGCTCCATGTTCAAGCTCCCCGATCCCCGCGGTGAGTTCGTACGGCTGTGCGCGCCCCACATGGTGGGACGCTGGGCGCATCCCGAAACCGTTTGCAGTTGCTTGCACGATCACGCCGCCGCGACCGTCGAGGACAATGACCTGCGCGAAGCCTTGCTGCGCGGCATCAGCGAGACCGGCGTGCCCACGATCGAGACCGCTTGGGTGCCGCCGTCGAAGCAGTCCGAAATCGGCCCAACCTTCACCAAGATCGCCAAGCCGACGCTGCAATGCATGTTCGAGCCGTCGTCGAACTAGTTCACCCAAAATCTCAAACAACCACTGGCTAACGGCGGTCGTCACGGGCTCGACAAGCCGTCCCCGCCATGATGTGGCAATGTTGTTCGATGATCTGCGGGGAGAACGCGAGGGCGTTCGCCCCGCGCGCGGGAGTCCGCCGATGCAGCAGCGACGAATTTTTTCCACATATCTCCTTGCATGCTTTCTTTGTGCTTTGACGGTCCCAGCCTTTGCCGCACCCGACGAGGAGCTGTTGGGCAAGGACAAGGGCTATCCGGTCGGCACCCGCTCCAACTGGTTCTTCGACGAGGGCGTGCGGGTTGGATCATTCAGCCATCTGGACGAGATCCTTCCACACAACAGGCTGAGCAAAGCCGCATCTCCGCTGCCGCTTGCGCCGGCCGGCGGCGAAACAAAGCTCGGCTACCGGTTCGAAAACCAGAGCTGGACACTCGATGATTTTCTCGCGCACCAGCGCGTCACCGGGCTATTGGTGATCAAGGACGGCACGGTCCTGTTCGAGCGCTACCAGTACGATCGCAAGCCGTCCGACCGCTTCATCTCGCATTCGATGGCGAAATCCATCGTCAGCCTGGCGGTCGGGATGGCGCTCGCCGAGGGCCGGATCACCTCGTTGGATGATTTGATTTCGAAATACGTGCCCAAACTTGCCGGCAGTGCTTATGGCGAGACCACCATACGCAGTGCCTTGCGCATGTCGTCCGGCGTGCAGTTTAGTGAAATCTACGACGGCAAGGACGATCTGACGCGGTTCGTGATTGCCCGCAGCCGCGATGGATCGATATCAGCGCTGCGCCAATTCGAGACCCGCGAAGCCGAGCAGGGCGTGCGGTTTCACTATGCTTCCAGCGAGACCGTCTTGCTGGCCGTGCTGCTTCGCGAGGTCACCGGCACCACACTCAGCCAATACCTGACCACGCGGCTCTGGCAGCCGATGGGCGCCGAAGCCGACGCGACCTGGACCACGACGGCGGACGGCACCGAAGCTGCATTGGGAAATTTCAATGCGACGCTGCGCGATTACGGGCGTCTGGGAATGCTGCTGGCCAATGATGGCGCGGTCGGTGGCAAGCAGATCGTGCCGAAGGACTATCTGCTGGACGCGACCGACTGGCGCCGGCAGCCCGCGGCGTTCGCGCCGGGGAAGGCCACGCCGTATTTCGGGTACGGCTATCAGTTCTGGCTCTACCCCGGCGAGAAGCGAAGGTTTGCCTTGCTAGGTGTTTATGGCCAGTCGATCTTTGTCGACCCCGAGCTCAAGCTCGTCATGGTGGTCACGGCCGCAGCCAAGAATGCCAATGTCGGAAAGGAATCGTTCGCCTTCGAACGCGGCGCCGTTTGGCGCGGGATCGTCGACACATACGGCAGGTAAGGCTCGGCGCGCCAGCGCCTCTGCATCCGGGCTATGTGGCTGGCGCTGTCCGCGACACGCGCGAGGTCTGGGCGAGCTATTTCCTGTTGCAGGATCGGGCCCGCGTGCTCGCTCTGCTCGCTGACCTTCTCAAGCAGGTGTCGGATGAAACGGCGCGGATCGATGTCGCCGCCTTCGGCCACGCTTCAAGCGGCGAATTGATCTGACGTCTTACAGCCTGCGCCGGTAACGGCGTCGGATTGTCGAACGGCGGCGCTCGGTGACCTCTTTGGGGTCAATCGCGTCACTTTGGCCGTCGGCCGACTACTTCCGGTCTTCCCCTGTAAACGGGTCGCCAGGGCCAGTTGTCTCAAAAGTGCCAATGGCAGACATCGCAGCAGAACTCGCGTGTCCGCACAAGTGCGGAAGCCGAGCGGTAATCGTCTTGCTCATGAGCCCTACAGTCCAATAAATCCACGCAGCTTGTTGACCGTTTCGGCGGCGTCCTTGGCTTCCTCGGTGGTCAGGACGATGACCTCGCCAGTACGCTCGTGCAAGACGCTGTGATGGATTGCCGCGCCTGAAAGGCCGTCAACGTTCGACTTCACCGCGATGTCGTCGATATTGGAGAGCGCGAACTCGACAGGCTTCTTGTTCCACAGCAGCATTTTTTGCTGCAGCGTTGCCTTGCCGGAATCCTTGTCGAGCGTAAGCGTTGTTGAGCCTGCTTTCAAAACGAGCTTGCGCGGTGTTTCTTCGATATTAGCCATGGCAGGTTCCCCGCTGGTTACCTACTTTCACATGTTAATTATCGGGCGATGCCTGCCCCGAAGCAACCGGTGCGCCGTGTCGAGCGACAAATTGACGCCAATGCCAGACTGTTTTTCGTAGCGACTTCCGAAACGGGTCATTCGTGTCGGTTTGGCCGGACCACGGCGACTGCCGGTCTACATCGGTGAACGGACATTCTCAGGATGGGAGACATGTCTCAAAGGTGCCAACAACGGAAGTGTCCTTTGACAGTCTGGCGTCTAGTTGAAGCCCTTGACCTTGCTGTCCTTCTTCCACAGCGCCTCGTCGTATTCAGCTTCCGATAGCAGCCACTTCAATTCGTCGTGGTCTTGAGGCCGCGCATGGACACGAGCTTTTCCTCACGAAATCGGAGAATGAGCCATGCGGTCTCATCGAAACCGTTTGCAAGCTTTCCGGCGTGAGAATACACGATCTGAGCAGCTTCCGACTTCGACGGCGGTCCCAACGCCGTGATTACCTCCTGACGCGACATACCTAAATGCAGCTTGCCGTCCAAGACGAGGGGCGCGAACTTTTCCGGGATGATGGCGCAATCGGTCGAGGTCTCGGTGCCTTTCTCGGTGAGCTCTTCAACGATCTCTGTGACGAGATGGTCCGGGCCGCCCATCTCTCCGTGGGACACGACCCATAATCGATGCTGCGCGCGCCTATAACACAGCCAATAGATGCTACCTCCAGCGTCGCCCTGGTGTTGGATGGTCCCTTCGCCCACGGCTTTGCGGACCGCGCCGAGCGGCGTCTCCTCGAAGCGGCCGGCGAATGCGCCTAGCGAAAAGCGGGTCGCCAATCTCTTCACCACCGTCGGCGGCACGCGCTCGAACGCATGTTCGTCGACTGGCGGCGGCGGTGTCTGCGCGGAGCAGTCGTTCGCGGGGATCGCGAAAAGGAGAAGCAGCAAGAAGAGCGTCTTTCGACCATCAACTCCGAATTGCCTTGCATTGGAGATTGAGCACTTCTGGAATAGCTCCTTTCCCTTGGCAAGGATGGCGTCAACATCGAGGTCTTTGACGCGGCCAGCCGCTCTGTCCGCCAGTCCTTTATATATTTCTCGCCTCAGCAGGTCGCGCCCAGCCGTCGAGAGTGCGGGCGTCAGTTTCTGGGTGTCGGACACGTCAGTCTATCTCCTGCGATGGTGCCGCTTCCAGACGTCGAGCCATGTCAGCGCCGCCCCGTCATCTTGCTCAATTCTTTCGATACGCGCTTCACAGCCTTCAGGCCGTCTGGATCGGCCGGAGCGAGTTGAGAGTGCATCTTAAAGTCAGCCAATGCCGCTTGCAGACTGCGTTTCTTCTCCCACGCCATGCCGCGGTTGTAATAGGCTTTGGCAATTTTCGGATCGAGCTGGATCGCCTGGCTAAAATCCGCGATGGCCCGGTCGAGGTCGCCCCTGTTGCCCCAGGCGCTGCCGCGGTTGACGTAGGCGCTCCCATATTTCGGATTGAGCTCGATCGCCTGGTTATAGTCCGCGATGGCCCGGTCGTATTTGCCCCCGGCGCTCCAGGCGCTGCCGCGGCCGTAGTACGCTTCAGCATCTTTCGGGTCGAGCTGGATCGCCTGGTCGAAGTCCGCGATGGCCCGGTCGAGGTTGCCCTTGGAACCCAAGGCGCTGCCGCGGTTGAGGTAGGCGACCCCATATTTCGGATTGAGCTGGATCGCCTGGTTATAGTCCGCGATGGCCCGGTCGAAGTCGCCTTTGTGGAACCAAATGTTGCCGCGGTTGCTGTACGCAGCCGGATACGTCGGATCGATCCGCATCGACTCGTTGTAGTCAGCCACTGCGCGGTTGGGATCGCCCTGTGCCTGGTACGCCCCGCCGCGACGCGTATACAGCCGCGCGAGGCTTCGCCCGGTGTATTGGTGCGACTCGATGGCGCGCGAGCACTCTGTGACCGCGAGGTCATCTGACAGCTTTATGCAGAAATCCAACTCGTCTGCGGCTGCCACTCTCGGCAACCCGGCGAGAACCACCACGGCCATGCATGCTAACAACCGGTATGTTGAGAAGCGCATCTGCATCGCACGTGGTCTCCGCACGTTGGTCGGAGCAGCCGGAACAACCGACCGCCATTCTCCGGACGTTCATTTGTCCTTTAGTCGGGGCGCGGAACAAATGGTTCATCAGCGATGATTGGACGCTCGGTTTCCGCTTCGGGGCAACCGCTACACTTTGACAGTAGACCGCGAACTTCTGCTCGTCCCCGATCAACGGACATCGCCGAACGAGTACGTCAGGTCCGAAAGGTGCCCCAAAAGCGGTCGCATGGCGTGATTGCTGCGCGGTGACCCGTCAGTATGAACCTCTCTGGCCTCTGAAGACACAAAGGGCGGGTATGTCGCGCAAGAACCGCGACGGAGGCAAATGTGATGAAGGCCATGAAAGCATCTATCCGCATTGCGGTCACCGCGCTGGCCCTGAGCCTGTCAGTCATCGTGCCATCCTACGCCGAGCAGGATGAGGCAAGCCGTCTCAACCAGGAATCCAACGAACTCTATCGGGTCGGAAAGTACGCGGCAGCGCTTCCGCTGGCCCAGCAGTTGTTGGCCATTCGCGAGAAGGAGTTTGGTCCCGATGATGCAATGGTCGCCATGCCACTGAATGACCTGGGCACGATCCACTACAATCTGGGTCAATACGCCGTTGCCGAGCCATTGTACAAGCGTTCATTGGCTATCAAGGAGAAGACACTCGGTCCGGACCATGCCGAAGTCGCAAGCGTGCTGAATAATCTCGGCGAACTCTACCGCACGACAGAGCGTTTTGCCGAGGCGGAGCCGCTCCTCAAGCGGTCGATCGCCATTCGTGAGAAAACGGTCGGTCCTGACGATCCGGACATCGTGCTGGCGCTGAGCAACCTGGCCGCTCTCTATAGCAATCAGGGTCGATACGACCAGGCCGAGCGGCTGTTCAAGCGCGGGCTGGCCGTTCTCAAGAAGGCGCACGGTCCGAGCGATCCGAACGCCACGGTTTTGATGAATAACCTGGCCGATGTCTACACCAACCGGCATCGTTATGCCGATGCCGAGCGGCTGCTCAAGCGGTCGATAGCCGTGACCGAGAAAGCGTTCGGTCGCGACCATCTTGATGTTGCGCAGGCGCTGAACAATCTGGCCACTGTTTATGGGCGACAGGGCCGTAACGCCGACGCCGAGCGGCTTTACAAGCGGTCGGTGGCCACCTTCGAAAAGACGGTCGGCCCGAACCATCCGGACCTCGCGGATGTCCTGGAAAACCTGGCCCGTCTCTACAAGTATCAGAGCCGCTACGCCGATGCCAACGCGCTTTTCAAGCGGTCGATGGCCATTCGTGCGAAGGCAGGCTCGCCTGCCTGAGATTGCGACTATCGCGGTTTAATGAGTACACGCCCTACCGCCTCTGCTTCGTCCCCAGGCGCGCAATGCATTTGCGGACGCGCAGCACGCCCGATGTCGTCATCTGCGAGCCCGAGATTTCCTTGATCTGTCCGGCCGGGCAGGTTCCGTCGTCGACGAGGATGCGCTGACCGAGCCGCAGATCGACGATATTCCGCTCGTTGGGGACGACCTGCTGAGCGGCGGCCGGTGAAGCGAGCAGGCACAAGGCAAGGCCGGCGGAAACCGCAAGAGCCGGGGCCGTCACGGCCTTCGTGATTGCCAAATTGACCTCCCTCACTTGCTCTGGATCTTCAGCCCGTCGGGGCCGAGATTGATCTGCACGCCCTCGGGCTGTTTCTTGGCCTGATAGAGATTGTAGCCGAGCACGCCGACGGCAACGGCCAGTACGCCGATGATGAGATACATAACGTTGCGATTCGCTGGCATTCGGTGTCTCCATCGTGACGAGTGCTTCACGCATTTAGCGGATGCGTCGACGATTCTCCTAGGCGCCAGGTTAGCGCGCTGCTCGGGATCGCGCCGACGCGGGCTTTCGCGATTTGCCGGCTCTGGTTCCATGAGCGTCAGCCTTGCGGGCGCCGCGCAGCGCGGCCAACGACGCCTTCGCAAGTTTCTCAGCCGATGCCTTCAACTGCGGAAGCGGGTGACCAGCAAACCCCAGCACAAATCCCGGCAGCGGCTGCGCGCGATGATAGGTTTCGGCCAGCAGCCAGCCTTCGACGCCGGCCGCGGTCTTCGCCTGCGAGGCAACCATTGGGTCGACCGACGGCTCGAACCGCGCCACCAGGTGCAGGCCCTGCGATGGCACCGGCACGGACAGGCGGCCTTCCGATGCTGTTGTCAGCGTCGATGCCAGCACGTCGCGGGCCTCGCGGTAGAGCCCGCGCACCCGCCGCAGATTGGCGGCGAACGCGCCGGAATTCAGCATGTCCGCGACAGCGCCTTCCAGCAGCGTGCCGGGAAAGCGATCGAGCGCGGCGCGCGCCGTCGTCACCGGCCCGATCAGCCTCTCGGGCAGCGCGCAATAGCCGATCCGCAGGCCGGGAAACAGCGTCTTTGAAAACGTGCCCATGTAGATCACGCGCTGCAAATGATCGATGCCAGCAAGCGACAACAATGGCGCGCCGTCATACCTGAACTCGCTGTCGTAATCGTCTTCCAGTACGAAAGCGTCGGCGTCCCTGGCCCAATCGAGCAGTTCCAGCCGGCGGCTCATCGACATCTGCACGCCGAGGGGAAACTGGTGCGAGGGCGTCACATAGGCCGCGCGCGCCGATGGCGCTGACGTGCGGCCTTTGGCGACGATCAAGCCTGATGCGTCGACCGGAACCGGGGCCGGGCGGTAGCCGCAGTGCTCGATGGCGCGCCGCGCGGCGGGATAGCCGGGGTCCTCGCACCAGACCTGATCGGCTGGCCTCAGAATGGCGCTGAGCACGATCCGCAGGGCGTGCTGGGTTCCCGAGGCCAGCATGATCTGGTCCGGATCGCAGCGCAGCCCGCGTGCCGACAGCAGATGGTCGGCGATCGCGGTGCGAAGCTCGCGGCTGCCGCGGGGATCGCCGTAGTGCAGGTGATCGGTCCCGAAGGCGCGCATCCGCCGCCCGACAAAGGACCGGAAGCGCTGCAGGGCCCGCTCGTCGATATGCGTGCAGCCGAGCGACAGGGTGCCTTGCGGCGGCGTCTCGATGACGATCCTGGCCTTGCCGGCGCCGCTCACCTGCGCGGGGATGCGCGCGGCGACGAAGGTGCCCGAGCCGACGACGGCGACCGCAAACCCGTCTGATATCAGCCGCTCATAAGCCGTCGTGACCGCGTTGCGCCGAAAACCGGTCTGGCTTGCCAGCGTCCGCGAGGGCGGCAGCGGTTCGCCGGGCTTCACGATGCCGCTGACGATGGCGTGGCACAGTGCCTGATAGAGCCGGTGCGGCGAAGAGGCCCGCGGCGTCACATGCGGCCCGGAAAGGTCGAGCGGCAGTTCGGTCTTCCGTGGCGGCGCCGGAGAATTGGTCGGAATTTTTCGCATGGAATTGGCACTATCGCAGACCAAATTGGCCGGTACAACTGCTGTCATCATTCACTGATCCTGACAGGAGCTGTCGTGACCGTAAGCGAAGCCGCCAATTCGTATCCCGTGTCGCCGCGCAACCGGGTGAAGCGCCTGCATGAGCGCGGCCGCTACGATCACGCGACGGTCCACGGCCTGCTGGACGCGTCGATGCTGTGTCACGTTTCCTATGTGATCGACGGCCAGCCCTATTGCACGCCGACGTTCTTCTGGCGGGAAGGGAGCAGGCTATACTGGCACGGCAGCAGCGCCAGCCGCATGCTGGAGAACCAGTCGGACGGGCAGAAGGTGTGCCTGACGGTCGCGCACCTCGACAGCCTTGTGCTGGCAAGGTGCGGCTTCAACCATTCGGCCGACTACCGCGCCGTGATGGCCTTCGGCACCGCCTACATCGTCACCGACCCGGACGAGAAAGCGCGCGCGCTTGTCGCGATGGTCGACCGGTTCTTTCCCGACCGCACCGCCTCCTTGCGGCAAAGCACCAAGCAGGAAATCAAGGCGAGTGCCGTCATCGCGATGGAGATCGAGCAGGCGTCGGCCAAGATCCGCACCAAGGGCGTCGCCGACGATGACGAGGACTATGCGTTGCCGATCTACGCCGAGCGCATTCCGGTCCGCACCGTGATCGGCGCGCCGGAACCGTGCCCGCGGTTGTTAGCCGGTGTCAAACGGCCGCAATCGCTGCGCGCCTATTCGGAAGGCCGTCTGCTCGATGACGCCTTGCGGGAGGCCCATCTTCTGCATTACCCCGTCGGCTGAGCCTCTTTTGTTTTGACGCGTTTTCTTCACGCGAACCGGTCTCCACTTCGCTTGAAAACGCTATGTGTTAGGGTGCCGGTTCTCATCACCTGCTAGATTCTCGATTGGAGCCGCCGCATGACCACCGATACGCAACAAAGAATCCTCGACGCCGTCGATGCCGGGTTTGATGCGCAGCTTGCGACGACCCGCGACTTTGTCGCGATCCCCTCGACCCGCGGCGCCGAGGGGCCGTGCCAGGACATGATCGGCGATCTCCTGCGCGCGCGGGACTACGAGGTCGATGATTGGCATATCGATGTCGAGGATTTGAAGGATCTGCGCGGCTTCGGCCCGATCGAGCATGATTTTTCCAAGGCGCGCACCGTGGTCGGCACCTACCGTCCGCGGAGCAATGGCGGCAAATCGCTGATCTTGCAGGGGCACTGCGACGTGGTGCCGGCCGGCCCGCTCGACATGTGGGAGACGCCGCCATTCTCGCCCGTGATCAAGGACGGCAAGATGTATGGCCGCGGCGCCTGCGACATGAAGTCGGGCACCATCGGCGCGCTCTATGCGCTGGATGCGATCAAGGCCGCCGGCCTGCGGCCGACCGCGCGGATTCACTTTCAGTCCGTGATCGAAGAGGAGAGTACCGGCGTCGGTGCGCTCTCGACCCTGCAGCGCGGCTACCGTGCCGACGCCTGCTTCATTCCGGAGCCGACGGGCGGCAAGATGGTGCGTTCGCAGGTCGGCGTGATCTGGTTTCGGTTGAGGGTGCGCGGCGTTCCCGTGCATGTGGCTTACGCGGGCTCCGGCTCGAATGCGATCATGGCGGCCTATCATCTGGTTCATGCGATCGGCAAGCTCGAGGCCGAATGGAACGAGCGCGCCAAGGCCGATCCGCATTTCAAGACGCTGACGCATCCGATCAACTTCAACCCCGGCATCATCAAGGGCGGCGACTGGGCTTCCAGCGTGCCGGCGTGGTGCGATGTCGATTGCCGCATTGCTGTACTGCCGGGCTGGTCGATCAAGGATTGCCAGAAGGAGATTCTGGCCTGCGTCTCCGCGGCCTCGCGCGACCACCGCTTCCTCTCCAACAATCCGCCCGAGGTGCAATGGTCGGGCTTCCTGTCGGAAGGCTATGAGCTGAAGGACGCTGCCGCACCGGAAGCTGCCTTCGGCAAGGCGTTTGGCGCCGTCTATGGCGGCAAGGTCGAGGACCTCGTCTTCACGGCGCTGACCGATACCCGGTTCTATGGCCTGAACTACAACATCCCGAGCCTGTGCTTCGGCGCCAGCGGCGCGGCGATCCACGGCTTCAACGAATATGTCGATCTGGATTCGCTGCGGAAATCGACCAAGGCCACCGCGCTGTTCATCGCGGAATGGTGCGGGGTGGAGAAGGTGTAAACTCTAGACTCTTATTTTGACGCGTTTTCTTCACACGAACCGGTATCCACTTCGCTGGAAAACGCTCTACGGCTTTGCTTTGAAGCTTTCGACCATCGCGCGGAACTCCGGCAAGGCCTCGTCAAATCGCTCCGGCGGCGCCATGCCCAGCAGGACAAAGGGGCGTCCCGACGGATAGAGCGCAACGACGAGGTAGCGGAGCGGGCGGCCACCGGCGCCTTTGCCCTCTCCAAGATATTCGAAGCCGGCCATGGTCGACGTCGTGAGCGGTCTGGTGCTCAGGATTTTCTGGTCGGTGATGGTTCTCGAGTTGAGAAATTGCTGTTCTCCGAAGCGCTGCTGATCAGAGGGCGCAATGGTGGCTTCGGTGGCGAGGCTGACGATGAAGCCGACATCGTCCAGCTTCCCCTCCGGTGGAGGCGGCGTTTCCTTCAGCAACAGGCCCCTGCCGGCCAGGGGCTTGCGATACGCAAAGCGCGCTGTCGGCTCGATCGAAAACGGCAGGGCGGCGATCGGATCGCCCGAGGCCGTCGCATGGATGCGGACGCTGGCAAGCGCGGCGCGGATCACGGCATCCGACAGCTGCTTTGGCGCAGGCTTGGCGATCGAGACGGTCAACATTCCGGTCATGTCGGGGCCGTTGATGACCATCAGCCATTTGTCAAAAACCTGATTCCCGGCGCGTTGCTCCGCACGCACCGTAATCTGCTCGTAGGGCACCCCCTCGATCGTCTCCGTCGACAGCAGGCGCATCCCTCGCTTGGCCATCGCTTCAGCTGTGAGGCCGTTACGGAACTGCGTGAACGCGACCGGAGGGAATTCCGCGATCAAGATCGATGCATGGTGCGCCTGATCCTGAAAGCCTGTGAATGTCGTGGCGACGACAAAGCCCTTCGGTGGCGCGAGACTGATGCGGCTGCCCGGTGGCGTGATCGGATCGGCAGCGTTGGCGAGGCCGGCGAAGAGGCCGCCGGCCAGAGCCAGGCCGAAAGCAAGATGTCGCTTCGCTGTCGATAGTCGCCACATGCTTGCACAACCCTCTCTACGTCACGTTCAACACGATGATCCCGAGATCGTTTGTTCCTCAAGTGAGCGCGCCGGTTCAATGTCGGCTGTCAGTCTCGCTGCGGCCAGAGCGCCTTCACGATCGCATCCAGCCCGTCGGTCAGCGCGGCCGGACCGGGCTGCAGGATCAGCGGCGATTTGATCTCGACGATGCGGTTGTTGCGCACCGCCGGGACATCGCTCCAGCCCGGTCGTTGCCTGATCCGGTCAGGCACGACCTTCTTGCCGCACCATGAGGCCAGGATCACGTCGGGCGCGGTGTCGCGCACCGTGTCCGCCGAAATGACCCGGTCCTTGGCAGCCTGCTGAAACCGGAGCTTTGGCAATACGTCTTCGCCGCCGGCAATCTCGATCAGTTCGGACACCCAGCCGATGCCGCTGATGATGGGATCGTCCCACTCCTCGAAATAGACTTTTGGTTTGGGTGAGGGACGGGGCGTCGCTGCAATCGTGGCGAGGCGCTGCTCAAAGCTGGTGGCAAGTTGCTCGGCGCGATCGGCGGCACCGACCAGTGCGCCGAGCGTGCGGATCATCGCCAAAATCCCGGCGACGTCGCGCTGGTTGAAGACATGGATGGCGACGCCGGCGCGCACGAGTTCGGCGACGATGTCGGCCTGCAGGTCGGAGAAAGCCAGCACCAGATCCGGCTGCAGCGCCAGGATCTTCGGAATGTCCGCCGAGATGAAGGCCGATACCCGCGGCTTCTCGCGGCGTACCTGCGGCGGCCGCACTGCATAGCCGGAGACGCCGACGATGCGGTCCTGGTCGCCGAGCAGATACAGCGTCTCCACGGTCTCTTCGGTGAGGCAGACGATCCGGCGGGGCGGGAACTGGCGCATGGGCACCATATGCAGAATTAACGCGGTCTTGTCACGGCACCATTACCTCCGAGGTCATTGCCTGATTTACCTGGCTCCTCCATGCTTCCTGCGGAATCGTTTGAAGGAAGTACGGGAGGAATTATGACGCTGCTGGAAAAAATCCAATCGATGAAGATGCCGTTCGCGGAATTGAAGGGCGTGACCTTTGTCGAAGCCGACCAGGACCGCGTGGTAGCACGGATGCTGGTGCGCCCCGAGCTCTGCACGCTGCGCAACACGATTCACGGCGGCGCGGTGATGGCGTTTGCGGATTCGGTTGGCGCCGCCGCGACCGTCATCAATCTGCCCGAGGATGCCAAGGGCACCACCACGATCGAGAGCAAGACCAATTTCATCGGCGGCGCCAAGGAAGGCAGCACGGTGATTGCGACCGCGACCCCGGTGCACCGGGGACGACGCACGCAGGTCTGGCAGACCCGGCTCGAGACCGACGATGGCAAGCTGGTCGCGATCGTCACCCAGACCCAGATGGTGCTGTAGGCGGCGTCCGGTCGCGGTCTATAGCCTTATCGGTTCTGATTGAATCAGAACCGAAGCTCTAGACTCTTGTTTTGACGCGTTTTCTTCACGCGAACCGGTATCCACTTCGCTCGAAAACGCTTTAGATGGCGTCCGTCTGCACGGCGTTCAGCATTCCGGTACGCGGGTGACAATCCAGATATTCAAAGAAGGCTTCGTCGGCCCGCGCCACCGTGACCTCGTGATAGAGCCGCAGCTTCGCGGCAGGACCCAAGGTCGACAGATATTTCATCGCGGCGCCAAAAATCCGGACATGGGTCGGATGCGATTCCGCCCATCGCTCCAGGGCCGCGAGGCTCTTCCACCAGCTCATGCCGTAGGATTTTTCGCTCCGTGTGCCGTCGGGCGCGACCACCGTCATATAGCGGTTGGCGTAACAGCCGATCGAGCGGCCGTCATCGCGCAGGAAGTCCATGCCTTCCCGCAACACCGGCTCGACGTCCTCGAGGTACATTTTGCGTTCGGAGGCTTCGGTATCACCCCAATCCTGGCCCGACCGGATCAGGCACACATTGTCCGAAGGGATGACCCTGATGCGGGCGCCATCACGGACAGCGGTGATGTTTCCTGATGGCGCCATCTCGCTGCTCTGGGATTTTGGAATGCGATCACGCATGCCGCCCCAATAGGCGTGCTCCTGAATCTCGCCGCTCATGCCGTCGGCGAGAACCGCGACGCCTTCGGGTCTTCCGAGGGACGAGAACAAGGTCTCATAGCCTTCCACGCTGGGATGCAGCACCTCGATGAACGTGCCCACACCGCCGGCGTTTCGTCGCTCGCCGGTCCAGCCCTCGCGCGCCGCTGGGAACCAGCCATCGAACCTGGCGCGATCGTCCCAATAGGCCACCGTGACGACATTGGTGAAACCGGCTTCATCAATATAGCGCGCCCGGTCCCAATGCGCTGGGCCGCCATTCTGCCCGAAAGCGGCGACGATCCACGCCAGCGCCTGCTCGGCGGCTTCTGACGGCTCGCCGCGGGTCTGGACGCCGAAATAGGCCATCACCACCCGCGCCACGGCGGGCTTGTGGCGCGCCACGAACGACGGGTAGGGCGGCGCATAATCGTCCGGGACGCGACGGTGGCGTGTGCGCGCGCTTCGCAGATGGTCCGGGATCGCGGATTCCATGGGCTCGCTCCTCGTCAGCTGGCAGAACCTTCTAAAGCTCTCAGGCCTGAAGCCTGATTTCGCTCATGACCTCGGCATCGACCGGCAGCGTGAAATGCTCGACGCGGTTGGCGCGGGACGTGTTGAGCAGCAGCCGCGTGACATCAGGCCGGGAATAATGTCCGGCGGGATCGGCGGCGTTCTTCGCCACCCCGATCATGCCGAGATCGATATCGGCATAGAGAATGCCTTCCTGATCGGGCGGCAGTTTTTCGGCGAGCGAACTGCCGTCCGGCCCAAAGATCACCGCGTGACCGCCACCGGCATGCAGGAACGCGTGCTTCTCGGGGGAGTCGCAGAGCTCGTCGATCATGGCCTGCGAGACCACGGCGCAGGGAGCGAGGACGAAGCATGAGCCCTCGACCGCGTAGATCTTGCTCGCGGCATTGTTGACCTCATGGCCGAGGGCATGCGCGAACGGGTCGTACAGCGAGAAGCTCGGCCAGGCGCCGACGTGAACCTGCTCGTTCTGGGCGTACATCGCGTATTTCGACAGCGGCTGCAGATGTTCCCAGCAGCACAAGGCCCCGAGCCGGCCGACATCGGCGCGATCATGCACGGCAAGGTCGCTGCCGTCGCCTTCGCCGAACACGGTGCGTTCGGCATGGGTCGGCCGCAGCTTGCGGCGCTTGGCGATGGTCTCGCCGTCGGGCCCGATCAGCCATTGCGCGATGTAGAGGCTGCCGCCGGCGCGTTCGGAGAGGCCGAGGACCGCGGTCAGCTTGGCGCGCTTGACGGCCTTGCTGATCCTGTCGGCTTGCGGGCTGCCGAACGCCAGCGAGTTGTCGAAATAGCGCTGCACGAAGCCGCGGCCGATCGCCCAGGCGGGCGCACCGAGCCAGATCTGCCACGGATATCCGGGAATGAAGGTTTCGGGAAACGCGATCAGTTTGGCGCCTTGGGCCGCGGCCTGTTCGATCAGCGCGATCGTCTTGTCCACAGTCGCATCGAGATCGAGAAAGACCGGCGCGGCCTGAACCACCGCTACCTTGTACTTCTGGTGCACGAGACCCATCGAAATCATCCTTCTGCGTTGGGAGATAAGGCAATCGCTGGGTCGAAAGCCTACCGCCGCCCCTGGCCGTGGCGCTTGTCCGTGGCAGAACGAAAACTTGTCTTAACTTGCAATGGTCAGCCGTGACGGCGTCGAGCCAGGCACGTCGCCGCAGGCGGCGGGCGTTGTGCCGCCGCGGGAGGCCAGACCGATCGGAGGAGAATTTATTGCGGCGGGTGCTCGCGCCATTCGCGCGGCGAAGCGCCGTACCTCTGCTTGAAGATCCGGCTGAAATGGGCGAGGTCGTTGAAGCCCCACGCGAATGCGATGTCGCTGATGTGCCGGGCCGCATGCGCCGGGTCCGACAGGTCGCGCTTGCACCGCTCCAGGCGCTGCATCTGGACATAGCCGCGGAACGAGTGCTGCTCGTCGGCCATCAGATCGCTGGCATAGCGCGGCGAGATTCCGGTGGCCGCGGCAACCCGCGAGATCGACAGGTCGGGATCGCTCAGGTGCGTCAGGATGTAATTCTTGAGCCGATAAAGCAGCGCAGAGCGGTGAAACGACTGATCCGACGAACGCGCATGCATCCGATCGGCGAAGGCCATGGCAATGAGATCCAGTCCCTGATCCAGGAGGCGGGAAGCAGTGGCGGGATCGACGTGGTCGACGACCTTGCTGGTGCTAACCAGAAATTCGTAAGCCAAGCCTTCCAGGGGCCGACTGCTGCAGAAGGTGGTCGCGGTCAGCGCGTCGAACGCGCCGATGCGTTGCTGCAGAAGTTTTCGCGGCATCTGCAGGATCGTTTGTGAAAAACTGTCATCGAAGCGCAGCTCGTAGGGGCGGGTGGTGTCGTAAATGACGAACTGTCCCGCGGACACGACGGCATCGCGGCCGTCCTGATACACGCCGTTGACGCCGTGGTTGCCCAGCGCCACCAGCACGTAATCCTCGCTGGCGCGTGCGATCCGGGATGGCGTGCGGAACACCCGCTGGGCGCAGGAATCGACGCGGGTAAACGTCGCGCGGCCGATCGCGGATTGTGAAACCGCGCCCCAAAATCCCTCCCGCATATCGGAGTGGCAATCGAGACCGACAAAGGTGTCGCAGACGATGTCCTGCCAGACCGCAAGGCGTCGATCCGGAACTGAAGAACTCGTGTCGAGCACGACAGCCACGATGGGACCTCCGGGAACCGGGGTAAGTGTGAGCCAAAGCCCGGCTCAAATCCAGTGTGTGCAAATAGCTTGCCGGGCGCCGCGACTGGCGTCGATTTGGTTACCGAATTGTTAAGCGGGGAATGGCTTTTTATTAGGCATTTGAAGGGGTTGAACTTCATATTGCGATGCACAATATAGGTGGTCTAGGGATTCGACGCCTCCTCGAGGGCCACCACGAGGAGTTATGACTATGAACTACCAGACTACCGCTCCGAGCCGCGCCAAGGGCACCGTTCGGATTCTAAGCCAGCAAGAGGAATTGCCGCTGCTGCGCGATCACCTTTTGCGGCTCGACCGCACCAGCCGCCATGATCGCTTTCATGGCTTCATGGACGACAGCTTCATTGAACGCTACGCCGAAAAATGCGCCAACGACGGCACTGTGATCATTGGCTATTTCGAGGATGGCGTGGTGCGCGGCGCCGCCGAACTGCATCCGCCGGAGCAATCGCCTGACGCATTGCCGGAGATCGCCTTCAGCGTGGAGAGCTCGGTACGGCGCAAAGGCGTCGGCAGCATCCTGTTCAGGAAGCTGATCGCGGAGGCGCGGGCCAAGGGTTACAAGAGCCTGCGGATCACCACCGGCGCGCAGAATGAAGCGATGCGGGCGCTCGCCAACAAGTTTGGCGCACACCTGACGTTCCGCTACGGCGAATCCACCGGCAGCATCGATCTGGCCAAGCAGAACCAGCCGGAAGGGGCGCCGTCCGCAATGGCGACGACGCTCGAGGCCGCACGGGCGATCACGAACTTCAATCGTGCTTATTGGGCCATGATGCTGAGAATGTCCGGCTGGGGCCGGACGGCCTGACCGGAAGGCCCATCGATAGAGCCCCGTTCCGCTTGCATCGGAACGGGGCTCTGTATTTTTTGATTTGACGCGTTTTCTTGACGCGAACCGGTGCCCACTTCGCTTGAAAAACGCTTTGGCGGCAATTCGCGGATCTCCTGGATCGCGCGGATTGCCCGGGGGCCTTTAACACTAAGATCTTCAGGAATGGACTTCAGGTACCAGTGCGCTTGTCGTTACCGAAGCGCCTGATCACCTTGCGTTCGACCACGACAGAGCGCTGGGCGCCTTGCTCGCCCGTGATGACGCGGGTGGCGGACCGCGCAACCGCGCGGCCGGTCTTCTTCACCTCAGCCAGCACTTCTTCGTACGGCAAGCCCATCAGTGCTGCGGCGATTTCCGCCTGCTGCTGCTGATCGTCGGTAATGCCGACGGCGGCGAAGATCGCTTCCTCCAGCGTCGGCGGATCGCGCCGTACGCGCCGGGTGCCATATTTCGTGTTCCAGTCTTCGCTCATCGGGGCCTCGCATCTGATGCGGAGATACCTAAGTGCCCTTATGTTGCATTGCAATATGAATTTGGCGTGGCATTACAGCCATGCACCTACAATTTCTCCAGTCTGGTAGCGTCGTACAGTTCGATGGACGTGGCGGCCGCAGCCAGCGATTGCAGCGATTTGACGAAATCGCGCGAGGCGGGGACCGCGAAATGGTTAAGCAGCGCGGCGCGGTCGGCCCATTGCTCGAAAAACACCAGCCGCAGCGGGTTTTCGCAATCGACATGCACGGTGTGCGAGATGCACCCCGG
This sequence comes from Bradyrhizobium sp. AUGA SZCCT0431, assembly GCF_018131065.1. Classification (NCBI taxonomy): domain Bacteria; kingdom Pseudomonadati; phylum Pseudomonadota; class Alphaproteobacteria; order Hyphomicrobiales; family Nitrobacteraceae; genus Bradyrhizobium; species Bradyrhizobium sp. AUGA SZCCT0431. Next base: position 116,181 of record NZ_JAFCLR010000002.1, on the reverse strand, counting down.
TTCGCTGCGCGAACGATGGACGTGCTCGAGGCTCAGGCGGCGGACCTCGTCGAAACTGTCCTGGCGCGCCGTCACACTGCCGGTAACCACGATCATGTTGTCCTCCCGGTTTCACCGTCCTTGTCGGGACTATTCGGCGGCGGCCAGATCCAGCGGTTGTTGCGGCCAGCGTTTCAGCGCAGCACGCCCGGCATCGGTCAGCACGTAGATTCCGCGCTCGGCGCGATCGAACCAGCCATAGACATTGTGCAGCAAAATCTTGCCGGCGTCCGGCATCTCGATCCGCAAATCCTTCACGCGCCGCGGGCCACCCGAAAGCGCCGCAGCACAGGCCAGCGCCTGCTGGCGATAGGCCGTCATGATCGGCGCGCGCGTAGAGCCGCCCATCGCCGGATCGCCCTTGCGTCGCTCATGCTCCCTGATCAGCCGCGAGCGTTTCTTGGGATTGGGGCGAGGGGCTGTCGTGGCGGGTTTGACGATCACCTCGACGTCGCCGGTGTTGGTGACCGCGAGCATGCCAAAGCCAAGCCGACGACAGAGGTTGCGATAGCGGGCGTCACTTTCGCGGCCCTTGCCGCGTGCCGACAATTTGGCCGCGAGCCACACCTCGTCACAGGCGCCGGCGCGATCGACCGCCTGCAGGATCAGTTCGAGATTGAATGTGAGCTTCAATTCCCCGATCACCACCACCGGCGGATCGTCGCCGCTGAGCGCCACCAGGTCGCAGCCGCCGATCTCGCCCTTGACCGTGAAGCCGAGCTTTTCAAGGAAGCGTTTGACGGGCAGGTAAAGCGCGGTTTCCAACTACAGGCTCCGGCGGCAAAGCGGCCGCGACTCAGTGTCACGAGTTTAGCCCGGATTTGGCCAAATCGCGCGTAAGCGGCTATCTTGGCCGGCGGGACAGACAAACGGGCGCGATCCAATGCTGCGCAGGCTTGCGGACTGAGGATTTAAACCCGCCCGCTCACCGGCAGCAGCGCGCCGGTGACGGCGGAGGCGGCATCGCTGGCGAGGAACAGGATCACGTCGGCCAGTTCTGTTGGCCTTACCCATTTGCTGAAATCGGCTTTCGGCATGCTGGCGCGATTGGCTGCGGTGTCGATGATCGACGGCAGCACGGCGTTCACCGTAATCCTGCCCTTGTATTCGGCGGCGAGCGCTTCGGTCAGGCGATGCACGCCGGCCTTGGACGCGGCATAGGCGCCCATTCCGGCGCCCGCCTGCAGCGCGCCAAGCGCGCCGACATTGACGATCCGTCCGGCACCGGACGCGGTCAGGTGCGGGATCGCCGCGCGCGAGGCGTTAAGCGCAGTCGTGACGTTGAGCGCGTACATGCGCTGCCACGTCTTCGGATCGCCCTCAATGACCGTCTCGAACGCAAAACCACCGGCGATGTTGATCAGCGCGTCTAGTTTGCCGAAATGCGATGCCGCGGCATCGATGGCCTTCTTCGCCGCCGCCGCATCGGTCAGGTCGACACCGCCGAGTTCGAACTGGTTTGATGTAGCCGGCACCTGCGTCGGCGCGTGGTCCACGCTCGCGACCCTGGCGCCGGCCGCCAGCGCTTGGTCAACGACAATGCTGCCGAGCGCGCCGAGGGCGCCGGTCACGACAATGACTTTTCCATCCATAATGGGCCTCCGCGGTAATGAACGGCAACTATCGTCAGGATTTTCATCAGCAATGCGGCGAATTTCACGTCCAAAAAGGCCGAAGCGGCGATGCGGACTACGTAAGACTACGGATCAGGGGGTGATCCGTAAAATTTGCGCAAGTTGCGTAAGTCGATTTCAGAAGCTCGATCGCTATAAGGGAGTCCAATCCAAGGCAGGGGCATCACGATGGGATCACTACCCGACCACGGTTTACCGCTCGTTCAGCTTAAGGAGCAGCGGCGGGACCTGGTGGTCGCGCTGCAAAACCGCAACGGTCCAATCAAGGACTGGGAGCTGATGCAGATTGCGGCGATCCAGCAGGCGATCCAGGCGTTCGAGGATGTCATCGCCGATCTCGATGCAGAAATGGAAATGGAAGCCGCGGCCTGAGCGATCGCGAGGCACACTCGCGCCGAAAGTCGGCCGCGCGAATCGTTTCGATGCGGCGGGTGAAACACGATTAAATCAGGATTGCAGATAGAGCGCCGCGAGCGCCGCGCGCTCCTTTTCGCCAAGACCGATGCCGTCGCGGAGATAAGCTTCGAGACTGCCATAGTCGGCGTCAATGGCTTCGAACGCAGCGCTGAGGAACGCGGGCTGCACCGAACCCAGCACCTGCTTGACGTGATCAGGCAGGTCGCTGCTGGCGGCGGGATCCCTGCGGTAGAATTGGTTGGTCAACAAATAATCTTCCGCAATCACCTCGTCGGGAACGCCGAGCGTATGCAGGATCAGCGCACAGGCGAAGCCGGTGCGATCCTTGCCGGCGGTGCAATGGATCACCAGCGGGGCGCGGTCTTCCAGCAGATGCGCAAACAGCGCCCGGAAGCGCGGCGTATTTTGCTGCACATAGCTGCGGTAGGAATCGCGCATCACCTCGACGGCGTGGTCGGTCGACAGCGCCGTGCCGCTGGCGGCGATGGCACGAAGTGCGGCGACCACCGTTGGCTCCACCGGCAGCGAATGCACGGTAATATCGGCCAGGCCGCACACCGCCTCGGCGCGCTCCGTCGTGCCTCGAAAATCGAACGCGCTCTTGACGCCGAGCGAGCGCAAGACCGCAGCGTCATCATCGGTGAGATGGCCAAGATGGTTGGACCGGAACATCTGCCGCCAGCGTACCGTGCGGCCGTCCCGGGTGAGATAACCGCCGAGGTCGCGGAAATTGCTGGCGCCAGCAAGATTGAGATGACGGGCAGGGGAATCTGACATCGGGGCTGCCTTACGGAATTCTTGATCGAATTCTTGGAGATGCAATTCTTGTGCGGCGATCGAGCCGGGGTGTGTCGCGTCTTGCCCTCTGGTCTATACTCGGGCCGTCAGGAGGAGAATATGAATAATCGCAAGATCGCTGGTTTCGCGGCGGCGTTGCTTCTGGGAACGATGTTTTTGGGAGCGGTCGGCTCGTCGGCCGCGTTGGCACAGGCGACTTTCAAAAATTATCGTTGCGCCGACGGCACGCAATTCATTGCCGGGTTTTTCCGGTACGATTCACGCGCCCATCTGCAACTCGATGGCAAGGCGGTGACGCTGAAAAAGGGTGTGGCGTTTTCGGGGTCGCGCTATACGGGCCGCGGGATTACCCTGAAAGTCACAAAGGCCGGGCTCACCACGCTCAAGCACGCCAAACGGCCGGTAACGGCATGCGAACTGACGTAAAAACAAGGTTTGCATGAAAAAGGGCCGAAACGATTGCGTTCCGACCCTTTTCTACTTCACCGACCGCGCCTGAACTCTTTGACGCGGATTTACCGAACATTGGGCTGGCATCAGTGGTCACGCCCAGGCTTGGTTTCCTCGATGGCCGCTGCGTGGTACCAGCTGCCGCTGCAGTCCGCGACATCGACCGCCGGCGCGGCAAAGTCGGGCTTGGTCTCGCCATAGCGACGTCCCGCCAAGGCCGACCGGCCCCCGGCTGGGAATTGATAGATCTTGGCAGATCCCTCATTCACACCTGTATTGATCATCCTGGTCTCTCCTGGATCGAGCGAACCACCATGGTGCGCCCGACTCGTTCTCCGTTAGTTACCGAGACTGCGATATCGTTCGCGCCCTCCCGGAATGCAAATTGCTCAAATAAAGTCATCTAATGTGCATTTTATAGGCACTTCCTGTTTTGCTTCGTGTGAGGCAATGGGCAGGTGACTAACGCTTGAGCCGGGGGGAAGGTTGCCGGCCGCGACCGAACCTCCCGCCGAATGGCGCAAAAGGCTGCTGCAGCTTTAATCGGGCCGGGAGCTGCGGACCGAAACTGCCGTAGAATCGGGCTTCAGGCGGGCTCGAAAGCGCCTTTTGGCCGCCTGGCGCGCATGTCAGGCGCGCTTCTATGTCGCATCAAAAAACGCACGCGCGACGGTGGACAGCCCAACGCCGTCCAGTGCCGCGTTGCAGCGTTTTGGCACTTTAATTGCTTGGTAAGAAACGGCCTGACGTGGCCGGGTACACGTGTGCGGGGACTGCAGGGCTTCTAACCTCCAAAGTCCGAGGTTTCCGCACCTAGCAGCATTAAACTCAAGAGAGGCTCAATGACCAAGTACAAGCTCGAGTATATCTGGCTCGACGGGTATACGCCGACACCGAATCTGCGCGGCAAAACACAGATCAAGGAATTCGCTTCGTTCCCGACGCTCGAGCAGCTCCCGCTGTGGGGCTTCGATGGCTCATCGACCATGCAGGCCGAAGGCAGAAGCTCGGATTGCGTGCTCAAGCCGGTTGCGGTTTATCCCGACGGCGCGCGCAAGGACGGCGTCCTGGTGATGTGCGAAGTCATGATGCCGGATGGCGTCACCCCGCACGCGACCAACCGGCGCGCCACCATTCTTGACGACGAAGGCGCGTGGTTCGGCTTCGAGCAGGAATATTTCATGTACAAGGACGGCCGGCCGCTCGGCTTCCCGACCTCGGGTTATCCTGCGCCGCAGGGCCCGTATTACACGGGCGTCGGCTACAGCAATGTTGGTTCGGTCGCGCGTGAGATCGTCGAGAAGCATCTCGAGCTCTGTCTTGCCGCCGGCATCAACCACGAGGGCATCAACGCCGAAGTGGCGAAGGGCCAGTGGGAATTCCAGATCTTCGGCAAGGGCTCCAAAAAGGCCGCCGACGAAATGTGGATGGCTCGCTACCTGTTGCAGCGCCTGACCGAAACCTACGGCATCGACATCGAGTATCACTGCAAGCCGCTCGGCGACACCGACTGGAACGGCTCGGGCATGCACGCCAACTTCTCGACGGCCTATATGCGCGAGACTGGCGGCAAGGCCTACTTCGAAGCGCTGATGGCAGCCTTTGAGAAAAATCTCATGGAGCACATTGCCGTCTACGGGCCTGACAACGACAAGCGTCTGACCGGCAAGCACGAGACGGCTCCCTGGAACAAGTTCAGCTACGGCGTGGCTGACCGCGGCGCCTCGATCCGCGTGCCGCACTCGTTCATGAAGAACGACTACAAGGGCTATCTCGAAGACCGCCGCCCGAACTCGCAAGGCGACCCCTACGCCATCGCTTCGCAGATCCTGAAGACGATTGCCGAAGTTCCGACGGCTGCCAAGTCGGCCGCGGCCTAAACCACGCCGCATACACGGACGGGGGCGTCCGGATGCAACCCTGACCCGCCAAAGCGTGCCCGCTTTGGCGGGTCATTGCGTTGCGATGACGTTGCCTCAAATGCATCGATTCAAGCCCTTTGCCCGATTCAAGCCGTTCCCCTGCGTTATGAACCGCGCTAGATAGCCGATGCGCTTGCCGGGGACACGGCCATTGCTCGAGGGTTTCTACAAGATCAGGTTCCAGCTCAACGACGCGGTCGGCCGCAGCGTGATGTATGTGCGCGCCGGCAAGATGCTCGGCGGCAATTCCGCCTTTGCTCATATCGGCACTTATCAGGAGGAAGCCGATGGCGAGCTTGTCATCGAGATCAAGACCGTTCGCCATAATCCCGACCCGAATTACCGCGCGATGGCCGGCACCGACGACGCGACCCTGCTGGCGCGGGGCAAGCCGGATGGCAATCTCTACCGGTTTGAAGGCGGCCTCAAGGAATTGCCGGGTGCGAAATTCAGCTCGGTCATGACACCGATCGGAGAGGAGGAGATCCCGATCGCCGGAGGCGTCGGCCAGGATGGTATCGTCAACGGCCTCTATTCCATTCACATCCGCATGCTCGACGGCGTCGACGGCGGCCTGACTGGCGTGATGCTGCTCAATGACGGCCGCATCCTCGGCGGCGACGCGTCGTTCTACTACATCGGCAGCTACACCTCGGAGAAGGGCCGCTGGAAGGGCCAGATCCTCAATCAGGAGCACACGCCGGCAAGGGGCGAGAACCCGGTGTTCGGCGGCCATGAGGTCGGCATTGGCTTTGCCGGCACCTGCGACGAGCAGGGGGCGCTGCTGGAGGCCACCGCGCTTGCGGGCAAGCGTAGCCTCCGCCTGACAGCCGTGCTCAAGCTGATGCATCGGGCGTAACGCCATGGACAATGCCGTGCGCGTGCTCTCGACACTGGCCCTGAAGGGCGCGGTTCAAAATCTGGCTGGGCATTATGAGGTAGCCGGCGGTGTGCGCATCGATGCCGATTTTGCGCCGACATTGGCGCTGCTGGATCGCCTGCGCGGCGGCGAGGGCGCCGACGTCGTTATCCTGACCCGCGAGGGGCTCGACGACATGGCCCGTGAGGGGCGCGTGGTGGCGGATAGCTGCGTGGATCTCGCGCGGTCCTATGTCGGCCTGGCGGTGAAAGCGGGCTTTGCCCATCCCGACATCGCAACCGAGCCCGCGCTGCGCGCGGCGCTGCTTGCCGCCCGTTCGGTGGCCTATTCGCGGATCGGCGCCAGCGGCATTTTGTTCGCGCAGTTGATCGAGCGCTTGGGTATTGCATCCGAGATCAATGCGAGAGCGTGCATCATCCCGTCGGGTTTCACCGCCGAACGGCTGGTCACCGGAGAGGCCGATCTGGCCGTGCAGCAGATCAGCGAACTGAAGCAGGTCGGGGGTATCGAGGTTATTGGCCCGATTCCTCGCGAGCTGCAAACGCCCGCGGTGTTTTCCGCCGGCCGCGTGGCGGCCTCTGGCAAGGTTGCTCAATCGGACCGGCTGTTGCGGTTTCTCGCCTCGCGCGAGGTTGCGCCGGTGCTGCGCGAGAGCGGGCTTGAGCCTTGAATTTGGGAGCCTTGAATTTGCCTGCCGGTCGACGCAACCTGTCGCCCCATGAGGACGCTGTTTCACGGGGTCGCGGTTGCGATAGGTGTGTTGGTGTTGCCCGTTCTGGCGCGCGCGCAATCGGCCGATCTCGTGCTCTGCGACCGCGTCGCCGCCGATCCGTCCGATCCCGATAAGCCGGCCGACGTGAAGGGCACGCCTGAGATTGCGGCCTCCGATATCGCCACCGCGATCAAATACTGCAGGATCGCCGCGAGTTCATCGCGGCGGGCGACGTACCAGCTCGGACGCGCCTACGCGGCCAACCGGCAAACACAAGAGGCGGTCGCGGCCTGGCGCAAGGCGGCCGAAAAAGGCTCGACCTCGGCCATGGTCGAACTCGGTGTGCTCTACGGAACCGGTGCCGGCGTTGCGCGGGACGAGGCGCAGGCGCGCAAGCTGTTCGAGCGCGCTGCCCAGGCCGGCAATCCGCGTGGCATCAGCAATCTCGCAGCCCTTGGCGGCGGCGCGGGCGGACCGGCCGACCCGGCGCGGGCGCGCGATTTGCTGTCGAAGGGCGCCGAGACCAATGCGGAGGCGCAATATCAGCTCGGCATGATGCTGGCGGAAGGCGATGGCGGCGCCAAGGACGATGTTGCCGCGCGGGCGTTGTTTGAAAAGGCGGCGGCGCAAAATCATCCTGGTGCGCTGGAGCGCATGGGCGCGTTCGCACAGCAAGGCCGCGGCGGCGCCAAGGATTCCAACGCCGCCAAAGCCTACTACGAGCGTGCCGCCGCACTCGGCGATGAAGATGCCAAGAAGGCATTGGAGCGGCTGCGATGTCCCTACACAATCAAGGACAAGCGCGGCAACGTGGTGACCAATCTGTGCTTCTGAATTGCGGCGTGACGTTGGTGTGTCTCGCCACCCAAACAGTCGTCATACTCCGCCACCGGGTCTCGCCTGCGGCGAGCCCGATGACAGGCTCCAGCGGAGTATCCAGTACGCCGCGGCCTCTCGGCTCTTGCACCAACGTCACTGGAATACTGGATCACCCGCCCCCCGTGCGCAATTGCGCACTCAGGCGGGTGATGACAGGAGGGCGGACTACTTCATGTAATAGCTGATGTAGTATCGCGCCCGCTGATAGGTCAGTTCCAGATATCCGGGATAATCTCTTGCCGCCAGTTCGACCGCACGCTTGTAGCGTGCGCCGAACTCGCCCTTGATCTTGTCGAAGTAACCAAAACAGGCATCGTCGAATCTCACCGCGGCAATGATGGCCTGCTTCACTTCCGCTTCATCCATACCGGGATGGGTGAGTTGCAAGCGGTCGAAGGTCAGACCGTCTTCGGGATGATCGTGCTCGAATTTGACCTCGATCGAATTTTCCCCCGACGGCCGCGACCGGAACACGTCACGCACGTTCGGCGGCATCGCGCGCCACGCGAGCAAGTCGAGCTTGGAGCACTCCCGCCACAGCAAATAGGCCGCGTCCTTCAACGGCAGCTCGCTGGCCTCGGCGATGGTTCGGGCAATGGTCTCTTCATCTTCGGTCATCGGTATCACCGCTATGGATTTGCTCATTGGTCGGCTGCAGCGGCCAGCCGGTTCACGGCGGCGGTGCCGGCTGCGTGAGGTATGACACGGAAGGCCCAAAGCCTGCGCTGAAACGACCGCTGGTGCCGCTTCTCCGCTGGTGCTATGCCCCCGCGATGATTCAATAAAGCTGGAAATCTCCCTTGCTGGATGGGCTTTACAAGGCTGAGTACGGCGTGAACGACGCGTTCGGCCGCAGCATCATGTGCATGCATGAGGGCAAGCTTTTGGGCGGCAATTCCGCCTTTGCGCATCTGGGGACCTACCAGGAAAAGGACGGGGAGATTCTCGGCGAGGTCATCACCCAGCGTCACAATGAGGACCCGCATTACAAGCCGCTGATGGACACCGACGTCGCCGCGATCAGCGTGCGGGGCACGACGGACGGCAACAAGATCCGCTTCGAAGGCAGTGCCGCGCCGCGGCCTGGCGCGTTGTTCTGGGCCAATCTGACCCGGCTCGACGACGAGGCATTGCCGCCTGTCGGTGAAGTCGGGCCAGGCGGCATCGTCAACGGGCTCTATTCGATTCACATCCGCGCGCTCGACGGCGTCGATGCCGGGCTGTCAGGCGTCATGCTGCTGATGAACGGCCGCATCCTCGGCGGCGATGCGTTCTTCTATTATCTCGGTTCCTACAGCTCCGCCGATGGCCGCTGGAAAGGCGAGATCCTCAACCAGGAGCACACGCCCGCGAAGGGCGAAAATCCGGTGTTTGGCGGCCATGAGGTTGGCATCGGCTTTGCGGGCACCTGCGACGGTGAGGGCGCGGAACTGGAAGCCACCGCGCTCGCTGGAAAGCGCAGCCTGCGCCTGGCCGCCACCTTGAAGCTGATGCGGGCGGCCTAGCGGTATTATTGCCCCGGAATAGGCTTTCCCCTGCGCCCTACATGGAATAAGAGCGGCCAACAATTTTCATGTTTGGGCAACAATGATCCGTCTCGATAACGTCAGTAAGCAGGTCGGCCACCAGATCCTCTTCATCGAAGCTTCGGCAGCCCTGCAAAAGGGCGAGAAGATCGGCCTTGTCGGCCCGAACGGGGCTGGAAAGACCACGCTTTTCCGGATGATCTCAGGTCAGGAACTGCCCGACGAGGGTCAGGTGTCGCTCGATCGCGGCATTACCATCGGCTATTTCAGTCAGGATGTCGGCGAGATGGCAGGCCGCAGCGCGGTTGCCGAGGTGATGGACGGCGCAGGCCCCGTCAGCGTCGTGGCCGCCGAACTCAGGGCGCTCGAAACCGCGATGGCCGATCCGGACCAGGCGGATGAGATGGAAGACATCATCGCCCGCTATGGCGAGGTACAGCACCGCTTTGAGGAACTCGACGGCTATGCGCTGGACGGCCGGGCCCGCGAAGCGCTTTCGGGCCTCGGGTTCAGCCAGGAAATGATGGATGGCGACGTCGGCGCGCTGTCGGGCGGCTGGAAGATGCGCGTGGCGCTGGCGCGCATTCTATTGATGCGGCCGGATGTGATGCTGCTGGACGAACCGAGCAACCATCTCGATCTGGAAAGCCTGATCTGGCTGGAGCAGTTTCTGCGCGGCTATGAAGGCGCGCTGCTGATGACCTCGCACGACCGCGAGTTCATCAACCGCATCATCAACAAGGTGGTCGAGATCGACGGCGGCACGCTGACGACTTTTTCCGGCAATTACGAATTCTACGAACAGCAGCGTGCGCTGAACGAGAAGCAGCAGCAGGCGCAGTTCGAGCGCCAGCAGGCGATGCTGGCCAAGGAGATCAAGTTCATCGAACGCTTCAAGGCGCGTGCCTCGCACGCGGCCCAGGTGCAGAGCCGCGTGAAGAAGCTCGACAAGATCGAACGCGTCGAGCCGCCGAAGCGGCGCCAGACGGTCGCGTTCGACTTCCTGCCGGCGCCGCGTTCTGGCGAGGACGTCGTCAGCCTGAAGAACGTCCACAAGGGTTATGGCAGCCGCAGCATCTATGAAGGGCTCGACTTCATGATCCGCCGCCGCGAGCGCTGGTGCGTGATGGGCATCAACGGCGCCGGCAAGTCGACGTTGCTGAAACTGGTGGCGGGCTCGACCGAGCCTGATGACGGCACCGTCGTGGTCGGCGGCAGCGTCAAGATGGGCTATTTCGCCCAGCACGCGATGGATCTGCTCGACGGCGAACGCACCGTCTTCCAGTGGCTGGAAGATTGCTTCCCGCAGGCAGGCCAGGGCTCATTGCGCGCGCTGGCCGGCTGCTTCGGATTTTCCGGCGACGATGTCGAGAAAAAATGCCGGGTGCTGTCGGGCGGCGAGAAGGCGCGGCTGGTGATGGCGCAGATGCTGTTCGACCCGCCGAATTTTCTGGTGCTGGACGAGCCGACCAACCATCTGGATCTCGCGACCAAGGAGATGCTGATCAACGCGCTCTCCGAATTCGAGGGCACCATGCTGTTCGTCTCGCATGATCGCCACTTCCTGGCGGCGCTCTCCAACCGCGTGCTGGAATTGACGCCCGAAGGCATCCACCAGTTTGGCGGCGGCTATACGGAATACGTTACGCGTACCGGCCACGAGGCGCCGGGCCTGCGGAGCTGATGCTCGGAAATTCGTAGCCCGGATGGAGCGAAGCGCAATCCGGGTCAGTCTCCGCGCTCGCCGAAGTTTCTGTGATCCGCGCGGCCGTCCCCACCCCAATCGGGGGCCAATATCCCGGTACGGATATATCGATGCAGCGAGGAAAACGGCCATTCAGACGGCGTTGCGACCAATCGATGCTTAACCGGATTGTAATGGATGTAATCCACGCAACGTTCGAAATCACGATCGTCGCGAATTGTGTGTTCCCAGAAGCGTTTTTGCCAAAGTGAATATTCGCCGCGATGATCGCTTGAAACAGGCACGCCGGCCGCGACGATGCTTCGCGTGAAGCGACCCTTGATCCGACGCAATCGGTTCGAAAAGTCCGCATCATCGGGCGGCAATGTCAGGATCGTGTGCAAGTGATCGGGAAGAATGACGATGGCATCTATCGAAAACGGCCGTTCGCTGCGCGTCTCCCGGAACGCAGCGCGCAGCGATGCTACGTGGTCGACCAGCGCCGACGATCTTCGATCATCCAGCGTCAAGGTGAAGAAGAACGTCCCACCTGGGATGAAATTGCGTCGATAACGGACCATTCTGGCAGTCTACCCCGGATTTCGCTTCGCTTCATCCGGGCTACGAACTATCTCCGTCGCGCCAGCGGGGCGATTGTTTCGATTTCGTTGGTCCAGATCCCGCCGGAGTATTTATCGGGCAGCCGTTGCAAGAGCTCAGGCGTGTCAATGCCGGACGAAAACTCGCCGCCGCTGTAGGGGCCCAGCACGAAGACCGCGCTGTTCGCGGCGTCCATGCGGTTCAGGAATCGGTCCGGCCAGCCCCACAGCCACGGCGCGACATTGATCGGCACCAGGACCATCGCATTTGCGCACGCCCGCGGTACCATGCCGGTCCAGCCGTAGCCGATGTAGCTGACAAGACAGCTCTTGATGGCCGCGCGCGAAATCGTCCTGATGTCCGGCACCAGCCGCCGGACCGCTTCGATCGGCTCGTCGCCGCCATAGACCATGATGAGGCGGCGGCGCTCGGCGGGGAGGGCTCTCAGCACGGCCGCCAGCTTCTCGCCTTCGGACCGATCGCGGCTCTTCACATTGACCAGCAAGCGCTTGTCCGGGAAGGTCGCGAGCGTCTCGCCCAGCGTTGGCATCTGGCCGATACCCTTGCCGCGGAATGGAAAGGTCTTGCCGTTGTCGGCCGTGTAGCCGTAACCGATATCGCGCAATTTCAGCTCGGCCATCGCATGTTCGCGGGTCACCCCGCGTCCATCGGTGCGGCAGTCGAGCGTCCAGTCGTGAAATACCGCAAACTCTCCATCGGTTGTGGGATGGACGTCAATCTCGACAATATCGGCGCCGGCCGCAAACCCTGATCGCATCGAACGAATGGTATTCTCCAGATAGTCATGCGTCGGCGGCAACATCCGTGCCGCCGTGCAGGTGTCGTTCTTCAAATCGCGTTCGTCGAAGCGCTGCGCCACGCCCCGGTGTGCGAGAAGGACGGGAGGGCCTTCGCGATTCGCGGTCAGGAGATTGGTGTTGTTGATGTAGATGCAAGCGGCGATCGCAGCGATTGCTGCGGCGACGTACTTTGTCTTCCTGCCCAATATTACACCTCTTTTGAGATGTGCTGCTAAGCAGTATTTCTGTTCGATTTGCGGCGACGGAAAGCGACAGGACCAGCCAAACGCATTGGGGGCACGCGTACACGCTGGCTTGAACCATCAGTGTCTGCCCGATACGCTTCTTGCAAAAATCGGGGGAAACGATGCGGCAGATCAGGATCGGCGACATCACCATCGACGCGGTGATCGAGCGCGAGGGGCCGTGGCGGCGGCCGCAGGATTTCTTTCCGGCCTATGACGAGGCGGTCTTCAGGCAGCATCTGCCTGATATGGAGCCGGAATTCTTCGACGCGGCATCCGGCAAGATGTTCATCACCTACCAGACTTTTGTGGTCCGTACGCCGCGCCATACCATCCTGGTCGACACCTGCACCGGCGAGGACAAGGGCCACCCGCCGCCGTTCGATTTCCCGGGCAAGGAGCGCTGGCGCAAGGAACTGTTCGCGCTCGGCGTCAGCTTCGAGCAGGTCGATTACGTGTTCTGCACCCATCTACACATCGACCACACCGGCTGGAACACCACGCTGCGCGACGGGCGCTGGGTGCCGACATTCCCGAATGCGAAATACATATTTCACAAGAGGGAATACGCGGTGTGGGAAGCCGAATACGCCAGGGGAGCCGAGCCGCCCGGCAAGGTGTTTCGCGACAACTGCCTGCCCATTGTCGAGGCCGGGCAGGCGCTATTGGTCGATGACGACTACGCGCTGGACGATACCGTCACGCTGACGCCGACGCCGGGGCATTCACCCTGCCATTGCTGCGTCAACATCTTCTCGAAAGGACAGCGCGCGGTGGTGGCCGGCGACTTGATGCATCATGCGATTCAGTGCCGCGAGCCCGACTGGTCGCCCGGCGTCGACTGGGACCCAAAACAGTCGGCGGTGTCGCGCCGCACGTTCTTTGCCTCCGTCGCCGGCACCGATACGCTGATCCTGCCGGTTCATTTCCCGAACCCGACGGTCGGCCTGATCACGGCCGATGGCGATCGCTTCGATTATCGTTTCAAACGGGATTAGCGCTATTGACTGATCGCTCACCGAATGGCGACTTCGTGCGCCATGTCGGGTTCGACGACTAGACCAGCAACACAGGACAGCATCATGGATCAGCGCGACCCAAGGACCGGAAAGGAACACCGGGAGTTCTTCAACATAGATCTCTCCTCGGGCTGGGAAACGATCGCGCCGGGTATCGAAGCGAAGACGCTGGCTGGATCGCTCGATGAAGCGGCCGGCAAGGGGCATCTCAATCGCCTTGCGCGCTGGGCGCCGAATGCCGAGATCGATGCCGTGCGCGCGCACGCGTTTTACGAGGAGGTCGTGGTTCTGCGAGGAACGTTGCTTGTTGCCTCGCAGGAGCCGCCCCATCGCTTCGAGGCGTTCCACGCTCCGGCTTTCGCCTGCCGTCCTCCGCATGCCAAACACGGCCCCTTCAAGGCAGGTCCGGAAGGCTGTTTGCTGCTTGAAACATCGTTTTTCTATTAGGGCTGGGATTAACTCCAGCGCGCGCAGAATCCCTCGACGTCGCCGGTCTGGAATTCCGGCAGGCGCTGAAAGATGGTCTCTGCGGGCCAATCCCACCACGCCATTCGTGAGAGTTGCGCAGCGATATCGCGGTTGAAACGCTCTCGGATCTGCTTGGCCGGAACACCGCCCACGATGGTGTAGGGCGCCACATCACGGGTAACCACGGCGCCGGCCGCCAGCACAGCGCCGTCGCCCACCGTAACGCCCGGCATCACAATGACGGCGTGACCGATCCAGACATCGTTCCCGATCACGACGCGGTCGGCGCGGCGCTGCCGGAAGAAGCCGTGGTCGCGCTGCGCATCCGCCGAGTAATATTCGGGGCAATAGGTGAAGCGATGCTGTGACGGGCGGTCGAGAGGATGGTTCGGCGCCCCGATGCGCACCTGCGCCGCGATTGCACAAAATTTTCCGATCTCTGCGTCCGCGACCATGCAGCCCGGGCCGAGATAAGAGTAATCGCCGAGCTCTGTGTATTCGATGGCGGTATCGCCGAGAACCTCGCAGCAACGGCCGACGGTGACCTCGCGCAATTTGACTGTGGGCTCAATGACGGTTTCGGCGAGCTTCGGGCGCGGGGGAGCCGGTTGATGCATGTGGACTGCTCGTTCTGAAGCAAGCGGCCTCGTGCCGCGACCGTCATCTACCACAGCAGGCAGGCGGCGGCGCGAGAAGGTTCGGACTGCCAAGCATGCGCTGCCTGCAACGATCCCCGCCTGACTTAGGCGGCGCGAACCTCGCTGAGGAAGCGGTTGACCTGGCCGGCGAGGTCCTTGGACTGCGACGACAATTGCTCGGCTGCGCCCAGCACCTGGGTGGCGGCTGAACCGGTCTCGTCGGCCGCCCGCTGCACGCCGGAGATGTTGGCGTTGACTTCCTGGGTGCCGCGCGCAGCCTCCTGGACGCTGCGGGAAATCTCCTGCGTCGCCGAACCCTGTTCCTCGATAGCCGAGGCAATCGCAATGCCGATCTGGTCGATCTCGGCGATGACGTTGGCGACGTTCTGAATGGCCGTCACCGTCTCGTCGCTCGCGGCCTGAATGGCGGCGATCTGTTCGGAGATTTCGGTGGTCGCTTTCGCGGTCTGGCCGGCCAGCGATTTGACCTCGGAAGCGACGACCGCAAAGCCGCGGCCGGCATCGCCGGCGCGCGCGGCCTCGATGGTGGCGTTGAGGGCGAGCAGGTTGGTCTGGGCCGCGATGCTCTGGATCAGCGTCACGACGTCGCCGATCTTCTGCGCGCCTTCAGCCAGCGAACGGGCGGTGTCGCCGGTGCGGCGCGCATTGTCGACGGCGCGGGCCGCGATCTCGGTGGACTGCGCGACCTGGCGGCCGATCTCCGAAATCGAGGAGGTGAGTTCTTCCGTGGCGCTCGCAACGGTCTGGACGTTGGTCGAGGTCTGTTCGGAGGCGGCGGCCACGACACCGGCCTGACGGTTGGTGGCGGCGGCGGTCGAGGACATCGAGCGGGCAGTGTCTTCCATCACGGATGAAGCTGACGACAATCCGCCGACGAGTTCGCTGACCTTGGCTTCGAACGAGCGGGTGAGTTCATCGAGCACCTGGACGCGCCGCATCTTGACGTCGTTCTCGGCGGCCTTTTCCGCCGACAGGCGTTCCGCCTCGATCATGTTGTCCTTGAAGACGCGCACGGCGGCCGCCATCGCGCCGATCTCGTCGTCACGCTCGGCGCCCGAGATTTCGTCTGAAACGTTGCCGCCGGCAAGACGCGTCATGGTGGCGGTAAGGTCGACGATCGGTTTGCAGACGCGGCGGCGTACCATCAGGATCAGGCCGGCGCTGGCGCCGATAACGGCGATCAGGCCTGCGAGCGCGATGATGAAGCTGAGGCGCGCCGAGGAGTAGGCGGCGCCCAGGACCTCCTCGGCATTGTCGTAGAACGCGTCGCGCAGCGTAATGACCGCGCCGAGGCCCTTCTGCGATTCCGCGAAGAACACATCGACGTCGTGCTCGTATTTGCCGCTGATCGCGCCGTCCTTGACGAGCTTCAGCTCCTTGCCGAACCGATCGACATAGGCCTCGTTCATCTTGCCGAGGGCGGCTGCCACATTGGCTGGCGTTGCGGGATTGCCGCGCAAGTCCTGCAGCGACATCAGGATCTGGTCGGCGCGGCCTTGCGCGCGGCTAAGTTCCATTTTCTCGGCGTCGGTCGCGACGCGGTTGGCGCCGACCAGGTTCTTGTGCAGGCTGGCGTTGTAGCCGCCGACATCGCGCAGCGCCCAGGTGATGTTCGCGTAGGTCGCCTGGCGATAGGCGTCGCCGTCGAGCAGAGCCATGCGGCGGACCTGTTCTTCGAGCAACGCGGTGATGGCGGCGTTGAAGGCCGCGTTATCGGCGACGATCTTTCTGGCGGCGTCCTTGCGGGCCTCCGCGGGGCCGGCGATCGCCTTGTCGATGGATTCGCGCAGGGCATTGAACTTCGCGTTCAGCGCATCGATGCCGCTGCCGACGGACGCGCCATCGTCGAGCGCGCCGGGCAGCGCCTTGCGGATTGCGTTCATCTTCGCCAACGCGCCGTTGGTATCCTTGCGGTATTTGTCGAGGTCGGTGAGCATCTTCGGCTCCACCACCGCCGGCCCATACAGGATGTTGGTGGAGAAGCCGCGTTCGGGGTTCATGTAGCGCGGGATGTCGCCGACGGCCCGCACCACTTCGAGCCGGCTCTGGGCGACGGACACCTTGTCCATTGTCTGGTATTTCGTGACGGCCACATAGACGGCAAGGCCACCGCCCACGGCGGAAAGCGAGACGATGGCGGCGGTCAGGAGGGTACCGATTTTCATGGGATTTGGGCCATTCACGATGGTATGGGAGTGCTGGCCTCCATCCTAAGTGGTGCGCATTAATCTTGGGTTACGGTGCGGGCAGGGGCCTGCCGTGTGCGTTCAGCGTGGCGGGAGCGAGTAGGTGAGATGGCCGGTCCACCAGCCATCGTGGCTGGACTCGATCTCCTCGTCGTCCCGGCGAAGGCCGGGACCCATATGCCGCGGCCGCTATCTTGAAAGGCACGGTTCGACGACTTTGCCTAACCACGAAACCCTGTGGTTATGGGTCCCGGCCTTCGCCGGGACGACGGATAGGTTCAGCGGTCCTCTTCGTCCGTCTTTCGCGGCGAGGATTTGCGCGATGGGGTGGGCGCGCCGAGTTCCTGGCAGGGCAGTTCGGTCCATGATCCATCTGATGTCTGCTGGTAGGAATGGCAGGACGATGACGCCGGCTGCTCGCTGGTCTTCGGCGTGTCGGCGTTTTTGGCAAGCCCGGGTACTGCCGCCGCGAGCAGGGCGGCTGTCGTCGCCACAAAGATCGCGTGTCCTAACCGCATGGAAATTCTCCTTTTTGAAAATGAAGTTCCTTTCGTAGCGGACATTGTGGAATTTTTTGGACGGGCGTTGCGTGCGCGATAGTTTGATTAACGATCTCCAAATCATGCGCGCTCGTTCACAGCTGCGTGACGCGCAACCGCAGGGCATTGCCGACGACGCTGACCGACGACAGCGCCATGGCCGCGGCGGCAATGATCGGCGACAGCAGGATGCCGAAACCGGGATAGAAGATACCCGCGGCAATCGGGATGCCGGCGGCGTTGTAGATGAAGGCGAAAAACAGGTTCTGCCGGATGTTGCGCATGGTGGCCTGCGACAGTTTTCGTGCGCGGACGATGCCGCCAAGGTCACCCTTCAAGAGCGTGATGCCGGCACTTTCCATCGCCACATCGGTGCCGGTTCCCATGGCGATACCGACTTCGGCTGCCGCCAGCGCCGGGGCGTCGTTGACGCCATCGCCGGCCATGGCGACGATCCGCCCCGCCTTCTGCAGCCTGGCGACCACCGCGCTCTTCTGATCCGGAAGCACTTCGGCCTCGACGTCTGATATGCCGAGCTGCCGCGCGACCGCTTGCGCGGTGGTCCTGTTGTCGCCGGTCAGCATGATGACCTTGATGCCTTCTTCCGCCAACACCTGCAACGCCGCTTGTGTTGAAGCCTTGACGGGATCGGCGATGGCGAACAATCCGGCAAGTTTGCCGTCCACCGCGATATTGATGACAGTGGCGCCATCGGCGCGCATGCGGTCGGCATCAGAATCCAGCGTATGGGTATCGACGCCAAGCGAACTGAGGAACCTCGAATTGCCGAGCAGAACCGATTTGCCGTCGACCTTGCCGGTCGCACCTTTGCCTGTCGGCGAGTCGAACGCCTCGACCTTGCCGAGTTCCAGTCGACGTTCCCTTGCGGACCGCACTATGGCGTCGGCGAGCGGATGCTCGCTGGCAAGCTCGACGCTGGCGGCAAGCCGCAGGATTTCGTTCTCGTCGAATCCCGAGGTCGCCACGATTGCTGTAACCTTCGGCTTGCCTTCGGTCAGCGTGCCGGTCTTGTCGACCACCAGCGTGTCGACCCTTTCCATGCGCTCCAGGGCTTCGGCGTTCTTGATCAGCACGCCGGCCTGCGCGCCGCGCCCGACGCCGACCATGATCGACATCGGCGTCGCAAGGCCGAGCGCGCAGGGGCAGGCGATGATAAGCACGCTCACGGCGGCGACGAGACCGAACGCCATGCGCGGCTCCGGCCCGAAATATGACCAAACGCCGAAGGCGATCAGCGCCACGGCAATGACCGTGGGCACAAACCAGCCCGCAACCTGATCGGCGAGCCGCTGGATCGGTGCGCGCGAGCGCTGCGCATCCGCCACCATCTTGACGATCTGGGACAATAGCGTGTCGCGGCCGACTTTCTCCGCGCACATCACGAACCCGCCGGACTGGTTCAGCGTGCCGGCGATCGCCTTGGCCCCGGGCTCCTTGGTGACCGGCATGGATTCGCCTGTTACCAGTGATTCATCGAGCGAGGAGCGGCCTTCGAGAATGACGCCATCGACCGGCACTTTTTCGCCGGGACGGACGCGCAACATGTCCCCGACCGCGAGGCTGTCGATTTCGACTTCATGGTCGGCGCCGTCCTCGCTGATGCGGCGCGCGGTCTTCGGCGCCAGTTGCAGCAGGGCCTTGATGGCGCCCGACGTCGCTTCTCGGGCGCGCAGCTCCAGCACCTGGCCGAGCAGGACGAGCACGGTGATGACGGCCGCGGACTCGAAATAGACCGCGACCGCGCCGCCATGGCCGCGGAAGGTGGCCGGGAAAATTTGCGGGGCGATGGTGCCGACCAGGCTGTAGAGATACGCGACCCCGGTGCCGACAGCGATCAGCGTGAACATGTTGAGATTGCGCGTCAGCAGCGATTGCCAGCCGCGCACAAAGAAGGGCCAGCCGGCCCAAATGACAACAGGCGTCGCGAACGCGAGTTGAATCCAGTTTGACAGCGCCGGGTCGACGAGGCCGTGACCACCGACCAGATGCCCACCCATCTCCAGCACCATCGGTGGCACCGACAGCACGAGGCCAATCCAGAAGCGCCGCGTCATGTCGGCGAGTTCGGGGTTGGGCGGCGTATCGAGGCTCGCAACCTCCGGCTCCAGCGCCATGCCGCAGATCGGGCAACTTCCGGGCCCGACCTTGCGGATTTCGGGATGCATCGGGCAGGTGTAGATCGTGCCGTCGTCGGCGCCTTGGGGGACGTCGGGCTTCGCCGATGATTTCTCGAGATACTTCCTTGGATCGGCGGCGAATTTGGTTTTGCAGCCCGCCGAGCAAAAGTGAAAGGTCTTCTCCTCGTGGTCGAAGCGATGCTTGCTGGTGGCGGGATCGACCGTCATTCCGCAGACGGGATCGAGTACCTTGGCAGCGGCGTGGTGATCATGATGGCTGTTGTGCCCGTGGTCGGTGTGGGCGTGATGATCGTGGCCAGCGCAACACGACTTGGAAGTTGCGCCGTCCGGATTGGCCTTTGTGTCCGAGGTCTTGCTTTCCGGATTCTTGCTTGCCGGATTCTTGTCGTGGTGGCTCATCGCGAATGCAGTCCCTTGCAACCCATACCCTGTAGGGGTATATAGGCCGCATGAGAAAAGACATCAAGGCATCCTGTCAAAAACGTCTGAGCCGCATCGAGGGCCAGGTCCGCGGCCTGTCCAGGATGGTGGACGAGGACCGCTACTGCATCGATATCGTGACGCAGATATCGGCGGTGCGCGCCGCGCTCCGGCGCGTCGAGGAAGAGGTGTTGAAGGATCATGTCTCGCATTGCGTCGAGCACGCGATTGCGAGCGGTGACAAGACGGATCAGCGCCAGAAGATATCGGAGTTGATGGCGGTCATCGGCCGGTCTGACCGATAAGACGCGATCGTGTCACCCCCGGCGACGTGCAATCGCGCCGGCAACGGTCTGCATGGTGATTCCCAAGACCCAGCCGACCATGATCATCCAGGTCCAGGCGAGGTGCGGATCGTGACGGAGCACGATCACGCTGACGGAGGCAAAGGCTGCGGCGGCGGCGAGGAACGTGCCGACCGCGCTGAGCAATTCCGGCGCGTCGATCTTGCCATCCCAATGCCCGTCCGACGGCTTACCATTGGTGTAGAAGGGACGTTGCGGGGTGTCGATGCCCAGATAGAATCCGACTGCGCCGCCGAGCATCATCAAAAGCAGGAAAGCCTGTGACGTGAACTGCGCGATGCTGGTGCCGACGAGTGCAGCCACAAACAATCCGCTTGCAGCCCCGGCCATCGCAAGGCCAAGGCGCTCCAGGATGTGCGCGGTCTTTCTGACGCGGGTTCGCATGCTGGCTCCCGCAGACTGTGAGCAGGGAGGTTAGGCCGTTTTTGTACCGGTTGAAAGACGTCTACAAGTTGAAAGACGTCTACAAGGAGAAGTGATACGCGCCGACGGATCCGCGTAAACGGTGGCTACGGATACGCGTGATGCGCCAGCCCGGTGAATCAGGCCGCGCCACCGTCCTGCGAAACGGTTGCTAGTTCTTGGCGCGGATAAAGCCTGCAAGCCTGCCCTTCTGGGTCTCGCACCAGGTCGTCATGCCGACGCGCCTCTGGTCGAGGTCCGTCGTCCTCGTCGCGATGGCGACCTCCTGCAAGAGCCCGTCATCCGGGCGCTCACCCATTTTTCCGCCGGTATGCACGTACGCAATCGCCTTTCGGACTTGCTCGGTGGTGCCATCCGGCTGCTGCATCTCCTGGGCCTTCTGCACCAGATCCTGATAGACGACATCAGTGCCGGGGCATTCCACCTTGGCCGCGAACGCCTGCAACACCATCGTTACATATTCCGAGCGAGGGCCGGCATGCGCCGTCGTCGCAACGAGAACCAAACCAACAAGCAACGCAGCACCGCGCATCATGACCTCTCCCTGACACTTTTCCTTACGCTTTTCCGGTTTTGGGCTTTTCCGGTTTTGGCGAGGCTAGCGCCGACGGCAGCCCGGCACAACCTTCGAAAAGCGTCCGGCGCATCAAAGCGCCGTCAGCTCGCCCTTTGCCCAGATCTCGCGCAACTTGAACTTCTGGATCTTGCCGGAGCCCGTCAGTGGAAACGCCTCGACCACGAACCAGTGCTTTGGCGTCTTGTGCGGAGCCAGTGAGGCCCGCATGTAGGCTGACAGTTCCTCCTTGTCGATCACGGCACCTTGCGCCGGGCGGATAAAGGCGGCGACTTCCTCGCCCCATTTTTCGTGCGGCAGTCCGACCACGGCGATCTCGCTGATCTTGGGATGGCGGAACAGCAGTTCCTCGAGTTCGCGCGGATAGATGTTCTCGCCGCCGCGGATGATCATGTCCTTGAGCCGGCCCTCGACGGTGCAGTAGCCGCGGGCGTCCATCGCGCAGAGGTCGCCGGTATGCAGCCAGCCATCGGCGTCGATGGAAGCGGCCGTGGCGTCCGGCATCTCGAAATAGCCGAGCATGACGTGGTAGCCGCGCGTGCAGAACTCGCCGATCTCGCCGATCGGCACGGTCTTGCCGGTGTCGGGATTGACGATCTTGTTCTCCATGTTCGGCAGCGGCAGGCCGATAGTGCCGGCCTTGTCCTCGATGGTGTCTGACGTCCTGGTCATCGCCGCCACCGGCGAGCATTCGGTCTGGCCGAACACGATGGTGAAGGGCGCGCCGAGTTCTTTTTCGAACCGCGTCACCAGTGCGGCCGGCACGGTCGAACCGCCCGAGCAGATGGCCTTGACCGACGACAGGTCTGTCGTGGCGAAGGAGGGATGCTCCAGCATCGCCACCAGCATGGTGGGAACGCCGACCATGGCGTTGCCGCGATAGGTCGCAAACATTTCCAACACGAGGCCAGGCTCGAACGCTTCGATCAGCACCTGGGTTGCCGCGCGCGACACCGCGCCGAGCACGCAGCAAACGCATCCGCCGGTGTGGAACAGCGGCATCGTGCTGATGAAGACGTCGCCGGGCTCGACCCCCATCTGCACGGCGGTATCGGCGCCGTTGTTGGCAAGCCCGCGGTGATGCAGCAGCGCGCCTTTCGGAAATCCCGTGGTGCCTGACGTGTACTGGATCATGACCGGATCGGTCGGCTTGACGTCCGGCAGCGCGATACTGTGGTCGTCGCCGGTGGCGATGAAGGAAGCCCAGTCGTCGAACGAGATGATCTCGCGCAATTCCGGGCAGCGGGCGGCGACCTCCCGCACCGTTTCCAGCATCGGATTGCCGCGGAACGCCGGCACCACGAAGACGCCGGCCGCGCGAGACTGCTTCAGCACGTATTCGACCTCGTTGGCGCGAAAACCCGGATTGACGGTGACCAGCACCATCCCGGCCATCGCGGTGCCGAACTCCATCATCACCCATTCCGGCAAATTATACGCCCAGACGGCGACCCGTTCGCCCGGCTTGAAGCGGCGGAGCAGGGCGCGCGCCGTGCGCTGCGCCTCGGTGTGAAGCTCCGCATACGTCCACTGGCGGCGCGCAGCGGGGTCGGGGACACCCGCAATCAGCGCGAGCCGGTCCGGCGCCGACCGCGCGGCCTGCTCCAGCAACTGGCCGAGCGTGACGTCGCGGACGGTGGTGGAAACACCTGCGACGTGAGATTCCTTCAAGGCCATTGTCTCTCCCATGGGTCTTTGCCGGTATGATGCCGATTTGCGGCAATTGACCGGACTATGGCATCCGCCGCTTGTGTTTTGCAGCCGGGTTCCGAAAGAAATTGTGGTTCTTTCCGGTTGATACGGTTCGTTGCGCTGGGCGTATTGGCGCAGACCGGTGCGCCGACTTATGCTTGATCGCGATACCGTCTGGGAGAACGCCATGAGCCTGCTCGGCAATCCAT
Organism: Bradyrhizobium sp. AUGA SZCCT0431; assembly: GCF_018131065.1. Taxonomy (NCBI): domain Bacteria; kingdom Pseudomonadati; phylum Pseudomonadota; class Alphaproteobacteria; order Hyphomicrobiales; family Nitrobacteraceae; genus Bradyrhizobium; species Bradyrhizobium sp. AUGA SZCCT0431. The sequence continues at coordinate 92,882 of NZ_JAFCLR010000002.1, read as the reverse complement.
TCGACCCCGCACGCGAGGCGGCACTGGTGACGGGCGCCGGCAACGGCATTGGCCGGGCCATCGCGCAGGCGCTGGTCGGCGAGGGCGTGCGGACCGTATTCGCCGATATCAGCGAGGAGCGGGTCGCGGCCGCGATCAAGGCTTCGCCGCGGCCGGAACTGGCCGTGCCGTGGGTCGGCGATCTCGCCAACGCCGCCGCGCGAGAAGCGCTGCTGAAGGACGCGCAATCCGCCGTCGGGCGGGTGACCCATTTCGTGCACAGCGCCTCGCCGCCGCGGCGCGAGGCCGATCATGCCATGGCCGTCAGCACCGAGACCTGGGCGCAGATGCATGCGGTCAATCTCGAGGCCGGCTTTCACCTTTCGCGCGAACTGGCGCGGGGGCTGATCGCGGCGAAACAGCCCGGCTCGTTCCTGCTGCTGACCTCGCTGCACGCCGGCACGCCGCGCAATCTGCCGCATTATTCGACCGCAAAGGCCGGGATGGCGATGCTGGTGAAGGAGCTCGCAAAAACGTTCGGCCGCTACGGCATCCGCGTCAACGCGCTGGTGCCCGGCGCGATTGCCGCCGGCGGTTTTGTTGCCGATCCGTCGCTGGCAAAACACATTCCGCTCGGCCGTCTCGGGGAAGCCAGCGACCTCGCGCCGCTGGCGCTGGCGGTGCTCTCGAACCGGGTATCGGCCTATGTCACGGGCTCGGCGATCACGATCGATGGCGGCTTGTCGCTGACCAACTGGTTTGAGCCGCCGGAGCTCGGAGAAATGTGAGGCGGAACCCGGATGAGGGGTGCCCGGCGTGGAACGAGCAGGCCGGTTCGGCGCTTCTCACAACAGGCCGCAGCCCTGCAGGGGAACCGGTTCCTGCGGCGCCAACCTCAGGGAGCGCGACATGACATTCGAGATGCAAATCCACACCATCGCGCGGCAGATGCTCGAGAAGCATGGCCCGGCGGCGATTGCCCAGGCGGCGCAGAATGCGATTGCCTGTGAGCGCAAGGGCGAAGCCGAGGAGGCCAGCGAGTGGCGCCATATCGAAGACGCCATGAAGATGATGCGGGGACCGCATCAGAGCTGACGGTGCCCCGCGTTCGGTCCCGGCGGATGACGGCAGTGAACCCTTTTCCATCCACCGCGACCAAAGGGCATGGAAAACATATCTCAATACATCGGCGTGACGCTGATACTCGGCGTCTTTGTCTGGGGCATGATCGGCTTCTATCGCGGCCTGTCGATGCCCAAGAACGAGCATCGTCTGGATCACACGGGCGATACCTGGTTGAGCTAAGTCCGGTGCGGCTGACGCCGGCTCGCGCGCACCCGGCAGTCGTGTTAACCTGCCGGCACCATGACCCATCGCATTCTGGTCCTCTACGGCTCCTATCGCTCTGACCGCATGGGCATCCGTCTGGCCCAGTTCATCGTCGAAGGCCTGCGCGGCCGCGGCGACGATGTCGAGCTGATCGACGCCAAGGCGGTCGGCCTGCCGATGCTGGACCGGATGTACAAGGAGCATCCGAAAGGCCAGGCGCCGGCGGTGCTCGAAGAGCTCGCGGGAAAGATCCGCGGTGCCGATGGCTTTGTCTTCATCACCGGCGAATACAATTGGGGCATGCAGCCCGGCCTCAAAAACCTCACCGACCATTTTCTCGAAGAGTGGTTCTGGCGCCCGGCCGCCATCGTCAGCTATTCGGCCGGCCGTCTCTCCGGTGCCCGCGCCGCGACCGCCTGGCACGGCACGCTCTCCGAGATGGGCATGGTGGTGATCTCTTCCACGATCGGGGTCGGGCCGATCGCGCAAACCCTCTCGGACGACGGCAAGCCGACCGGCGAGGCCGGCAAGGCGCTGGAGCGGGCGTTCCCCCGCTTTGCGGATGATCTGGCGTGGTGGGTGGAAGCGGCAAAGGCGCAGCGGGCGAAGAAGGCGCCTCCGTATTGAGCCGCTAAGTCAGATTGCAGCAGCGCCTGCCGCGCCGTGCTTGGCGTACCATTTCGGCCCCGGGCCGCGCATGTAATGCCGCTCGGGCCGGTAACCGTCGAATGCGCGGTTGACCAGGCGATGCCAGCCCGTGACGATTCGGTCGAGGCGGCGGAACAGCGGCATGGTGATTTGCGCGGTGCTCATGACACCCCTCAATTCGGCTTGCCGAGAACGGACGAGAAGGAGACTTCGAAGATCTCGTCGTCGAAATCGTCGCTGACATGCACGACCCAGTCGCGCCAGTCTTCCGCGCTCTCTTCCATGATCAGCGATCGCACCACGCAGGCGGCGCGGTCGCGCGCCTCGGCGAGGTTGCTCACGACAGCGCCGAACTGATCGACGCGAACTTCGCGGGAGCTGGAGCAGTGGAAATAGACCTGGGCCATGTCGGTCTCCTTCACCAAGCGAATCGAATCTCTGTCTCAAAGTAACAGCGGCGGATTCCGCTGGATATTCCGGTAGATTCCCGACGGGGAATTACGGGGATGTCCCGCAACGTGACAGCAAACCTACCGGGACGAATCGTGCCCTTCCGTGATTCACATCACGCCGATTCTGTTAACGTTCGATTAACCAAACTCCCGCAGGATTTCCGCCATGGGATCGCAGCGGAACCGGATTCGAGCCGGCAGTTGCAAGAGAAGGTCGGTGGCGTAACGCCCGCCGGCCTTTTCTCTTGGTGGCACGTGATTGACTTCCGGTTCGAGCTTCAAACAAGCGTGATTGCTAATCCCCTCCAGGGATGCGCTCGCGCAGGGATGACGGCGGCATAGCGGAGGAGCAGGCGATGACTTACGCCCGCGAATTGCGCGCAAAGGTCATGCTGATCTCGGCCCGCGTCTTGCTGACGTTGGAGAGGATCTCGCCCATCAGCTTCAGGTTGGCCATCATCTCCTGGATCAGGAACCCGCCCGCCACGCGTTCGAGCTGCTCGGCGGTAAGCTCCTGCACCTGTGCATCGCGATCGTGCGTCATGACGGTCTCCTGTGGGTTGGGGTTAAGTGGATTACATCCGCGTGCATAGGTTGGCCTGGAGGCGCGGACCCGGCCGTGATCCGGATCACGTTCTGGCGGAATTCCGCCTTTTGCTTCCCCGGCTCGTTGAGCTTCAGCGAGGCAGGTCGCTGGTTGGATTACTTGCGGCGGACAAGTCGCTTAGTTGTGTGTGCAAGGGGATCGCTTAGCGGGTGTTCGCGTCGCCTTCTTTCAGGTAGCATCGGCGCATGAGCGAAACCGAGACCCTGTTTGCCGCCCTGCGCCAGTCGGCCGACGAAACCATCGTGGACATGTTCGAGCGTATGGTGCGGGACGCCCCGGACCATGCCCTGAACAAAATGAACGCGTTGGAGATCGCAACCAAAGAGGGCCTCGACGAGGAGCGGGTCATTGCAACACTCCTGAATGCGGTCGGGCTCGGCATGTTCGAGATGACATGGAACGTGATGTGCCCGAGTTGCGCCGGGGTGCTTTCCGCCAATAGGAGCCTGAAGACGCTCAACAGTGCGCAGTACAATTGCGCTTTCTGCGCCGCGGGCTATGAGACGACGCTCGACAATCTGGTCGAGGTGACCTTCACGGTAAGCCCGCGCGTGCGGAAGATCGCGGCCCATAGCCCTGACGAATTGTCGGCGGCCGAATATTATCGCCAGATCTTCTGGAGTTCGGCGATCGATCTTCCCGGCGACGTCGAGAAGCTGCTGGGTGAGGTCACGCTCGAAATGGTCGATTTGCCGCCGGGCGAAAGGGCCATCCTTTCCCTGCACGCGCCGGAGGGCACGTTGATCGTGTTCGATCCCGTGACGCATGCGGCCCAGTTCATCGAGGTAAAAGGCGAGGAGACCGCCGAGCGCCAGAATCTGTCCGTGATGTTCAACAAGGTCCAGGTGCCCGTCGATACCGTCGCCTTGCGCCCCGGGCCGCTGCGGCTGGCGCTGGAGAACCGTACCGACGGCCGCGTGTTGCCGGCGGTATGGGTGGCGAACGCGGCGCTGGACGCCATCCTGACGCGACGCAAGCCCGTGCTCACCGCAACGCGCCTCCTCACCAACCAGACCTTTCGCGACATCTATCGGACCGATACGCTCGCGATCGGCCAGAGGCTCAAGATTCTGAGCCTGACGTTCCTGTTCAGCGACCTCCGGGGCTCCACTGAACTCTATGAACGCGTTGGCGACCTCACGGCGTTCGATCTCGTCAACGAGCATTTCAGGCTGTTGCAGGAGATCATCGCGTCCGAACGGGGCGCCGTCGTCAAGACCATCGGCGATGCCGTGATGGCGACATTCGAGACGCCGGACCGCGCCATTGCCGCGGCGATCCGCATGCGCGAGGCGATGAGCGACCTTGGCGCGGAGCGGCAGCATCAGAGCCTGAGCCTGAAGATGGGCATCCATGAAGGGTCGTGCCTCGCGGTAACGCTCAATGCCCAGCAGGACTATTTCGGTCAGACGGTGAACATCGCCTCGCGGGTCCAGGGGCTTGCGGCGTCACGCTCGATCGTGGTGACGGAATCTGTGGTGGAGAACGCGCGAGCCCGGTCCCTGCTTGAGACCAAGGGGCTGAAGCCAACACCCAGAAGCGTGGCGTTGAGCGGGATTGCGGACAAGGTGTCGGTCTACGAGATATCCTGAGCAGGCCAAGGCCATTTGCTGTGAGCTATGGAACCGCGATCGGGCAAGTTCCCTGTAGCCGCCGGCGCGAGATCTGCTCCAGGCACCTTTAGCGTGCTGCCGCGATTTGCTATTGTTGCGGTGCAACCGCCTCGATTCGACCCAGGGTTTTACCAATGACCGTTATCAAGTCAGGCGATCTCGTGGTGCTAAAATCCGGCGGACCGACCATGACCGTCGACACCGTCAACACGGATATTTTTGACGACAACAAAATCACCGGTGTGCTCTGCGTATGGTTTGTTGGGACGAAACTCGAGCGCGTGCGGTTCGATCATGGAGCTATCGAGCCTGTCCAAGTACAGTCAGCGCAATTGGAGAAAGCCCTTCCCAAGGATGCGCCTTCGCAGGAAGCGAGTGTTGATTACAAAGCGGTCCTCGATGAGATGGCTGATGCCATGAACCTCCCGGCGGAGGAGGCGAAGCCAGTCTGCAGCGCTGTCCCCCGAAAATCGAAGCGCGCGAGGGCTCCCAAGCAAAGCGAAATTGTCCGTCATAACTAACTGACGACGTCCGTTCACCGGGCAAAAGCCGGCATCCAGCCGCGCTGCGCGCTGTGGCCCAATCACCACACCTGAACGGAATTGTGCTGGCGTTACCGGGCCTGACTTCTTCTGGCCGCGGTTCCGCCCCGATTGGATTCGGAACATTGGGCGTGGTGGTTTTCGGCTTGGGCTGGGGCGCAAGTTGGGGATTGCAACATGTCCATCGAGCGCACTGGTATCTCGTACGTCGACATCCGAACGGGCCGGACTCACATCAAACCGCTTTTGGTGCCGGCCGCGCGTGCCCGGAAATTCATTCGCTGGCTTGCCGTTGGTGTGGCAGCGGCATCGCTGGCGGCCTGCACGCAGACCTCGGGCGTCAGTCAGAAATCCGAACTTCGCGCCAGCCGAGTGGCATCGCTGGACCACGATCGAATGTCATCGCCCATGATCAAGAGGCGCGTGGCGGCGACAAGAAAGCACACCCGGTTCGCGTCGCGCAAAGATGCCGGCCGCACCAAGACGACCGCCTCGCAGGGGGTGGCGAGCTTCTACACCGAGGGAACCAAGACCGCGAGCGGTGAAAGATTCAACACGATGGACATGACCGCGGCGCATCCGACATTGCCGTTCGGCACCAAGCTGCGCGTGACGGATGTCTCAAGCGGCAAGTCCGTGACTGTGCGGGTCAATGACCGCGGTCCTTACGTTCCGGGGCGTGTCGTCGACGTCTCCTATTCCGCGGCGGACGCGCTCGGAATGGTCGGCAAAGGCCTCACCAATGTCAAACTCGACGTGGTGCAGTAGGGGACGGGGACAGGCTGTCGCTGCACGTCAATCGAGCAGCAGACGGCCGACAGGCTCGCTGCGGTCGGCGCTTCCGCTTCGGACCACCACGATCTCGCCGCTTGCCGGCGAGGTGCTGGTGAGGGCCAGAATGTTCGCGCCGTGCGTTACGACCAGAAGGTTTCCACGGCCGGTCCATTTGCCGATCACCGCGCGGGCACCGGCGGTCAAAGCCTCTTTCTGATCGCGCAGCACGACCACATTGCCGAATGTCGGCGCGGCTTCGACCGGTCCCAGTTCCAGCAGGGTTGCCGTGTCCATGCAACGACACCATGGCGAGGCGAGGATTTGATCGACCGCGATCCCCTCCGACTTGAGCCGTGCGCCGATCCTTTTGGCATCGGCGCGGCCCTTGGCGCTGAGATTGCGCTGGGTGGCGCAGTCATCGACCCGGAAGCCCGGCGGATCGCCGACGCCACCCGGCGCATCGGCATGGCGCATCAGCGCGACATGCCCGCCCGCGCGCAACGCGGACCAGGCGGCCTCGTCGGCGCGCGCGGTCGCCGCCGCGGCGGCAAAGCCGAGGAGGAGGGCGACGACGGCGAAGCGGTTGCGGCGCATAGCGGCGACCTTCTCAGAGATAGGCGATCAGACGCCCGGCGCAGACGGCGCCGAGCCACAGCAGCAGCGACACCAGCGCGGTAACCTTGGCGCCGGCGGGGGCTTCTTCGTGCCAGAGCGCCACGCGCCGCCACTGGCCGGCATGGGCGATCACGACGTTGACCAGGGCGGCTGCGATCAGCAACAGCTTGGCCTGGAATGCCGGGTTGCGCACCACGTGCGACGCGTCCGCGCTGAACAACAGGAAGCCCATGCTGATCGCCAGCAGAAAACCGATGCGCGACAACGGCAGCAGCAATTTCGCCATCGGCGCGATCGGGATTGCGCGCCCCCATCCGAGTAGCCTCAAATCGAGTGCCAGGATTGATCCCACCAGCACGACGAAGCCGAGGATATGCAGGATTTCGACCGCCGGATAAAGCGCGGGCGACGAGCGCATCAGATGACCCAGCGCACTTTCCTGCAAGGCCAGGAAGATCGACGCGGCGGGCTGCTGTTCCACGCGGGCTTATCGCAATTCGATGCGCTTGCCGTCGAGAACGACGTATTCGATGCGCGCTTCGTCCGGCTTGCTGGTATGGGGATAGCCGAACACGGTGCAGGTCTTGCCGGGCGCGATTAGGTCCGCGGTGATGCCGCGCGCCTGCATGCGCGAGGGCGGCGCCAGCACAAAGTGCCAGTGCTTGCCATCGACCTCCATCTCGATCTCGCAGTGCGGGTTCTCGAAGGTCGATTTCAGGATCTTGCCGGTCACGGTGAACGATTTCGAGGTGTCGTATCCGCCCCAGCCGTGATGGGCGGCCGCAGCGGCTGGCGCAAGGGCAGCCGCTAGCGAGAGGAAAAGGCGTCGGGTGATTGTTGTCATGACGGCCTCTGCACGATGGAGGACAACACCGATCCGCGCCGGATTCATAGCGCGTTTTGCGTGACCATTCAAATGATCCGGAATAATGCACGTCGCCATCAGGGCGCCCGAGGAGGCAACGATTGAGCCCGTCAAAAGTTCTATACGCGAAGTTCGAGAAGTGCCGTCCGGTTCATTGCCGCGGCAGTGCGGCAAAGCCACAAGGAGACCGGCGGTGCGCAGGATTGAGGATCAAAGTTTTCTGCTGTTGCTGCTCGTGGTCAGCATCGCGTTTGGCTGGGTCCTGAAACCATTTTACGGCGCCATTCTCTGGGCCACCGTCGCCGCCGTCATTTTTGCGCCGCTCAATCGGAAGCTGCTGGTCAGGACGGGCGGGCGGCCAGGGATCGCTGCCCTGGTTACGGTCCTGATCATCATCGCAATGGTCATCTTACCCCTGGCGATGATCGCGGCCTCTCTGACGCAGGAAGCCTCCAGTCTTTACGCCAAGGTCCAATCCGGAGAGTACGACTTCGCCCGCTACATTCAGCGGATATTCGATGCACTGCCGGCCTGGGCCACAGGTCTGCTGGATCGCTTCAACCTGAACAATCTTCCGGCGGTTCGCGACTGGCTGGCATCCGGCGCGATGAAGGGTGGACAGGCCCTGGCGCCCCAGGCGCTCAGCATCGGCATGAACACTTTCGACTTCGTGATTGGCCTCGGCATCATGCTGTATCTTTTGTTTTTTCTGTTGCGTGACGGTAAAGCGCTGGCCGAACGGATCAAGCGGATCGTTCCCCTTCGCGCCGATCAAAAGGCGGCACTGTTCGGCAGATTCGCCGATGTCGTCCGCGCGACGGTGAAGGGCGGCATCCTGGTTGCCATCGCCCAGGGCACGCTTGGCGGGCTGGCGTTCTGGTTTCTGGGGATTCACGCGCCGCTTTTGTGGGCGGTGTTGATGGCCTTCCTGTCCCTTCTGCCGGCCATCGGATCCGGCCTGGTCTGGGTGCCCGTTGCAATTTACCTGTTGGCAAGCGGCGCCGTGTGGCAGGGCGTCAGCCTGGTTGTGTACGGGGTGCTCGTCATTGGACTGGTTGACAATCTTCTCCGTCCATTCCTGATCGGGAAAGACGCCAAGCTGCCAGACTATGTCGTGCTGATTTCCACGCTGGGCGGCATTGAAGTGTTCGGCTTGAATGGCTTTGTGATCGGCCCGGTGATTGCAGCGATGTTCATGGTGACCTGGGAGAGTTTCTCCGCCTCCCGGCAGGGCAACCACGCCGGGGTTACCAGCTAGCTCGGCAATTGGCCGCTTGCTGGCCGTTGTCACCGTTCTGTCATAGTCCTTGCTTGGCCGCATACAAGCTATGGAGAATTTTATCGGTAGTGGATCGGTCGATGCGTCGACGTCAGTTCTTGGAGGCTATATCTGCCTGGATATATCGAGGTTTGGGATATATTTGAATAGATATATCGGGGTACGCCGAACACGTGCGAGTTCCCAAAGGTTCCTGTGAATAGAATATTAAGATCAACCAGTGATGGAAAGTTCCATCGGCGCACTTGTCGATGCAACTTAAGGTTTTTTTAAAGCGCTCTCCCTCAAATCGCTGCCAGGCGTCTACACAACCAGAGCGATCTCGCGTCGGTCTGTCGCCGCCGGCATTGCATCGGGTGATGACGATGGCGGGTCGTGGACACTGTCCTGGAGTTGCAATTCATGAACTTCCCTGCAGCGCTCATCTCCGCAGGTCTGGGCGCAGCATTCTTGGCGGCCGAGCTCACCTTCTATTATCAGCCTGCCTGGATCGATCCCGACTACGCATTGGGCTTGATCTTCTCCATGAGCCATTCGAAAGCGCGCACCGCAGTCTCGCGTTTGCTGATCAACCCGCAGTCGGCGGAATTCAGTACGCTGCGCTCGGTGGAGGAAAACGCCGCGAAATATGTTTGCGGGGCCGTCAAGGCCAAGGATAAATCCGGAAAATATGCCGACTTCCGCAGCTTCGTTTACACCGTGGCGACCGACTCTGCCCGCATCGATGACGATGGTTTGATCTCGCAAAGGCACGTCGCGTTCAGGGCTTGCCCGAGTTCGCCGGAAGACAAGGCATCGCCCGACGGGCAATCGATGGTGAAAACCATTGAGAAGGTCGTCCCGTCCGTCGTCTCCTCGGCGATGTCGACCATCGGGACACAAATGCCGTCGGGAGGCGGGTCCGGTGGGTCACTGGAACAACAGGTTGGCCACATGGCCAACCAGATGACGGGAGGCCCGCTGCCGGGAAGCTCGTCGGGCTCCGGAAGCTATTCCGGTTCTGCAAGCTCTTCCGGCTCGGCCTCAAAGTCCGGTTCGGCGGGACAACAGGCCAATTCGTCCTCCAAGGCCGCGCTCGGCAACGAGAGCGGCTGGAGCGGTGACCGGCCGCCGGCCGCATGGCCGATGTTTCCCCCGGATCACCCGCTGGCGCGGTCGGCGCCGAAACGGACCGCGGGCCAGGCGATCGCGCTCGCCAAAAAGATCGAGGACCGCTGGGAGCAAGCGAAATCCGGTAACGCGAAGGCCCGTCCTTCATCCGACGAGATCCAGGAAGCCTGCCGCGCGCTGCTTACGATCAGTCCGAATGACAGCAAGTTTCCGAAGGCGTGGGCCGCCTTCGTGCGCTTACGAAAAATCGACCGCGAGGCAGCTTGACGTTACCTGCATGCTACGTCCGCATCCCGGACAATTCCCTGCCGCGCTCCGCCAATTTCACCATCACCTGCAGCGCCTGATTGGTCGGCGTGGGAATGCCGAGTTCCGCACCCTTGCGCACCACATAGCCGTTGAGAAAGTCGATCTCGCTGGGTTTGCCGCGCGCCAGATCCTGCGCGGTGGAGGACATCTGGTTCGGCATGTTGGCGGGGATCTTCATGATGTGCCCGGTGATGTCGTCGGGGATCGCGACCCCGCTGGCGCGGGCGACCGCGATTGCCTCCTGCACCGCGCGGGCGACGACATCCCGGGTGCCTTCGACTTCCAGCATCGGTCCGTAGGAAATGCCGGCCACGGCGGACAGCGCATTGAAGGCGCAGTTGATGATCAACTTGCTCCACAGCGTGACTTCGATGTCGTCCGATATCGTAATGCCGACACCGGCGGCTCGCAGCGTTTGCGCCAGCGCTTCGCTGGCGGCCGAGGCGCCGATCGCAAGATCGCCGCCGCCGTGATGCCGGACATGGCCGGGCCCGGCCATCTCGCTGCCGACATAGACGACGACGGGAATTACGGCGTGGCCGATGACGGCGGCGAGGCGCGGCGCGTTGTCGACGCCGTTCTGCAGGCTGAGCACGGAGGTTTCCGGCCGCAAGCGACCGGCCAGCGACCGGCCGGCCTGCTCGGTATCGGCCGACTTGACACACACCAGCACCAGATCCGGCGAGGCGAGGGCGCCAGCGTCGGTTGCGGCTTTGGCGGGCAAATGTCCCTTGAACGACTTGGTGTCGAGCAGCAGGCCGTTTGCGTTGATGGCGTCGACATGCGGCTGCCGGCCGATGAACGTCACCTCATGTCCGGCCCGCAGCAGCAATCCTCCATAGTAGCAACCGACCGCTCCGGCGCCGACGACCGCGACTTGCATGCTGTTCCTAGCCCTTGAAGGTGGGCTGGAGTGGATGCACGTAATCCTTAAAACTGTCAAAGCCCTTCCACACCGGCTCGGGCGCCTCATATCCGGCGCGCGGCGCGTAAACCGAGGGATCGTTGAGCTGCATGTCCGGGATGTAGCGCGGACAATTCGGAAAGATCACGCGCGCGGCGACGCGGACGATCAGCTGCGCGCCGACGGTGCTGGCGAGCAGCGGATCTTCGCGGCTGACGGTTGCCGTGCCGTTGACACGAAGGCGCTGCGGCCTGCCATGCATGGCGATGAACAACAGGCCGACGTCGGCGTTCACCAGAATATTGCCGAGGCTCTTGAACATGCCATTGCCATCGTAATCGGGGAAGGCGAGCTCGGACGGCCCGGTGACGGTCACGAAGCCCGGCATGCCGCCCTTGAACGAGCAATCGGGCCGGCCCTCGGCATCGGCGGTCGCCAGGAAGAAGTACGGCTGGTTCTCGATGAACACCCGGTCATCAGGTGTGAATTCCTCGCGGGAAAATTCCTCCAGACGGTCGGATATCCGGCGGCTGTCGAACTGATCCTGCAGCCGGCGATTGCCCTCGTGAAACATGACGGTATCGGTCATCGCTTGCCTCCTCGGTCACAGGGCGGTTGGGCAGGTGCTTACAGCAGCTTTGCCAGCACCGCGACCAGCTCGGCCTGCCGGTGCACGCCGGTCTTGGCGAAGATGCTCTTGAGCTGGCTCCGCGCGGTCTCCTTTCCGATCCCGAATTGATCGGCGACGTTTTCCAGGGACTCGCCGAGCGCCAGCTGGGTCGCGAGCCTGGCTTCCGCCTGGGTCAGGCGAAACACCGTACGCAAGTTCGTTTCAGGCGTTGAAGATCGGCTATCGGGATCGATCAGAATGACCATGGCCTGGCAATCGGCCAGTGCATTGGCGGTCGAATTCGAAAGTCTCGCCGGGTACGCAAGCAGCGGCCGGCCGGTCGCACGAGGCAACGCGACCGGCGCGGAAAGTCCGCTGGTCGGACGCCACAGCAAATTGTGAAGGGCGCGGTTCAAGGCCGTCGTCGCCCGCGTATCTCTTGCGGTCAGCTGGCCCTTTACGATCCTGATATCATCAACCAGAAGGCGTTCGGCCGACGCATTGGCCTTGAATACGTGGCCATGGCGGTTGATCAGGACCACCGCCGTGCCGCTCATTTCAAATGCTTCCAGCGCGCCCGCGGCGGCCGAAGCGCTGAGCGCGCGGGCGATCGCGGCGCCGGTCGAAAGCCGGCTCGATATCCGCGCCAGTTCGTCCTTCTCGTCCGCCGAAAACGGCCCCTGATCGATCGTGCGCTGCAGTGCCACCGCCCACAGGTCATCGCCGCAGGCAACCTTGACACCGGCGTACCAGCGCAGGCCGTGTGGTGCGAGGAACTCCTGGTAGTAGGGATGTTTGGCGATCTCATCGGCGCTATGGCCGTCGAAATCGTCCGCGACCCCGCATTGCGTCAGGGTCGGGACGGTGCGCATGCGCTCGTCCTGCGAGTGCCAACCATCCCGGAAATAGTCTTCCATCACTCTGGAAACATTTTCGGTATAGGGAACATTCGGGAGGGCATCGCCCGACAGGGGCAGCATGACTGCGCCAAAGCTCCCGGTGGCCGCAGCCACGGAAGTGAGCGCCTGGACCCAGCGCGTAGGATCAAGGCCGGCTTCGGCAAATTCCTGTTCGGCGGGGCCGAAATTCCACGCTGGCAAGGGCTCTCCCGGTCGCAAGCTAGAATCTGAAGCTACTCAGAAATACGCCGGGGTCGCTGGGAAGGCAATAACAAGCCCAAATTTGCGGCGCTTACCGTATTCCAACGGGTTAAGATTGATCTCCCCTAGGCGCTACCCAGGATATCCGACAGCGCCGACAACAGCCGGTCGGTTTGCCCGTCGGTGCCGACGGTGATCCGCAGATAGTCTGATATCCGGGGCGCTGCGAAATGGCGGACAATGACTGCGCGCTGGCGCAGCGCTGCGGCCAGCGCCGCGCCCTGATGCGCGGGATGACGCGCGAACACGAAGTTGGCGGAGGACGGCAGCACGTCGAAGCCAAGCCGGGCCAAGCCCTGGGTAAGCCGCTCGCGGCCTTCGATCACGCTGGCGCGGCTCTTCTGAAACCAGGCTTCGTCCTCCAGTGCGGCGATCGCGCCGGCCTGGGCGGGGCGGCCGAGCGGATAGGAGTTGAAACTGTCCTTTACCCGCGTCAGCGCCTCGATCAGGCCAGCGTCGCCGATCGCATAGCCGACGCGCAAGCCGGCGAGCGCCCGCGATTTCGACATGGTTTGAACGACCAGCAGGTTCGGGTGCGAAGCGACCAGCGGGATCGCGGTCTCGGCGCCGAAATCGACATAGGCCTCGTCGATGACAACGGGCGCGTCGGGATGTTGCTCCAGCAGGGAAGCGATCTCGGCCCGCGACAGCGCCACCCCGGTCGGCGCATTTGGATTGGGCACGATGATCGCGCCGGCGGTGCGGCGATAATCGGCGAGCCGGATCCGCATGGCCTCATCGAGCGGCACGGCCTCATAGGCGATGCCGAACAGGCGGCAATAGACCGGGTAGAAGCTGTAGGTGATGTCGGGGAATAGCAACGGCGCATCGTGCTTCAGCAATGCTGCGAAGGCGTGGGCCAGCACCTCGTCCGAGCCGTTGCCGACGAACACCTGCTCGGGGCGCACCTGGTGGTAGGTGGCGAGCGCCGCACACAGCGCGGACGCCTGCGGGTCCGGATAGAGGCGCAAGCTATCGGCAGCCTCGCCACGGATTGCTTCCAGCACGCGCGGGGAAGGGCCCAGCGGGCTTTCATTGGTGTTGAGCTTGACCAGATCTGCGATGCGGGGCTGTTCGCCCGGCACATAGGGTTTCAGGTCGTGCGTCAGGCGGCTCCAGAATCGGCTCATGTCTTCTCCAGCGAGTACGGCGGATTCCGCCGTCTTTGGAGTAGCACAACAGCAGGCCGATCGGCATCCGCCGCCCACCTCTTCCGCATGCGGAAGAGGTGGGCGGCCGTCATTCGATCCCTAATGTCGGGCTCACTTCAAATTGGCGAACATCATCTTGACTTCGAGGATCTGTTCGTACTGCTCCTTGGTCACCTGCACGCGTTTCTTGCCGCCCGACACGGCGTTGAGTTCTTTGTCGGAAAGCGCATCGGTCTGAGCGGTCTGGGCGTTATCGACTTTCATGGCATTCCTCCCTCTGGCAGGTGGGGCGCGACCACCGCGTCCCTTTCTGTGATCTGGAGCATGCCTCGCGCCGAACACGGGTTCTGTGACTCACATCACGCCTGACCTGTCGGCGCTTGAACCTACGATCCGCCAATTGCGACCGCCTCGAACCGCCGCTTCGGATTAACGAGTTCCGGTCCGCTCTCGACGATCCGCATTTCCTCCGTGCCGCGCGCCGCGGTGCGCTCCAGCACGGCTGATATCGCTGACGCCGCGTGGCCGAGCGCTTCCGGTGTGGCTTTGTTCTGAACGCGCGCGGCGGTGAACAGCGCGGCGAACAGGTCGCCGGTGCCGTTCGGGCTGATGGGAACTTTCGGCGTGCGCACGCGCCAGGCGTTTGACTGCTCGATGGCGAGGGTCTCGATCTCCCCATCAGGCGTATCAGACAATTCGGCCGACGTGACGACAACCGTCGATGGACCGCGCGCCATCAGTGCGCGCGCCGCATCCAGCATTTGAGCTGACGTCGTGGACTTCGCCCCGCACAGCCATTCGAACTCGAAATGATTGGGCGTGATGATGTCGGCGAGGCCGCACAGCCGGTCGCGCACCAGCGGCGGGATGTCGGCTTTCACGAACAAGCCGCGGTCGCGATCGCCGAGCACGGGATCGCAGACATAGCAGAGGGCAGGGTTGCGAGCCTTGGCGCGCGCGACGAAGTCGGCGACGACGGCGGCAATGTCAGCCGAGCCGAGATAGCCCGACAGGATCATCTCACAGGTGTCGACCGCCCCGCGCTCCTCGATCCCGAGCAGGAGATCAGCGACCAATTGCGCCTCCAGCACCCGGCCGCGGATGGTTGGATAGCCCGGCCGGTTGCTCAGCAACGTCGTCGGCACCGCAATGACGTCGATGCCATGCATCTGCATCGGAAACACCGCGGCCGAGTTGCCGACATGGCCGTAAGCGACCTGGGACTGGATGGAGATGACGGTCATGGCATTGAATGTAGCCCGGATGAAGCACAGCGCAAAACTGTCATACCCCGCGAAGGCGGGGTATCCAGTACGCCGCGGCCTCTCGGTTCTATCATCGATGTCTCTGGAATACTGGGTCACCCGCCTTCGCGGGTGACGACAGTTGAATATGTGTTCGCGATCTCGCGACGCATTGCGCCCGAGCTTTGCCAGAAATTCCTTGCCCTCGAAAATGAAGAGGGCGCAGGGAAGACCGGGTGCGCGCTGCACCCGCGGTCTCGCGTGCGATTTGCACAAAACAAAATGCACACGAGCATACAGGTCCAGCGGAGAGCATCCGGCCTTCCCTGCGCAGTGGCTTTACGACTTATATCGTGCTCTCCCTGGTGAACGGGCTTTCTTGCCACCATTGCCCGCAAGAAGCGTTTGGCTCCTCGCGAACGTGACGCCAGCAACGGGGCGCCAGGACCACCGTGACGACGGCCGACGCCCTCTGAGTGGGACGGGATGGCGATATATGTGCCCCTGATTTGCCTTCTGGAAAAGCGAAATATTTTTTATTTCAGGGCTTGACATCGTTTCCGAAAATCAGAATTGATTTGCCCCGGCTTCGCCAAGGCTACGCCGGGCGCGGCCGTCGGGTTGATTTGCCGCAGGTCTGCAGCGGGATTTGATTTGCGCCAGGGGCGACGCAGTTGATGTAGCCCGGATGAGCAAAGCGATATCCGGGGTGGCGTTGGAGTGGTCCCGGATGTCGCTTCGCTCATCCGGGCTACTTGCTTCGGCCCTACGGCCTACGGACTACGTCCTTCTTCGAAATCCGGATCGACACGGAGCCGCGGCGCATGTCGGTGATCCCTGACGATCTGAGAAATGCGCGCCGCTGGACGAAACCCTCATCGGGGTCCGCGGTAATACAGCCATCCTGCAGCTGATCGTCGAGGAATACGCTGACATCATAACCGTCCGCGATCAGCGCCAGATGATTGCGGTAGCCGGGATCGAACATCACGGACGATATGCGGCCAAGGAAATGCTGTTGTACAAAGCGGCGGAGTTCAAATGCGTCCGCGGTCATCACACATAGCTCCAAATCGATGCGTGATGCTGGCTGAACAATGCGCTTGTCCCGGATTTGTTCCTCCGGAATCCACCCCCCGTTAAGCTGTCGTCCCTGCGTACGCAGGGACCCATACGCCGCGGCGGAAGCTATCTGGGCACACTGCTGGACGACTTTCCTTGCAACAACCGCTCACTGTGGCTATGGGTCCCTGCGTACGCAGGGACGACAAGCAGCGACATCCGGGATGGCGTTGCAGTGGTCCCGGATGTCGCTGCGCTCATCCGGGCTACTTGCTGACGGATAGAGGTTGCGCAGGGACCGGTTCTGCGGAAAATGGCAGGCGATCTCGCAACTCGCGATATCTGTCACGGGCACCGGTAAACAATGACCACCAACATTTCCATCTTCGACGGCCATAACGATGTTCTGCTGCGTCTTTACAAGTCGGCTTCCAGCGACGTGGTGTCCGATTTCTTGGGCGGCGAAGACGCCGGCCATATCGACCTGAAAAAGGCCAGGGCCGGAGCTTTTGTCGGCGGTCTGTTCGCGATGTACTCGCCATCGCCAGGCAATTTTGCGTCGCTCAGCAAGCAGATGACGGGCGGCCGTTATGCGGTGCCGCTTCCTGATCCGCTTCCCATCGAAGAGGCACGGAAATCCGTTGCCGGTGAGCTGGCGATCCTGATGCGGGTTGTCAGGAGATCGCGGGGCGCCGTGGCGCTTTGCAAGACGACCGCGGAGATCCATTCGGCGATCGCGCGCGGAGCGCTGGCGGTGGTGCTTCATCTGGAAGGCGCCGAAGCCATCGACGGTGATCTGCATTTTCTGGAGGTGCTGTACGCGGCGGGCCTGCGCTCGCTGGGACCGGTCTGGAGCCGGAACAACATTTTTGGTCATGGCGTCCCGTTTCAGTTTCCCGCCGGACCGGATACCGGCGATGGCCTGACCGCTGCCGGTGAAAAGCTCGTCAGCGCCTGCAACGAAATGAAGATCCTCGTCGACCTCTCGCACATCACCGAAAAGGGCTTTTGGGATGTCGCGCGCCTCTCCACAGCGCCGCTGGTCGCGACGCATTCCAACGCGCATGCGTTGTGCCCTTCGCCGAGAAACCTGACCGACCGGCAATTGGCCGCGATCCGCGATTCCGCAGGCATGGTCGGTCTCAACTTCGCGACCTGCTTTCTTCGCCCTGACGGCAGCATGATCGCGGATACGGATGTCGAACTGATGGTGCGTCAGCTCGACTATCTCATCGACAAGCTCGGCGAGGACCATGTCGGATTTGGATCGGATTTCGACGGCGCAACCGTGCCGGCGAAAATCGGCTCGGCGGCCGGGCTGCCCGTGCTGATCGAGGTTCTCCGGCAAAGTGGATACTCCGAGCCGCTGTTGAAGAAGCTGGGCTCGACCAATTGGTTCAATCTGCTCGAACGCACGATTGGCTGAAACCGGGAGTCGTCGACCTCCTGGCGACCACGCCGCCACCTGCCGCCCGCAACGGGCTTCGGCTGACATGCGCTCTTTGAGTTCGCGCGTTCCTTGGAAAATTCGGGGTGCTCCGAAAGAGTAGCTGTTGTTCGCGCTTCGGAATGCGACCTGCTTCACGCAAACAGGTCGGGCGCCGGCGCGCGTGAACTTCACGTCGGGGGCGGACTCGCGTTTCCAGAGCCAGTCCTTGGCGAACGGCCCCGCGATCCGTTATTCGAGATCGGGGTGATAAAATCTCTGTGCAGGGCAGTTGGTCTGTTGGCGCCATCGAACAACACGGTAACGCCCGTGTTGCTAGGGCTCACCTCGACAACGATCCCAGTCTGCCCGGCCAGTTCCGGGCATCGAGCGGCTCCGAGTTCACTCATCTTAAAACGAGTGCCGACGACCAATCTGGTGGTTTTCTGATCCATCCCTGAAGCTATTCAATAGTGAAAAGGTCTTTCTGCTAAAATGTAATGGTGCCAACTGGTTATAAAAATTAATTGCGCGACTCAGGTAGCGACCAATTTAAATCGTTCCGGGTTTGGTCGTCTGTTCGATACCCGACATTTCGGGCAGGTGCCACTTTTTCCCGGGAACCCGAATGAAGCGAGGGGCGTGTACGGCGCTAATTAGTATTGGTCGCAGGCCGCGTTCTTTTGGTTCAAAGGGCGGGGCCTCAGCCAGCGCTTCTGACCGGTTGCCGCAGGATCGTCTTGAGCTTTTCCGGCGGCGTCCGGCGTGCATCGCTGAGATGGATCTCGTGATGCGGCCCTGAAAACGTCACCCCCATCGCAGGCATGATGTCGTGGTGAAGCCTGGCGAGCACCGGGCCCTCGTCGTCATAGCTGCCGACATGCAGCGTCTGCAGGCATCGCCCTTCGTCCAACGGCTCGAGGCGCAGCGAGACCGGAGGCTCTCCGAGCTTGTCCCGCGATCTTGCGAGCGCAGCCTCGTACAGGGGCCGCTCGACGAAGTCGGGCACCATGATCATCATCGTCCATTGCCACAGATGCTCCCGCCGCCCGACAAAATCGTCGGGATTGTCGGCCCACCAAAGGCCTTCGAGCGGCGGAACGACGTAGTCCTTTCCCGATGCGGTCTTGCTGGCAAATTTCATCGCGTAGCTCAGCGAATACAGCCACTCGATGGCGCGCTGATAGGCTGGATCACGATTGGGGTCGCCTTCGCCGTTGATCTTGACGAATTGCATGGCTGGCATGTCGACGGTGGCAAAACTGCCCCTGGGCGCGCTGTAGAATGTTGCGAGCTGCTTCTTGAAATCGATCTTGTCCACGTTCGTCGCGGTTCGCTAGATGCTGCGCTGTGTCGCGTTCCGGTCCAATCCGCATGCAATGGTACAATCCACCGCTTGAGACAGGTAGCGGCGGATTGCGCAACGCGAATCCGCCGTACGAGCTACGGGCTGCGAATGGTTGGCAAGCATGTCGCCAACGTCAAGCGCGACGTGGTGCGCTAGCAGGCGAGGGCGCCTCTCATCCGAGAGGCGGCGCATTCCATCATGCTTCGTCTTTGGGCACGTATTTGCCCGCGATGCATTTGTATCTCTGTAGTTTCCATTGGTGATACGGACCCTTGGCGAGCCATTCGGCAATGCCGATTTGCGCATTGACCATACAGGCGGTCATGGTGATGCCTGACTGCTCACTGTTGGTGACGACTTTCTCCAGGCATAGCTGGCCGTTGCAGAGAACGGCGACAAGAGTAACGAGCATGGCGTCCTTCGTTGATAGGAAATTCCCGGTCAACTAACTCCATGCAGGCTTCATGCCATGATTCTGCATGCGCCGTACGCAGCCAAAGGCTTTCCCGGTAATACTACGGGCGCGCGAAACCAAACGCCGCAAGCGCGCTACTCGGTGGGAGATTAGCGCAACGGGTCCGTCCAATGCGCGGCCCGATGACAGGCTCCGGCGTAATGCGCCGCTTTAGAAAAATACGTAACGGCAGATTACGCCTTCCGCCTTCGCTCTTCGAGCTACGGCGGACAAGCCGGCTCCAATCCGCTCTACGGGCTACGGGGTGACCATGGCCATGACACTGACGGTTGCGGTTTTTTGGCTTGCGGCCGCACCTGACTTGGCGCCGGCTTTTGCGTCTGGGCGACATTGGCCGACTGCCGCGGACGCGGCAGTGGTGTTCCGGGCATCACCTTTGGCTCTTCAGGGATCATCTTTGGCTCTTCGGACATCGCCTTTGGCTCTTCGGGCAGCGCGTTTAACTCCGAAGCGCTGGCGATGATGCGGGCGAGTTGTTGCTGGCTTGCGTTGACGCGATCGGTCAGCGTCTGGCTTTCGCGCGCCATCTGGATCTGGGTCGCCCTGAGCTGGTCGATGATGCCGTTGTTGCGCGCGATTTCCTCTCGCCCCGCCGCCAATTGGCTTCTGAGATTTTCATTGTCGCGGACCAATTGTTCTTGCGTCACCCTGAGCTGTTCGACCGTTTGCCTCAAGGCAGCGAGATCGCGCGCCATCGGTTGGAGTTGCTGCTCCAATCCGGCAGACGCGGCAACAGCAGCCGGTGCGGCGTCTTTCGGCGCAGCGGCTTCCGGCGCAGCCTGTGTCAGAGCTATCGGATTTGAGGGGGCCGTCATCGCCGTATCGGCGGAGGACGACCACCACCAGGCGACGACACCAATGGCTGCTGCCAGCAGGCAACCGGCGAAAGCCACATGGCGCCAATCCGTCAATCGGCGACTCGTTGGCGGCGGGACGCTCGACGTCTTCATGCTGGGCGGCGGGGCCGAAGCATTAAATCCCGCTTCGCGCGCCAGGTTCGAAAGCTGCTCCTCCAGGCTCGCGATCTGCCCTTCGGCGAGCCTGTCGCTCATTGTGGAACTCATTTGGTGCTCCGTATCAAATGCAATGGCACCCGCCTGAAAGCGATCCGCACATCTGCGTTTTAACGCAGCCGAGGAGGCGGAACTATGTTCACGGCCGGAGAACTACGGAAGGAACTCTGACCCTTTGCGGGCGCGCTTCATTCATCGCCTGGTGGGATAGGCGGATTGGCCCAACGGTTCCGCGCAAGGCGCGGCCGGATGACAGGGTTCCGGCGTGGTACGAGCAGCCTGCTACGTGCACTGGCCTCGACGCCGCACCAAGCGTCAAAAGATCGGCTCGCCGATCGCGACCTCGCTGCGCGGACCAAGCACGATCACGTTGCCTTCGGCATTCCTGGCGCCAAGGATCAGCAGTTCGGACGTGAAGCCGGCGATGTTCTTCGGCCCGAAATTGCAGACGCACACGACCGGCGAGCCGAGCAGGTCGGCGGGCTGATAGTTCGTGATCTGCGCGCTCGACCACATGATCCTGTCAGCGCCGACGTCGACGCCGACCTTGACGGACGGATTGCGCGCGCGGGGGAACGGCTGGACGTCCACGATCTTTCCGATCCGGATGTCGAGGCGGGCGAAATCGTCGTAGGTGGCCTGGGGTTTCAGGACAGTCATTTATCGCTCACGGTTGGTGCGGACGGCGGCTACATGAGGTAGCGAGCGCAGCTTAAGCAAGCGCCTTGCGGCGACCGCGCAAGTCCCCACCGCGCGCCCCGAAAATTCCAGCGAACCTCCACGGCTCCTCGCGCGACCAACACGCGGTTCTGCATTCCATCATCACGTTTTTGTGCGTTGCAGCATTGAACTATTGCATTGCAACAATTGACATATAGATCAGCATTCCAAGCCATCGAAGGAGAATTGCCGTGAAGAAGATTTCCCTGTCCATCGCCGCCGCTGCCGTGTTCGCCATGACGGCTGCTGGCGGGGCTGTCGCAGCCGAGTTGCCGGCTTACGAAAAGGCAGGCGTGCCGGTCTCGGCCGTGCAGGTTCAGGTGCTCGGCGCTGAAGGCGTCCAGCAAGCGTCGCCGGCCGCCACGTCGGTCACGCCCGTTCAGCTCAGCGTCCTGACACCGCGGAACAAGATCACGACCGCCCAGGGCCGCACCGAAACCATCGGCCGCGCCATTCAGTGAGGACAGATGCTTGATCGGCGCTTCGACCGGCGCCGATGCATGAGCACCTTGTCGCGTTTGCAGAAAGCCCGCGATGTCGTCGCGGGCTTTTTGTCGTGATGAGGGCGCATAACGGCGAAGCAATGTGTTGTTAGGAATTGATCCGCGCTGATTTGCGCGATTCCGATTCGTTCCTTGCGAACAAACTGGAGTCGGATGGAGAACAAAGCCGCCTTGGCTGATCCATACTGCGTAGGGGCTAGGCCAGCAGGGCGCTTTTGTTGTGTCGATCATGACAATGATGGTCCATACGTCCGCGATCTCGCGGCGTGAAGCGCCCGAGTTTTGCGACTTGCTGACCCTCCCCAAGTGAGAAGGGCGCAGGGAATGCCGGATGCGCGCTGCACCCGCGGTCTCGCGTGCGGTTTGCACAAAACAAAGTGCACACGAGCATACAGGGCAGCGGAGAACATCCGACATTCCCTGCGCAGTGGCTTTACGGCTTATATCGTGCTCTCCCTGGTGAACGGGCTTTCTTGCCACCATCGCTCCTGATCAGCGTTTGGCTTCTCAGGAACTTGACGCCAGCAACGGGGCGTCAGGACCACACGGCTTCGCCGTACGCCTCTGTCGCGTTACGTCTCCGCAACATCGGCGTCCACCGCAACCCGTCCAACGTCCGTGACGACGGCCGACGCCCTCTGAGTGGGACGGGATGGGCAATATATGCCCCTGATTTTCTTTCGGGAAAAGCGAAATATTTTTTATTTCGGGGCTTGACATGGATTCCGAAAATCAGAAGTGATTTGCCCGTCGGGCACCAATTCGCGGATTGTCGTCGGCAAGGCATCGCCCTGGACCGGCTTGACAAGCGTACCTATATCCATAAGTCTGGATATATGGAATCTGAACAAGCCATTCTCGCGCTCGCCGCGCTGGCGCAATCGACCCGGCTCGAGGTGTTTCGCCTGCTGGTGAAGCACGAACCTCAAGGGCTGGCGGCCGGCGATATCGCCAAGGCGCTGGCGGTGCCGCAAAACACGATGTCGTCGCATCTGGCGATCCTGTCGCGCGCGGGGCTGGTGACGGCCCAGCGCTTCAGCCGCTCGATCGTCTACCGCGCCGATCTCGACGCGTTTCGGGCCGTCATGCTGTTCATGGTCAGGGATTGCTGCGACGGACGTCCTGAAATCTGCGCGCCGCTGATCGAAGACCTGACGCCGTGTTGTCCGCCGAAACCGAAGAGCAGGAAAGCCCAAAGGAGAATTCATGTCTGATCGCATGTACAATGTTCTCTTCCTTTGCACCGGAAATACCGCCCGTTCGATCCTGGCCGAGGCGATTCTGCGGAAGGATGGCCATCGCTACTTCCGCGCCTTCTCGGCGGGAAGCCAGCCGAAGGGAACGGTAAATCCGTTCGCGATCAGGGTCTTGAATAGCCTCGATTATCCGACCGGCGATTTGCGCTCCAAGAGCTGGGAGGAGTTCGCGCGCCCCGGCGCTCCCGTGATGGATTTCATTTTTACGGTTTGCGACAACGCTGCAGGCGAGTCCTGCCCGGTGTGGCCCGGCCGGCCGATGACGGCGCATTGGGGCATTGCAGACCCGGCGGAGGTTGTTGGTACCGACATCGAGCGCGAAGCGGCATTCGTCGAGGCATTCCGGTACATGAAGAATCGTATCGCCGGGTTCACGAGCCTGCCGCTGAGCAGCATCGATGCCCTGTCGCTGGGAACGCGGCTGCGCGATATCGGCCGCATCGATGGTGCCAGTAACGGTCACGAGAAGGCGAGTTAATGTCCGATTTTGATCTTCCGCGCCGCCTGACCGCCGAAGCCCTCGGCACCGCGATATTGGTCGCAACCGTGGTTGGCTCCGGCATCATGGCGGAAACGCTGACCAAGGACGTTGCGCTCGCGCTGCTCGGCAACACGCTGCCGACCGGCGCGATCCTTGTCGTGCTGATCAGCATTCTCGGGCCGATCTCGGGCGCGCATTTCAATCCCGCGGTTTCGCTGGTGTTTGCGCTCCGGCGCGAGCTGACCGCGCGCGAGGCGTTGTCGTATGTGGCGGCGCAGATCGCCGGCGGCATCGCCGGAACCATCATGGCGCACGCGATGTTCGGCCTGCCGCTGCTGGATGCCTCGCTGAAGGTCCGAACCGGCGGCGCGCAATGGCTGGCCGAAGGCGTGGCCGCGTTCGGCCTGGTTGTCACGATTCTCGCCGGCATCCGGTTCAATCGGCCGGCGATCCCCTGGCTGGTCGGGCTTTACATCACGGCCGCTTATTGGTTCACGTCGTCGACCTCGTTTGCCAATCCCGCGGTCGCCATTGCCCGATCTTTCACCAATACGTTTTCGGGAATTCGTCCGACCGATCTGCCCGGCTTCATAGCCGCCGAACTTTTGGGCGCCATCCTTGCGATGATGCTGATGGGCTGGCTGCTGCGCGGGGCAGGCGAAGTGACCGCAACTGCGAAGGAAGCTCATACATGAGCGTGACCATCTATCACAACCCGTCCTGCGGCACTTCACGCAATACGCTGGCAATGATCCGCCAAAGCGGCGAAGAGCCCGAGGTGATCGAATACCTGAAGACGCCGCCGAACCGCGCCCGGCTGGTCGAACTGATTGCCGCCTTGGGCATCTCCGCGCGCGAATTGTTGCGCGAGAAGGGCACGCCCTATGCGGAGCTCGGCCTTGCCGATCCCAAATGGAGCGACGACGAACTGATCGATTTCATGCTCGCCCATCCGATCCTGATCAACCGGCCGATCGTGGTGACGCCGAAGGGGGTGCGGTTGTGCCGGCCGTCGGAACTGGTGCTCGACCTGCTCGACCGTCCCGTGGCCTCCTTCGTGAAGGAAGACGGCGAAGTCGTCGTAGCGGGGAAAACGTAAGGGCTGCGGCAGGCTTCCGTCTGTCACGATTGCGCGGCATAATGGCGGCATGGAACTCACGCCCCGCCTGCGCCTGATGAACTGGATCGCCCATCAGAGCCTGACAGGCCTGCCCGAGAACGATCTGCTCCGTGGCTTTTGCGAGCGCTGCCGCGCACATGGCATGGAACTGTCGCGCGCCATGGTCATCATCGATACGCTGCACCCGGTGTTCGAGGGCCGCGGATTTCGCTGGAGCGATTCCCAGACCAACGAGAGCGACAGTTTTGAATATGGTTCGAGCAGCGAGGGCGCCGTTGCGGAAAACTGGCGGCGCTCGACATTCTACCATTTGCTTGAAACCGGCGGCGACGAACTGCTGATCGATCTGTCCGATTGCGCGGGGCTCGATTTCAACATGATCGAGGACCTGACCGCCAAGGGTCACAAGCATTTTCTCAGCTTCGTTCACCGTTTCGGCGAAGCCGGCACCATGGGCCAGATGGACTGCTTCTACTCGACATGGGTGACCCGGCGCGACGAAGGTTTTGGCGAGCAGGGGCTCGCTGCCTTGCGCGAGCTGGTGCCGGTGCTCGGGCTTGCGATCAAATCCGCCGCACAGGCTGAAGTCGCGCGGACGCTGGGGCGGGTCTATCTCGGCCGCGATGCATCCGAGCAGGTGCTGCGCGGCCGCATTGCCCGCGGCGTCACCGAGCGTATCAACACGGTGCTGTGGTTTTCGGATCTGCGCGGCTCGACCGCGATCAGCGAGAGCATCGAGCCCGGCCAGATCATCCCGTTCCTGAACGATTATGCGCAAGCCTCGATCGACGCCATCCATGATGCCGGCGGCGAGGTGCTGAAACTGATCGGCGATGGCGTGCTGGCGATGTTCACCAACGAGAACATGGCCGTTGCCAAGCGCACGGCGCTGCGCGCCGAGCATCGTTTCCGGCACAACATGGCTGCGGTCAGCGCTCGCCGTGCCGCCGAAGGCGTGGCGGTGACGACGGCCCATGTCGGCCTGCATGTCGGCGAGGTCTTCTACGGCAATATCGGCAGCGAGGACCGGCTCGACTTCACCGTGGTGGGGCCGGCCGTCAACGAAGTCAGCCGCATCGCCTCGATGTGCCGTTCGGTCGACCGCGAATTACTGACCTCGGAGGCGTTTCGCACCGGACTGGACGCAGCCGGCCGCAACTATCTGGTTTCCACCGGCCGCTACGCGCTGCGCGGCATCGGCCGCGCGCAGGATCTTTATACGCTCGATCCGGACATTGCGTCGGATGAAGTCGTGGCTGGGAAGTACGAGCGGTATCTCGGCAGTTAGGCCGCGTCTTGTAGCCCGGATGAAGCGCAGCGAAATCCGGGAATCTTCGGTTGCCGCGGTTGCGGCCCCGGATTGCGCTTCGCTCCATCCGGGCTACGGATGTGCGGCTTTGGCGCGCAGCGTGTAGAGCCCGACCGCGACAAAGGAAAACACCGTCAGCACCACGCCGAGCGCGAACAGCGCTTCACGCGAGATCGTCGCCGCGAGCCAGACGCCGATCGCCGCCGTCATCATCTGCCAGAAGCCGACCAGCGCGGAGGCGGCGCCCGCTTTCTCGCCGAACGGGGAGAGCGCCTGCGCGGTGCCCAAGGGGTTGACGATGCCCATGCCGAGCAGGAACACGCTCATCGCGCCCAGAAATGGCAGGAAGGTCGGGCTATACAGCGACACCAGCAGCATCGCCAAGCTGCCGGCAGCAGCCGCGAACAATCCGCCGCGGATCGAGCGGTCAAGCCCGTAGCGCGGCGCCAGCTTTGTCGCCAGCATTCCGGCCGCGAATACGATCAGCACGGTGCCGGCGAAGAACAGGCCCAGCTGGATCGGCGTAAAGTGCATCGCTTCGATCAGCACGCGGGGCGCGGCCGAGAACATCGCGAACAGACCGCCCATGATCAGGCTCACGGTCGCGGCCGGTACCACAAAACGCCGATCAGCGATCAGGCCAAGATAGTTTTTGGCAATCGCGAGCGGGTCGAGCGGTGTCCGCGTCGCATGATGGGTCTCGCCCAGAACCATGCCGTAGGCGAGCGCGCCGAGCACCGCAAAGGCGGCGACGAGCGCGAATTCGGAACGCCAGCCGAAATAGTGGTCGAGCGCGCCGCCGAGCAGCGGCGAGAAGCCAGGCGCCGCCGCCATCGCAATCATGATCAGCGCCATCGCGCGCGCCAGCGCGGCGCCGGAGAACAGGTCGCGCGCAATGGCGCGTGACAGCACGGAGGTGGCGCAGGCGCCGGCGGCCTGGACCACGCGGCCGGCGAGCAGGTTGGGCAGGTCGGTGGCGAGGCCGCACCAGACGCTGCCGGCGAAAAATACGGCGAAGCCGATCAGCACCGGCCAGCGGCGGCCGTAGCGGTCCGAGATCGGCCCGACCACGAGCTGGCCGACCGCGAACACCGCGAGGAAGATCGTGATGGCCGATGTGACCGCAGCGCTCGTGACGTGCAGCGAGGCTGCCATCTGCGGCAGCGACGGCAGCAGGATATTGGTCGCCAGCGTCCCGGTGGCGGCCAGCGCCGCCAGCACCGCGATCTGCAGCACGATGGAAGAGGCCTCGGGACGGGGGCTCGCGATCGCTACGGTCTGGTCGGCCATGGAGGGTTCCCGTTTTGATATGAAATGATATGTATCATATAAAGTGGAACGTGAAAGCCGAAAGGACGTCGGTGGATATTTTAGAAGAAAATGCCCGTTAAGGCCGTCATTGCGAGCCACCGGGTCGCGCGAATGCGCGCCCGATGACAGGCTCCGCGAAGCAATCCATCCCTCCGGGGAAAGAAAGAATGGATTGCTTCGCTGCGCTCGCAATGACGGGGAGGGGCCTCAGCACGCCCGCAGCGCCGGTCCGTCGCCGACCATGTCCGGCTGCCGCGTCAGCGAGACCGCCGGCGACATCAGGATCACCAGCGCTTGCGCGGCGAAGATCGCGGCCGCCAGATAGAGGCAGGCTTCGGCGCTGTAGAGGCCGCCGACGATGGCGCCGAGCGCCGAGCCGAGCGGGCGCGCGCCGTAGCTCATGATGTTGATGGCGGAGACGCGCCCCAAGAGCGACGGCGGCGTCACCGATTGGCGGAGCGTGGTGGTGGAGATCACCCACAGGATAGGACCGACGCCGAGCAGGAAGAAACTCAGGCCCGCGAGCAGCGGTGACGGAACGACGGTCGTCAGCGCCATCACGGTGGCAGCGACGAAACCGGTCACCGGGCCGAGCCCGATCACGGTGCCGAAGGCAAGGCGCTTCATCACCCGCGTTGCCAACAGCGCCCCGACCACCATGCCGACGCCGTACATGGCGAGCGTCGTGCCGACACCGGTGGCGGAGAGGCCGAGGTGACGCACGGCATAGGGCACGAACACCGCAAGCAGCAGGAACGAGGCCGTGTTGAAGATGAACTGGGTGATGAACACCGGCCGCAGCAGCTTGTGGTGCAGCACGAAGTCAGCGCCTTCCTTGATCTCCTGCAGTGGATGGCGGCGCGGGGCGGGCGCGCGGGCGGGCTCATAGATACCCGACAGCAGCACCACCGCGATGACCGACAGCGCCGCGGCAAATCCGAAGGCCGGCGCCGCACCGACCCATCCGACCAGCACGCCGCCGAGCGCGGGGCCGCTGGCGAACGCCACGGTGCGCGCCAGTTCAATCCGCGCATTGGCCGCGGGCAGTTGCTCCGGGTTCACCAGCGACGGCACCAGCGCCGGCGCGGCGACGCTATAGGCGACCGTGCCGCACACCGCGATGAAGCCGAGCAGAGCCAGCAGCGGCAGCGTCATCCAGCCGAGCCAGATCAGCAGCAGGATTCCGCCGAGCGCCGCTGCACGCAGCGCTTCGGAGCCCGCCA
Source organism: Bradyrhizobium sp. AUGA SZCCT0431 (assembly GCF_018131065.1). NCBI lineage: Bacteria > Pseudomonadati > Pseudomonadota > Alphaproteobacteria > Hyphomicrobiales > Nitrobacteraceae > Bradyrhizobium > Bradyrhizobium sp. AUGA SZCCT0431. The sequence continues at coordinate 64,444 of NZ_JAFCLR010000002.1, read as the reverse complement.
TCAGCCAGCGCCGCGAGATGCGGTCGGCGAGCAGGCCAGCCGGGATCGCAAACAGGATGAAGGGCAGCGTCAGCGCGGTCTGCAACAGGCCGGTCTGGCCTTCGCCGACGCCCAGCAGCAGCACCGCGACGATGGGGGCGGCGGCCAGCGCTACCTGCTCGGCCGATTGCGCGGCGAGGTTGGACCAGGCGAGGCGGTTGAAGGTCGGCGGCAGGCGCGTTGCATCGGCGGCGGACATGGCGTCATTCCCTGATGGCTTTATCGGCCGTCATTGTCCGACGACAGGACGGTCCAACCCACCCGTTTCCCGACAAGCTGTGGGGCAACGAAAAAACCTCCACACGTGGTCGTGTGGAGGTTTCTCACCTTGATGTGTCAGCGATGTCTCCCAACACCTGTCAGTGATCTGTCCGGGCTAAACTTGTTCCGGCCATCCACGTCTTGCTGACCCATCAGACGTCGAACAGAAAGTCGTGCCTGCTGAGCTCATAGGGCCGCACACCCATCAATTCGATCCAGTCGTCGCCGACCTGCACGATCGTGTTGCCGTGGTTGCTCGAGATTTTCACATCTCGAAAGTCGAGGCGCCCGGCATGTTCGAACACCAGCAGGTCGACGCCGGGATCGAAGTCGGTGATCTTGGCTTTGGTGGTGCCGGAATCGAACACGAAACGATCCGAGCCGGCATGGCCTGTCATGGTTTGCTTGCCGGTTCCGGCGAACAGGTAATCGCCCTGCGGACCGCCGATCAGGGTGTCGGTGCCATCGGAGCCGATGACGATCTGGCGGGCGTCGGGGTCTTCGGACTCGACGCCGCCGGCAAGGCCGGTGTGCCGGACATAGGTGACGAACACGTCGTCCTGGATGTGCTTGGTGTCGGTGTTGCGCAGGATGATGTCGGCCAGCGTCGTGCCCTTGATCTCGGACAACGTCCGGGCGTCAAAACCCTGGTTCTCGAACCAGAGCCGGTCGCCATCGCGCAGCGCCTCGAACTGCATCGTCAGGATGGCCTGGAAGGTTTCGCCAACAAGCGCGCCGGGGACATGGTTTTCCGACAGGCCGCCGGTCCACAGGCCGACATTGTTGACATTGCCGTAGGCCGCCTTCAGCCCGGCCAGCGTCTCCGGGTCGCTCGTGATCTGGCTGAAATCCGTGTAGGGGTCGAGGCCGAGCGCTTCGCGGGTCTGGTTGAGCGTGCCGAGGCCAAGGTCGCGTGCGCGCTGGATATTGATCGCGGCGAGATCCATCGACACCGGCGCATCGACCAGAAAATTTCGCAGATCCTCGACGATGCGCGCATCGAGCGCCTGCGAGGGATCGGCGGCCAGATGGCGCAATTGCCCGTCGGCGCCGCCATTGTCGATGAAGTCTGCCGCCGGCTGGAAGAACACGTCCTTGAGGTCTTCCTCGGAGCCGGCGATGACTTCGCCGTTCTCAGCCAGGCCTTCGGTTTCACCCGACACGATCGAATGTCCGAAGCGGAATGCCGCGGCGACGAATTCCAGCGTCAAATGCGGATCGACATTGGGGTCATAGCCGTCATAGGGCGTGAGCGCGTCCTTGCCGACGAGGTTCGGCAGGAATTCGGAATAGGTGATGTTGGCGATTTCCGCCGACACGATGGCGCGGGCGTAATTGTAGAGCTGGTCGCCGCTCCAGTTCGGATGCTCATGATGCAGTTTGTCGACCTGGTAATTGTGTTCGCGCACGAACAGCGTCTGCAGCGCGGTCAGCGCCGGATTTTCTGCGGCACGGCCGTCGCCGGCCACCACCATGCCGTTGACGATGGGCAAATTGTCTCCCGCGGACGTCTTCATGTGGCCGTCGGCGGTACGCAGGCTGGCGGCGATCGCCGCGCTCGACCCGTAGACCATCGAGGCGTCGAGCCATGCGGAGTTGGAATTGACCGCCATCGCCGGATTGGATGTGCCCGCACCGGTCGTGGGATCGATGACGGCGCGGGTGATCCGAATGATGGTGCCGGCGGGGAATACAGGATCGCCCACGGGGACCACGACGCTGATGTCGTTGACGCCGTCGGTTCGGGTCAGCGTCATGTCGTGATCGATGAACTGGCCCCAGGCGTACATGAACGCGGAAACACCTTCCGGGTTCGCCACGTCGGCATCGCCGGCGCCGACCACGAGATTGCTGATGGTGCGCGGATTGTTGCCGCCCAGCGGCACGGAAATGCCGTCGGCAAAATGCGCCGTGCCGATGCGCGCGAATTCGGTGCCGGCGGCGTTGAGGGTGGAATCCGACCGGTTGTTCTGCGAGCCGTCGAAGCTCCGGTACTCGATTTTTACCGGCTGCGGACCCGGTTGGCACGACGGGCCATCATGCGGGCCATGAGAACCGTGGCCTCCATGAGAACCCTGGCCCCCGTGAGAGGGGTGGGCGTCGTGCGAGCCATGTGAACCGTGAGGCTGGTGCGGCAGGAAAAAATGCTGGGAAAAATTGCCGAAGTGGAAATCGTCATGGTCTCCGTCCTTGCCGCCAAAAGCCCGCTTGAGCTGACGCATCGACCGCCTCCCTGACTTGCAATTGAGAATTATTCGCAACTAGTGTCACTAATGAGAAGCATTTGCAATAAGGAAATGAAGAGGGACGAATGCGCCGTGCCCGGCAGGCGTAAAAAAAGCCCGCCGCATCGACTGCGGCGGGCTTCTCTCTGTTTGCGATCTGACGGCGGATCAGGCCGTCATGACGGCTACGACTTCGGTCCGAGCGTCGCCTTGCCTGTGCCCGAGATGGTGTTGGGTGGGGTATCCGCGGAGGCAACCGGCGCCGCTGGCGCCTCCACTTCAGTCAGCGGGCCGCTGCCGGCACGCAGCGCAGTCAACAGGCTGGTCATGGCGTCCGGGCCAGCCGGGAAGCCGGCCTCGCCGAGAATCTTGTCGATCATCGGCTTGAACGCCGATACCGACAGCAGCTGCGCGGCGAGACCGTCGCCGAGTCCGAGACCGCCATTGCCGCCGCCATTCATCGCGCCGTTGCCGCCGCCACGACCGAGCATGCCGCCGGTGTCGAAGATCCGGATGTCGGAGATCTTCTCGATCGGCTTGACCGCTTCGGCCAGCGCGCCCGGAATGATGTTGATGCGGGCGAGGTTGAGGTCGTACTCGATCATCTCGGCACCGAGCTTGTTGCGGGCCTCGGCCTTGAGCGCCGCCACCTCGGCTTCGGCCTCGCCGAGCGCCTTGACGCCGGTCGCGCGCGTGGTCGCGGCGGTGGCGTCGGCCTGGGCCAGCACGTTGATCGCTTCGGCCTTGTTGGCGGCGGCCTGCCGTTCGGCTTCCGCCATCACCGTGATCGGCATCGCGTCGGTTTCCGCCACCTTGCGCGCCGCGATCACGTTGATGATCTTGTCGCGCTCGGCGATTTCGGTGGCGCGCGCTGTCGTGACCTTTTCTTCGGCTGCGATCGCCAGCGCGCGCGCCGTTTCTGCGATGGTCTGCGCTTCGGATTGCTCTTTGTTCTTGGTGGCGACGACGATCGCCGCTTCCTGCGCCACGATCTGCAGATCACGCTCCATTTCGGTGGTGCGGCGCTTCACCGCCAGATCAGCCTCGATCTTCTTGGTGTCGCGGGCCTGGTTGGCCTCGGTCTGGACGTTGGCGACCGCCAGTTCCTGCTGGATGCGGTATTCGGCCTCGTTCTGCAAAGCCGTCTGCTCGACCTGCGCGGTCTGCGCGCGCATCGCGGCGGTCTTGTTGGCGATGTCGCGCTGCTGCGCCAGTTCCGCCTCGCGCTTGGTGCTCTCGATCGTCAGCGTGGTCTGGCGCGCGACCAGGTCCTGCTGCGCGATGTTCACCTCGGTGGTGCGGACGATCTGGTTGCGCTCCTGCTCACGCTCCTTGGTGATCTTGGTCAGCGTGGTGAGGCCGTGCGCGTCGAAGAAATTGCTCGGATTGAAATGCTTGATGTCGCTCTGGTCGAGCCTCGTCAGCGAGACCGATTCAAGCTCGAGGCCGTTGTTCTGGATGTCGGCGCCGACCGCGTCCTGCACCGATTTGACGAACGTCGCGCGCTGTTCCTGCAGCTCTTCGAGATGCATGGTGGCGGCGACCGAGCGCAGGCCGTCGACGAATTTCGCCTCGATCAGTTCGCGCAGTTCAGCAGCGTCGTTGGTGCGGTTGCCGAGCGTCTGCGCGGCCAGCGCGATCGACGACATGTCCGGTTTGACGCGGACATAGAATTCGGCGCCGATGTCGACGCGCATGCGGTCCTTGGTGATCAGCGAGTCCGGACCGCCGCGGGCGACCTCCAGCCGCAACGTCTTCAGATTGACGGCTGCCGTGGAATGGAAAACCGGAAGCACGACGGAGCCGCCGTCGAGAACGACTTTCTGGCCGCCGAGGCCGGTTCGCACATAGGCTTCGTCGCGGGTCGAACGCCGATACAGCGTCGCGAACATGAAACCGATGATGACAAAGAGAAGGACGCCGATAGAAACCGGTACTGCAAGTTCCCACATGTTATGCCCTGTCTGATGACTGCTGTTGTGCAATGAGGTCGGCTGGTGCGGAGATGGCGATAAAGCTCTTGGTGTCGCGGTCGACCAGCAACACGCTGCTGCCGACCGCAAGCGCTTTCGAATCGTGGCTGGCGCGCGCCGGCACAGAGTGCCAGTTGCCGAAGACATCCTTGAGACGGACGCGGCCGGGCAGTCCCTGGTCGAGCGGACCGATCGAAACCACGGCGATCTGGCCGACGAAGTCGGCTTCATCGACCGCATAGGTCTCATCGCGCGGGATCACGCGTGCGATGCCGCGACTGGTGGCCCGGACCGCCGGTATGGTGCCGATGATGGCGGCGACCGCGGCGATCGAGGCCGGGAGAGAAATTCCGACGCTGTGTGCGACGGCCTGAATGAAAAATCCTGCGATCGAAAAGATGCCGAGCGTCAGCAGCAGGAGAATCAGAAGCGGAACGCGCCCCGCATTGATCCAGAAAAACAGGCCGGAGATGGCGCTGTGGCCGTCGGCCTGGATCTCGACGTCCTTGCCGACGATGTGGCTGAGCGAAAACCCAACCATCGTCGACAGCAGTTCGATCACGGCCAGCACGATCACGATCGCCGCGGCAACCGTGAAGGGCCGGACGTCGGCCGCCAGCAGGAGGTCGATCACGGCGCTCATTGCGAGGATTTGATCCGCGCGAGACGTTCGCTGATCGCCTTCTCGCGATGCAGCCGATCGAGCTCATCAAGGTCCTTGTCGCCGGATGCGCTGCCGGCGGGAACGCCGGTCACGCGCGAGATCGCGGCCATGGCCCGTTCGGCTTTCGCCGTTTTCGAAGCCGGGGCGGAGCGGCCGGCCTCCTGCGGGGCATGTTGCGCGATGCTTTTCTCGAGATCGGCAAGCCGCGCCTCGGCTTCCCGGCGCGCGCCCAGCATCGCCTGCAGCGCCTGGGTCTGTTCCTCGATTTCAAGCTGGACGAATTCCATCGCCCGGCCCAGCGCCGTACCCTGGGATTCCAGATCGATCTGACGCGCGACGCCGGCGCGCGCGAGGTCCTCGCGGTTCTCGGAGACCGCCAGGCGGACCTTTTCGGTCAAGGCGGCGACTTCGCCGTCCAACTCCTCACGTCGCCGCTTGAGACGGAATTCTTCGGCGCGGGACTTGCCGAGCGCGCTGCGCGCTTCGTCGGCGCCGGCGTCGATCTCGCGGATCGCCTGTTTGACGAGGGCCACCTTGTTGTTGTCTTCCACATCGTCAATCGCCTGACTGGCGATGGCGGCAAGCAGGCGGCCGCTGCGTGCGAGGATACCTTCGTGTACCATGGTCTTCTCCTCCGGTTGGATTGATGTCGATTTGACGCCGATGTGGATCTCGTAAGCGTGGCCGTCTGAGACCAGGTGAGCCGGGAAGGGACTTTCCCAACCGGCGAGGTAGCCCGGGACTTCGAATGGAACCATGACGCGCCCTCTGACTGTGCTGATGGTCAGCGTTGTTGGTCCCTTGATCGCGAACAGTTTGTCGTCGAGTGGGATTCGGCGGTTCATGGTCCCGGCCACGTAGCTGGCGCGGTCGCGCAGGCCGAGGGTCACCAGACGTGCGGGCAGGCCGGTCTCGACGCGAATTTTCTCGTAGGCCTGCGCATGGAGCGACACCAGGTTCGCGCCTGATGGCGCGACGTCCTCCAGGATCTCCATCATCCGGTGATAGGCCGCAAACGTCGCCTCGATGGCTTCGACGCCGGCTGCGTCGGGAGCGAGCGCGTAGCGCAGTGTGGCGGCCGGGGTTTCGGCAGGTAATTTGATCATGACTGGATCATAAAGCACTTCCTGAGTGCTTTACAATGCGCGCACCGGTATCATTTTCGTGATCATCAGATGCAGTTGCAAATTAGTTGCAATAAGGGCGAATTTCGACCATCCTGTTGAGATGGATGCGCGAACGCCCGAATTGGGCCGAGGGACTAATTCGGAGAAACGGACTGTGGCCTTGCAGGACGCTGCCGGCTGGCGCGCCGACGCCGCCGCGAACAGGCAGCGCAGTCTGGCGGAGGTCAACGCGACCATCGCAGTGCCGCTCGGTGGCCATTGGACGCGCCGGCTGCTGGCGTTTCTTGGGCCCGGCTATCTGGTTTCCGTCGGCTATATGGATCCCGGCAATTGGGCGACCGATCTCGCCGGCGGATCGAAGTTCGGCTACACGCTGCTGTCGGTGATCCTGCTGTCGAACCTGATGGCGATCCTGCTGCAGGCGCTCGCCGCACGGCTCGGCATCGTCACCGACCGCGATCTCGCACAGGCCTGCCGCGCCAGCTTTTCGCGTCCCGTCAATTTCATGCTGTGGCTGGCCTGTGAGGCCGCGATCATCGCCTGCGATCTGGCGGAGGTGATCGGCACCGCGATTGCGCTGAAACTGCTGTTCGGCATTCCCCTGATCGGCGGCGCGCTGATCACCGCGCTTGACGCCTTCCTGCTGCTGCTTCTGATGAACAAGGGTTTTCGCTTCCTCGAAGCCTTCGTCATCTCGCTCCTGATCGTCATCGCGGTCTGCTTTGCGATCCAGATCTTCGCCGCTGCGCCCCCCGTTGCCGCGCTGCTGCGCGGTTTCCTGCCGTCGACCGAGATCGTCACCAATCCGGAGATGCTGTACATCGCGATCGGGATCATCGGCGCCACCGTGATGCCGCATAATCTCTATCTGCACTCCTCGATCGTGCAAACCCGCGCCTATCCGCGCACCGACGAGGGCCGGCGCGATGCGATCAAATGGGCGACCACGGACTCGACCATCGCGTTGATGCTGGCGCTGTTCATCAACGCCGCGATCCTGATCGTTGCCGCCTCGACGTTCCATTCCAGCGGCCGCACCGATGTGGCCGAGATCGGGCAGGCGTATGAACTGTTGTCGCCGCTATTGGGCCTCGGGATCGCCTCGACGCTGTTCGCCGTCGCGCTGCTGGCGTCCGGCCTCAACTCGACGGTGACCGCGACGCTGGCCGGCCAGATCGTGATGGAAGGCTTTTTGCACCTGCGCCTGCCGAACTGGGCGCGGCGTCTGGTCACCCGCGGCGTCGCCATCGTCCCCGTCGTCATCGTCACCGCGCTCTATGGCGAGAAGGGCACGGCCAACCTGCTGGTCTTCAGCCAGGTCATCCTGTCGATGCAATTGCCGTTCGCGGTGATCCCGCTGGTGCGGTTCGTTTCCGACCGCCGCAAGATGGGCGATTTTGCGATCTCCCGTTCGGTCGCCACGCTCGCATGGATCGTCGCCGGGATCATCGTGACGCTCAACGTCAAGCTGCTCTACGACACGCTGTTCGGCGGCTGACAGCTGGACCCGTAGCCCGGATGAAGCGAAGCGCAATCCGGGAATCCCTCAGGCGGTAGCAGTGGCCCCGGATTTCGCTGCGCTTCATCCGGGCTACAGGCAGAAGCCCTAATCCTGCGGCTCGGTCAGTACTTCGCCTGACGCGTCGACGCGCAGCCAGCCTGAGGGCGCCAGCCGCTGCTGCGGCAGGAAGCGGCCCTTGTAGTCCATCTTCTTGGAGCCCTCGATCCAGTAACCGAGATAGACGTAAGGCAGCCCCAGCCGTCTGGCGCGGGTGATGTGGTCGAGGATCATGAAGGTGCCGAGCGAGCGGCTTTGCTCCGACGGCTCGAAGAACGAATACACCATCGACAGCCCGTCGCTGAGCACGTCGGTCAGCGCCACCGCGATCAACTCATCGCCGCGGCCGGTGATGCCGGAATCGACGCTGCGCTTGCGGTATTCGATGATGCGGGTTTCGACATGGCTGTCTTCCACCATCATGGCGTAGTCGAGCACGGTCATGTCGGCCATGCCGCCATGGCGGTGGCGGCGGTCGAGATAGGCGCGGAACACCGAATATTGTTCCGAGGTCGGGACCGCGCTGCGCTGCTCGCCGATGATGTCGGCATTGCGCGCGAGAATTTTGCGGAAATTGCGCGAGGGCCGGAACTCGTTGGCGACGACGCGCACGGAAACGCAGGCGCGGCATTGGTCGCAGGCCGGCCGGTAGGCGATCGACTGGCTGCGCCGGAAGCCGCCATGGGTCAGCAGGTCGTTGAGGTCGCCGGCCTTGTCGCCGACCAGATGCGTGAACACCTTGCGCTCGTGCCGTCCCGGCAGATAGGGGCAGGGCGAGGGCGCCGTCAGGTAAAACTGCGGGGTATCACGCGAATGCTGGGTCACGTCGGGTCGTCAGGCCTCCGAAACTCGAACGATAACGCTTTCCGGTGAACAATTGGTACCGGTGAGGGAAGTTCGGCCCCGATCCTGATCCGGGCCGAACAAACCTCAGCATCGCGCCGCGCGGGCTGACGGTCAATCAATTTGCAGTGTGACATCCCTTCAATACGCGCGCGCGGGAGGTACAACCTGTGTGCGAACCGAGCTGTTGATGACAACGGTTCCCAGCACGATGTCATGCAGCAGCCGGCGGCGGCCGTTGAACAGGCCGATCAGGAGCACCAGCGGCGTCAGGAACGAGATCGACACCCAGAACAGTACGGCATGGGTGGCGCCGAGCACGAAATAGCCCGGCGCGCCGTACCAGGTGCGCAGTTCCAGATCCATCACGCGCATGCCCATGGTCGCCGAATGCGGGCCGCCGAGGGAAGAGCCGTAATAGACGATGGCCCAGACGATCGTGGCCGGCCAAGCCAGCCAGAACAGCGCCCAGCCGAGCCCAAGCGTGATCAGACCGAACACCGCGATGAAGATGTAGCCCAGGATCACCGGGACCGACAGCACGACGAGGTCAATCAGAAATGCGAACACCCGCCGCGTCAGCAGGCCGCGAAACAGTTCCGGCTGCAAATCGGGATCGAACGCATGCGGCTGCACGCCGCCATCGTTGCGCCAGCCGCCGCCACCGGTATTACCCGAACCGCTATACGACATGATCAGTCCTCCAGACCGTGCATATTCCCGCAAGCCTACACATCAAGCCAAGACATTCAGCCAAGACATTCAGCCGAGGCATTCAGCCGAGACATGGGAACCGCCCCCGCGCGCGCAAGCCCTGCGACGGTTACGAAACGGCAATATTCAGGCGATTCGGGGGCTGGGTTATTTGTCGTCCCGGCGAAGGCCGAGACCCACGCCGCGGCCCAGATTGTTGGAAAAGGAAGATAACAACCAGCGTGCAAACCAATTATCGCCGGTGGTTATGGGTCCCGGCGTTCGCCGGGACGACCGATGGAGAGAGGCAGCCCCTCAGCTCTCCGCCTTGATCTTCTCCGCCGCCTTCGGCGCAAAGTAGGTCAAAATACCGTCGGCGCCGGCGCGCTTGAAGGCGAGCAGGCTTTCCATCATCGCGCGTTCGCCGTCGATCCAGCCATTGCCGGCGGCTGCCGCGATCATCGCGTACTCGCCCGACACCTGGTAAACAAAGGTCGGCATCGCAAAGGTGTCCTTTACCCGCCGCACGATGTCGAGATAGGGCATGCCGGGCTTCACCATCACCATGTCGGCGCCTTCGGCGATGTCGAGTTCGACCTCGCGCAGCGCCTCATTGGAATTGGCGCTGTCCATCTGATAGGTGCGCTTGTCGCCGGTCAGCGTTTTTGCCGAACCGATGGCGTCGCGGAACGGGCCGTAGAAGGCGGAGGCATACTTCGCCGCGTACGACATGATCTGCACGTCGGTAAAGCCTTCATCGTCCAGCGCCTCGCGGATGGCGCCGACGCGGCCGTCCATCATGTCGGAAGGCGCGATCACGTCGCAGCCGGCTTCGGCCTGCACCAGCGCCTGCCGGACCAGCACGGCGACGGTTTCGTCGTTGAGAATTTTGCCGTCCTCGATCAACCCGTCATGGCCGTGGCTGGTGAAGGGATCCAGCGCGACGTCGCAGAGCACGCCGAGGCCCGGGAATTCCTTCTTGATCGCGCGCACCGACTGGCAGACGAGGTTGTCCGGGTTCAGCGCCTCGGACCCCTGTTCGTCGCGCAGCGAAGGGTCGGTATAGGGGAACAGCGCGATGCAGGGGATGTTCAGCTTCGCTGCGCGCTCGGCATCACGGACCGCCTGGTCGACGGTGATGCGGTCGATGCCGGGCATCGAGGCGACAGCGGTGCGCGTATTGTGGCCGCCGACGATGAACAACGGCCAGATCAGATCGTCGGTCGTCAGCACGTTTTCCCGCACCATCCGCCGCGCCCATTCGGCCTTGCGGTTGCGCCGGGGGCGGATCGCGAGGTCGAGCGGGGCCGAGGTGAGGGCGGTCCGGTGCCGCGGCGCGTCGCGCATTTCGATCGGACGCCCGAATTTGATCGCCATATGATGGTACTCCCCGGCGGAAGGCTGATTTGGCCCGATTTGGACCTGGTCTAATTCTAGCATTCCGGAACGGCCGCGTCACCGCAGCTTGCTTGATTTGCGCCAGCGGCAATTGATTTTGCCGACCCGGCGGGCCAAGACTCCGCCTATAAGGACCCGTTTTCGCCTGTGAGCACCGATTCTCATGTCTGACACCTCCGCGCGCGACCCGTCGCGGGATAACAGGGACAATGCCCGGGACAATGCGATGTCGGTGGCGGCGATCTCGTCCGAGCGGATCGAGCCTGATGACAACGCGTGGACCCGGCGGCTGGTGCTGTTCCTGCGCATCATGGCGGTCATCTCGATCGCCAAGGGCCTTTACCATTGGGCGCAGGTGACCGGTTTCATCGGCGGCGAGGAAGAGGCGTTCGAAAACCAGTCGATGGCCTGGCAGACCGCAACGATCTATTTCGCCGTGATTGAACTCGTCGCCGCCGTGGGTCTGTGGCTTGCAACGCCCTGGGGCGCAGTGGTGTGGCTCACGACAGTGGTGTCGATGGCGGTGATCGAGCTGATGTTTCCGGGCATCTACGGCGGCAGCCTGACGGTGGTCGGTGTCGAAGCCGTGATGCTGGCGGCCTACCTCGCACTCGCCTGGATGGCCGCGCGCGAACGGCCGCCATAGCAAGCCGCGCGCTTGTCTTAACGACCGCATCCAGATTTGATGCAGCGCGTGCCAGAACGCGCCATGTATTTCCGTAAGATTTTCGGAGATTTTCGCGGTAACTTTTCAGTCACCGTAAAGGGTTCCCTCACACCCCTTACCCAGGCGTTTCGAATTCGAACGAACCTGTTTTGGAATGCGACAGGGCCTGCAGACGAAGCGTGAACAGGGGCCTGCCACCGTCAATGAAATCTTGCGAAAAGCCCTTTATCCATGGGCTTAATCCGCGATTCACTGTCTTAAATTCATGATCTCTTTATTGTCTTATTTAAGCGGATCTTCAAACGGCCCCCTTAAGTTGAAGCTATCAGGCGGGACAAAAGTTTCGTCGAATAAGTCGATAAAAACGACAACAGGGGAATGTCATGATGAAAGCCGTTGCAACGGCGGTGGAAACCGCTGAACGCTCTGCCGGTCAAGCTCCGGTGCAGCCGCTCTATCTTGAAGCATTGACTTTGGTGGAGCGGCTGCATCGCCGGCTGCTTGACGTGATCAAGGATGAATTCGATCGCCGCGGCCGCGCCGATATCAACTCGGTGCAGGCGCTGCTGCTCTACAACATCGGCGACAAGGAACTGACCGCAGGCGAGCTGCGCACGCGCGGCTACTACCTCGGCTCCAACGTCTCCTACAATCTGAAGAAGCTCGTCGAGCTCGGCTTCCTCGATCATCAGCGTTCGCGCGTTGATCGCCGCTCGGTCCGCATCCGTCTGACCTCGCAGGGCCAGGAAATCCGCAAGATCGTCGACGCGCTCTACCAGAAGCACGTCAAGACCGTGGAGCAGGTCGGCGGCATCTCGAACGAGGAGTTCGCGACGCTGAACAAGTCGCTGCACCGGCTCGAGCGGTTCTGGACCGACCAGATCCTGTATCGGCTTTGAGATTTTCGAATCCGCGGCCAAGCCGGCCACTCAAAAGACCGGCAGCCAACAGCGGATCATGAACTGGCAAGGCAGTAAGCCCTGCCCAAGGCGCATCGGCTCCGGTTTACCGGGTCCGGTGCGTTTTGTTTTTGGGCCTGAGTATTGAGTGCAGCGGCTTCATCCTTCGACGCGCGCAAGAGCCGCCTCGGGCATAGCCGCTTCGAGTGATAGCGGTCACAGTTTCACCTGATAAAGCGCATCAAAACAACAAGCTGCACCTCGATTCTAAGGTCACGCGGGCATTGGCGCGCGCCCAGCAAACAGCCGGTTTCCCGGAGTGGAACTTTTGCCGGGCTCGCGCATTATCGCTCCTGACACGGGGACCGAAGAACATGCTCGTCGAGCGCGGATTGCGGGTGATGAATGTCGAGGTGGTGGGCGACGCTTACGCCATTGCTTCGAACTATCTCCGCAGGACCGGCCCCATCCCGGATACCTTCGCCACCGACGACCGGCTGCTCGAAATCATCGTGCAGATGTTTCAGCGCGGCGAATTGAACAAGATCCGCCTCGCCAACAAGGCGATCGCCAGATTCGAAGCCGAAACCTACATCGCCTGACCCCTACCGGAGAACTTCATGGAAGCCGCCATCGACCGCATCATGCACACCTACGACCTGCTGGTGAACCGCAGCTCTGCCGCGAACGATGAAGCGCGCGAGAAGGTGACGGACTATGTGAAGACGCTGTTCGAGGCCGGCGAAAAGGACACCCACCGCCTGACCGTGTGCGGCCTGACCTATCTGCGCCAGCTCGACGGCTCCACCGACCCGGTGAAGGCAGGCTATACGGGGATGTGAGTTCGCTCAGCCCGCTTCGAGCGTCCGCAACGAGGCCGACTTGAGACTGGCGCCGGCCAGCATGTAAGCGTGATCCGATCCCGTCAGGATGAACTGCGCGCCGAGGTCGGCGTAATGCTTCATGGCGTCCGGTTCGTAGACGCCGCCCATGCCGAGGAATTTGCCTGCCTTGCGGCACGCCGCGCCAACGCTGCGGTAGGCTTCCTCGACGCGCGGATGCAGGATTTGACCGGAAATACCCATCTCCGCGGTCAGGTCGGAGGTTCCGATCAGCAATCCGTCGATCCCATCGACCCCGGCAATCCCGGCGGCATTGGCCACGCCTTCAGGGCTCTCGACCATCGCGACGACAAGAGTTTCCTGGTTGATGGCGGCCTGGGCCTCGGCGGCGCCGGGCGGCTTGTAACCGAACAGGGCGGATGGTCCGCCCCAGCTCCGCGACCCCAAAGGCGGATAGCGAAAGGCTGAGGCGATGCGCCGGGCCTGATCGAGCGTATCGACATGCGGTACGATGACGCCGGCGGCGCCGTTGTCGAGCGCCCGCGTGCCTTCATCAATCGCGCCTGCGCAAATTCGGACGATCGGGGTGATGCCGGTCGGCAATGCGGCGATACAGATCTGCGCGACGTCATCCTGCGAAAATGCACCGTGCTCGAGGTCGATGAAGAGCCAGTCGTGCCCGGTCGCCGCGGCGATCATGCCCGCGGCCGCGGTGCGCAAATGGTGCACGCCGAAGCCGAGGGCGAGCCGGCCCGCCCGCAATTTCCTGATCGTGGCGTTCTCGACAAGCGGCATATGCTTCTCCGTGATGTCGCGCAGCGGCGCGTCGCAAAGTGGTGGCTACACTGCCGACCTGTCCGGCGATGTAAAGGACATGGCGCCTCGCGCGCTCCGTCAACCCGCTGGCTTCCCCATGACATACGGCTTCAGCATCGCGTACATCAGGCTGTGCGTCGGCGTCGGCACGCCGAGCTTCTTGCCGAGTTCGACCACCTTGCCGCCGAGCCAGGGCAGCTCCAGCCGGTTGCCACGATCGAGGTCGAGCGCCATCGACGGCTTTTGATGTGCGGGCAGGCTGTCGGAATATCCTGATATTGTCTCCACCGCGTTGTCCGGCAGCGCCACGCCGCGGGCGCGGCCGACATCCATCACTTCGCGGTAGGCCGACAGCAGCAGGGGGCGAATATCAGAATCGTCGCGCAACGCACCGATCGGCTGGCGCGCCAGCGCCACCGCGCTGGCGTTGGCGGCGAGCAGGATGAACTTCATCCATAGTTCGGTGAGGATCGCGTCGCTCAGCTTGGCATCGAAGCCGGCCTTCTGGCACAGCGCGAGAAATGCTTCGCCGCGCCGGCTGCTCCTGCCGTCGAGTTCGCCGAACACCATGCGCATGAAGGTGCCGACCTGCTGGATCACGCCGGGCGCAACGATGTTCGCGCTGATTTGCGCCACGCCGCCCATCACGGCGTTTTCGCCCAGGATCGGGATCAGCCTTTCTGCGGCATCGACGCCGTTCTGCAGCGGGATGACAGCCGTATCGGGGCCGATCAGCGGCTTGATGCTGATCCCGGCGCTTTCGACGTCCCACAGCTTGACGCAGAACAGCACGAAATCGACCTTGCCGATCTCGGCGGGATTGTCGGTCGCCTGTGTCGGCACCAGATGGATGTCGCCGCGCGGGCTTTGAACCTTCAATCCGTCGCGCTTCATGGCCGCCAGATGCGCGCCGCGCGCGATGAAGGTGACATCCGCCCCGGCCTTCGCCAGCGCCGCCCCATAACCGGCGCCTACGCCGCCGGTGCCGACAATCGCAATTCGCATCGTTCTCTCCTCGCTCGCCGAAAGCCTAGCATCGCAGGCGGACGGTGGGCGAGGATAAAACTTTGGGCATGCATCAACAAACAGCAGGAAGAACCGGACTCACGAAATCCGGCTATTCCTCAAAGCTTTTGGCGACGGCGAATGCTTATTTGGGGCAGTAAGCGATGGCTGTGCCGCCAAGCCAGCCACCGATGCAGCCCGCGCCGACAAAGATGCCGCCGACACCTTTGATTCCGATCGCGAGAATGCCGTCTTCATAGGTGATCGGGCCGATCGTGAGGCCGCCTGCGGCGGCATCGAGTTGATCGAGCGACAACTCGCCGTTGATTTCGTGCGCAGTATTGCCTTCGCTCATAGCCGTTCTCCACTGTTTGCGATTGGCTCGAACAGGCCAATCGGGATGGAGCGTAGTTGCGGTGAGGCGAGAGCTCAGTGATTGCGATCACGCAATCATGACGATGCTCGAAACCTCTGCTAACGTGCGCCTCCAAACAAGAAACCCCTTGAGGAAACTGCCATGCTCACGGTTCATCATCTCAACGACTCCCGCTCGCAGCGGATCCTGTGGCTGCTCGAAGAGCTCGGCACGCCCTATGAGATGAAGCGCTATCAGCGCGATGCCACGACGCGGCTGGCGCCGCCGGAACTGACGGCGATCCATCCGCTCGGCAAGTCGCCCGTCATCACCGATGGCGGCACCACGATCGCGGAGTCCGGTGCGATCGTCGACTACATCATCCGCAAATACGGAAAGGGCGCGATGATGCCGGCGCCCGGCAGCGCCGACTATGAGGCGTACAATGAGTGGCTGCATTATTCGGAAGGGTCCGCGATGCTGCCGCTGATGCTGAACCTCTATGTCAGCAGGCTGAAAGAGGCGGGCGCGCCGCTGCATCCGCGCATCGACAGCGAGTTGGCCAACCATCTCGGCTATGTCGATCGCGCGCTGAAGGATCGCGAGTTCTTCGTCGGCCCGTCATTGTCGGGTGCCGATATCCAGATGAGCTTTGTCGGCGAAATGGCAAAGGTGTTCGAAAAGCTCGCCCCGTATCCGAACCTGGCGGCCTGGCTTACGCGGATGCACGCCCGCCCGGCGTTCCAGCGCTCGATCGAGAAGGGCGGGGCGTACCGGTTCGCGAAATAGGCTTTGTCGCCCCCGGCCTTGAGCTCAGATGCGCAATTGCGCATCGGGGGGCCCATACCCGCGGCGCTCGTGAGAGGCTCTCTGGCAGACGCCTTCCTTCGCCAATTGGCTTCGGTGGCTATGGGCCCCGGCTCAAGGCCGGGGCGACAGCGGGGGGAGTGGCGAGGGACTGGCATCCCCGCCATCCCCACCATATCTTGCATTAATATCAAACGGATACCGCAAGTGCTTGGCCGGCGCGGGCCGATGTGGTATCTCGCAAGCGCTTCTTTCGACCGCCACACGTAACCGACCGTTTTGCCCCTAAGGGCTTGCGGCGGTGGAGATATTCGGCCCATGACCTCCAGCAGCAAGACCGCCTCCGCGCCCGACTCGTTCTTCACGGCAACCCTCGCGGAGGCCGATCCGGAAATCGCCGCCGCCATCAAGGGTGAACTCGGCCGGCAGCGCCACGAGATCGAGCTGATCGCCTCGGAAAACATCGTCAGCCGCGCGGTGCTGGAAGCGCAGGGCTCGGTGATGACCAACAAATACGCCGAAGGTTATCCGGGCGCGCGCTATTATGGCGGTTGCGAATGGGTCGACGTCGCCGAGACATTGGCGATCGAGCGCGCCAAGAAACTGTTCGGCGCTGCCTTTGCGAACGTCCAGCCCAACTCCGGCAGCCAGATGAACCAGGCGGTGTTCCTGGCGCTGCTGCAGCCCGGCGACACCTTCATGGGCCTTGATCTTGCCGCCGGCGGCCATCTCACCCACGGCGCGCCCGTCAATATGTCCGGCAAATGGTTCAAGGTGCAGCACTACACCGTGCGCCGCGACGACCAGATCATCGACATGGACGAGGTGGCGCGCCGCGCCGAGGAAGTGAAGCCGAAGCTGATCATCGCCGGCGGCTCGGCCTATTCGCGCGCCTGGGACTTCAAGCGTTTCCGCGAAATCGCCGACAGCGTCGGCGCCTATCTGATGGTGGACATGGCGCATTTCGCCGGCCTCGTCGCCGGTGGCGTCCATGCCTCGCCGGTGCCGCATGCCCATGTCACCACCACGACCACGCACAAATCGCTGCGCGGCCCGCGCGGCGGGTTGATGCTGTGGAACGACGAGACGCTGACCAAGAAATTGAACTCGGCGATCTTCCCGGGCCTGCAGGGCGGTCCCTTGATGCACATCATCGCCGCGAAGGCGGTGGCATTTTCCGAAGCGCTGCGTCCGGACTTCAAGATCTACGCGAAGAACGTCGTCGAGAACGCCAAGGCGCTGGCGGAGGCGCTGCGCGCGCAGGGCCTCGACATCGTCTCAGGGGGTACCGACAACCATCTGATGCTGGTCGATCTTCGCCCCAAGGGCCTGAAAGGCAACGTCTCGGAAAAGGCGCTGGTTCGCGCCGCGATCACCTGCAACAAGAACGGCATTCCGTTCGATCCCGAAACGCCGTTCGTCACCTCCGGCCTGCGTCTGGGCACGCCGGCGGCGACCACGCGCGGTTTTGGCGTCGCCGAATTCCAGCAGGTGGCCTCCATGATCGCCGAAGTGCTCAACGCGCTGGCGCAATCGCCCGACGGCAAGGCGCCGCTGGTGGAAGCCGCGATCAAGGAACGCGTCAAGGCACTCACCGACCGCTTCCCGATCTATCAGTAAAGGCCACTAGCAAGGGATTCTTGGGATGCGCTGCCCCAGCTGCAACAGTCTCGATACGCAGGTGAAGGATTCGCGCCCCACCGAGGATTCCGCCGTGATCCGGCGGCGGCGGGTCTGTATCGCCTGCAATTTCCGCTTCACCACCTTCGAGCGGGTGCAGCTCCGCGAACTGACCGTGATCAAGCGCAACGGCCGGCGTGTGCCGTTCGACCGCGACAAGCTGGTGCGCTCGCTGCAGATCTCCTTGCGCAAGCGCCCGGTCGATCCGGAGCGCGTCGAGAAGATGGTCTCCGCCATCGTGCGCGAGCTCGAAAGCGGCGGCGAGGCGGAGGTTTCCTCGGAAGCGATCGGCGAGATCGTGATGGAGCATCTGCGCCAGCTCGATGACGTCGCCTATGTGCGTTTTGCCTCGGTCTATCGCAACTTTCGCGAGGCCAAGGACTTTGAAGCCGTGCTCGGCGAGCTCTCCGGCGAGGAAGACGCACGGGTCACCGCGTTGCGCAAATGATCTTCCGCATTCTGGAAGACCAGTACGCGCAGAAATCCAGAGAGTCCAAAGCCGCAGACGCGCGCTTCATGCAGCTCGCGCTTGCGCTCGGCCGGCGCGGGCAGGGGCGCACCTGGCCGAACCCCGCCGTCGGTGCCGTCATCGTCAAGGACGGCGTCATTGTCGGGCGTGGCTGGACCCAGCCCGGTGGCCGGCCGCATGCCGAGCCGGACGCGCTCAAGCGCGCCGGTGAAGCCGCGCGCGGCGCCACGCTCTATGTGACGCTGGAGCCGTGCTCGCATTTCGGCAAATCGCCGCCTTGCGTCGACGCCGTGATCGCGTCGGGCATTGCCCGCGTGGTGTCGGCGATCGAGGATCCCAATCCGGAAGTCGCCGGGCAGGGCCACGCCAGATTGCGCGCCGCCGGGATTATCGTCGATGTCGGCCTGAATGCCGCGGAAGCAGCATACGACCATGCCGGGCATTTCCGCCGCATCCGCGACAAACGCCCGCATGTGATCCTCAAGCTGGCGGTCTCCGCCGACGACAAGATCGGCGCCGCCGGCCACAAGCCGGTCGCCATCACGGGCGAGGCCGCAAGGACGCGCGTGCATCTGCTGCGCGCGCAATGCGACGCCATTCTGGTCGGAATCGGCACCGTGCTGGCCGATGATCCGGTGCTGACCTGCCGGCTGCCGGGAATGGAGCATTTATCGCCGGTACGGGTGGTGCTGGACCGGAGCTTGCGGATTCCCGGCACCGGCCGTCTGGTGCAGACCGCGCGCGAGACGCCGCTCTGGGTCATGACGTCGGATCTCGCCGAAGCGCCGGCCGCCATGAAGCTCGGCGCTGCCGGAGCGCAGGTGATCCGCGTTGCCGCCGCCAGCACGCCGCCGGGGCTGGATCTGCGGGCGGTGCTGCGGGCGCTGTCCGACAAGGGCATTTCGCGGCTGATGGTCGAGGGTGGGGCGCGCGTCGCGTCGTCTTTTGTATCGGCGGGGCTGGTCGACGAGGTCTGGCTGCTGCGCGGACCCGAGGCGGTAGGCGCGGGCGGCGTTCCCGCGCTGGACGCATTGCCGCTGTCGGCTCTCACCGGGTCGCCCGCGCTGAAAGTCCGTGCTAGCGAAAGCCTCGGCCAAGATACTCTCACGATCTACGAGCGCGCTTAAATGTTCACCGGAATAGTCACCGATATCGGCGAAATCGTCAGCCTGACGCCGACGGCGCAGGGGCAGTTGCATCGCTTGCGCATCGCCTGCCGCTACGATCGCGCCACCATCGCCGATGGCGCCTCGATCGCCTGCAACGGCGTCTGCCTCACCGTGGTCGCCTCCGGCGTCGAGGGCGGCAAGACCTGGTTTGACGTCGATGCCGCGGCCGAGACGCTCGGCATGACCACGGCCAAGCATTGGCTCAAAGGCACAAAACTCAATCTCGAGCGCGCGCTGAAGATCGGCGACGAACTCGGCGGTCACATCGTGGCCGGCCATGCCGACGGCATCGCCAGCATCGTCAAGCGCGACGATCTGCCCGATATGATCAGGTTCGAACTGCGCACGACGCGGGAACTGGCGCGCTTCATCGCCGTCAAGGGCTCGATCACGCTGGATGGCGTGTCGCTGACGGTGAATACGGTCGAAGACGTGGTGTTTTCGGTGCTGATCATTCCCCATACGCTCGGCGTCACGACACTGGGCGGCTGGAATGCGGGCAGCGAGGTCAATATCGAGGTCGATCTGATGGCCCGCTATGCGGCGCGGCTGTCGGAAATGAAATAGCAACAGCAACAATTGTGTCATACGCGGGCTTGACCCGCGTATCCATCCTCTTAACAGGATGGATTCCTGATAGGATGGATTGCCGGGTCGAGCCCGGCAATGACAAGAAGGTAGATAATGGCAGACGCACGACGCGCCCCCCTGAAGGATCAGACCGATATTGCCGGCGCGCGCGCGCTGATCGTCGAGGCACGCTTCTACGACGACATCCAGGATGCGCTGCTGGAAGGCGCCGTCACCGAACTGAAGGCTGCCGGTGTCACGCATGACGTCGTCACCGTGCCCGGCGCGCTGGAAATCCCCGCCGCGATCGCGATCGCGATCGACGCCGCCGAGAACAACGGAAAGCCCTACGACGCCGCGATCGCGCTCGGCTGCGTGGTGCGGGGCGACACCATTCATTTCGAGATCGTCTCGATGGAATCCTCGCGCGCGCTGATGGACCTTGCGGTGGCCAGAAAGTTCCCGCTTGGCAACGGCATCATTACCGTCAACACCGAGGCGCAGGCCTGGGCGAGGGCGCGCGCCAGCGAACTCAACAAGGGCGGCGACGCCGCACGCGCGGCGCTCGCGATGCTGCGGATCAAACGCCGGCTGGCAAAGGCCTGACGATGGCAGACAGCAAGAAGCCCGCTCCGAAAAGTCCGGACAAGAAAGCCAACCGGCGCGGTGCGGCGCGGCTCGCCGCCGTGCAGGCGCTGTACCAGATGGACATTGGCGGCGCCGGGATCAACGACATCTTCGCCGAGTTCGAGAGCCACTGGCTCGGCAACGAGGTCGAGGGCGACAAATATCTGCCGGCCGAAGCCGCGTTTTTCCGCGACGTCGTCTCGGGCGTGGTGCGGGATCAAGCCAAACTCGATCCCCTGATCGATGATGCGCTGTCGAAGGGCTGGCCCTTGAAGCGGATCGACGCGATTTTGCGCGCGGTGCTGCGGGCAGGGTCTTATGAACTGGAGCATCGCAAGGACGTGCCCGGCCGCGTGGTCGTGTCCGAATATGTCGATGTCGCGCACGCCTTTGTCGAAAAGGACGAGACCGGCATGGTGAATGCGGTGCTCGACCAGATCGCGCGGCAATTCCGCGCCGACGAGTTCGCGCGTGGGTAGCCACACCCTCCGCTGTCATCACCCGCGAAGGCGGGTGATCCAGTACGCCGGGAAAGTAGTGGTTCATCACAGCCGCCGCGGAGTACTGGATCGCCCGGTCAAGCCGGGCGACGACAGCTGTGGGGATGGCGCCTCATGACTAACCGTCACGAGAATGCGTCCGGAGAAGACTCCCTCATCGCGCGCTATTTCAGGCCGATCGCGACCGACCCTGGCGCCTTCAATCTCGACGACGACGCCGCGGCCCTGAAGCCGACCGGCGACGACATCGTGGTGACGACGGACGCCATCGTCGAAGGCGTGCATTTCCTCCCCGACGATCCGCCCGACACGGTTGCGCGCAAGGCGTTGCGGGTGAACCTCTCGGATCTCGCCGCCAAGGGCGCGGTGCCGGCCGGTTTTGTGCTGACGCTGGCGCTCCGCGATACCGACGAAGCCTGGCTCAAACCGTTCGCGGCCGCGCTCGGCGAGGACGCCAAGCATTACGGCTGTCCGCTGCTGGGCGGCGATACGGTGTCGACACCCGGGCCGCTGATGGTCTCGGTCACCGCGTTCGGGCGCGTGCCATCAGGCAAAATGGTTCATCGCAGCGGCGCCAGGCCGGGCGACCGGGTGCTGGTGACCGGCACGATCGGTGATGCCGCGCTCGGGCTTGCCGTGCTCGGCGGCGGAAAGGTCCATGCAGCGGTGAGCGATGCAGCGGCGCGCGATCTGCTGATTGGACGTTATCGCGTACCGCAGCCGCGCGTGGTGCTCGCGGAAATCGTTCGCGACCATGCCGGAGCGGCGATGGACGTGTCCGATGGGCTCGCCGGCGATCTCACCAAGCTGTGCGGCGTGTCCGGTGTTTCCGCTGCGATCGATCTGGAATCGATTCCGCGGTCGGATACCGCGCGCGATTTGCTGTCGCGTGGCATCGTCGGAATCGAAACATTGATCGCCGGTGGCGACGATTACGAAATCCTGTGCACCGTGGCGGAAGACCGCGTCGATGCGTTCGTGCAAGCCGCGCAGGGCGCCGGCGTGGCGGTAAGTTCCATCGGAACCGTGATCGCTGGAAATGGTGCGCCAAAATTCCTCGACGGGCAGGGCGGCGAAATCGTGCTCAAACGGCGCTCTTACAGCCATTTTTGAGCGTCGCAGCGCCGCCTGCGGGCCTTTATTTGCTGCCGGCCATTGCAATTTCCCGGAAAATCTATAGTTGTGCGCGCATTCGATTGCCGCCGTGCCTTTTTGAACGCGCCTGTTAGGGCATCTTCCAGAGACATCGTCGATTGGATTTGAATCCGTGCGATCGCCGTGCGGAATGAAAGCCTACGTGCTTTGGAGAATAGAAAATGGCTACGGGAACTGTGAAGTGGTTCAACGGTCAAAAGGGTTTTGGTTTCATTCAGCCGACCGACGGCAGCAAGGATGTGTTCGTTCACATCAGCGCCGTTGAGCGCGCCGGCCTGACCGGTCTGGCCGAAGGCCAGAAGGTCGAGTTCGAACTCAAGACCGACAAGATGCGGGGCAAGGTAAGCGCAGAGAACCTGTCGCTGGCCTAAGGCCTCGAAACGGTCGTTTCACGGATGTACTGAAATGGATCTCGGGCCCGCTCAATCCCTTTAGAGGATTGGGCGGGCCCATGTGTTTTTAGGTCATGTGTTTTTAGGTCCAGTATTTTTAGTCGCTGTTTTGGGGTTGTTGCACCCCACAGGATCGCTGTCGGCCGACGATTCGAAGGTCCGCCCCGCGGGCGCCTGACAGGCCTCGGATTTTCCGCCGGACGGTCCAGCCGCCAGCCAGGCCTCGGCGCCGGCCGTCGTTCCCGGGGATTCCTTTCAAAAATAGACGGTTTCTGCTCTCCGCGGCGTTGCGCCGGGGAAACGATTTTGGCAAGGTCCCGGCGATTTGAGGCCACCCTTTTGGGCAGGGAAGGCCTCCTTTTTATGCGCCTGCCGCGCTCGCGGTGGGGCGGGGGAAATCAAGGTCTGAGGCAAATTCAATGACAGCATTATGGGTGATTGTGCTCTGCGGAGCGCTCTCGATTGTTTACGCGATCTGGGCGACGGCTTCCGTGATGAAGGCGGACGCCGGCAATCCGCGCATGCAGGAGATCGCAGCCGCGGTGGCCGAAGGTGCGCAGGCCTATCTGAAGCGCCAGTACATGACGATCGGCATGGTCGGCGTCGTGATCTTCGGGTCGCTGGCTTATCTCCTCGGCATGCTGGTTGCGATCGGCTTCCTGATCGGCGCAGTGCTGTCGGGCGCTGCCGGCTTCATCGGCATGAACGTTTCGGTTCGCGCCAACGTGCGCACCGCGCAGGCGGCGACCACCTCGCTGGCCGGCGGACTTGAACTCGCCTTCAAGGCCGGTGCGATCACCGGCATGCTGGTGGCCGGTCTGGCGCTGCTCGGCGTCACCATCTACTTCGCCTATCTGACCCAGATGCTGGGCCTGAAGGCCAACGACCGCGTCGTGGTCGACGCGCTGGTCGCGCTCGGCTTCGGCGCTTCGCTGATCTCGATCTTCGCCCGTCTCGGCGGCGGCATCTTCACCAAGGGTGCAGACGTCGGCGGCGATCTCGTCGGCAAGGTGGAAGCCGGCATTCCCGAGGATGATCCGCGCAACCCGGCCACGATCGCCGACAACGTCGGCGACAACGTCGGTGACTGCGCCGGCATGGCCGCCGACCTGTTCGAGACCTATGCGGTGACCGCGGTCGCCACCATGGTGCTCGCAGCGATCTTCTTCGCGACCTCGCCGCTGCTGGTGAACATGATGACGCTGCCGCTCGCGATCGGCGGCATCTGCATCCTCACCTCGATCGCCGGTACCTTCTTCGTCAAGCTCGGCGCCAGCCAGTCGATCATGGGTGCGCTCTACAAGGGCCTGATTGCGACCGGTGTCCTGTCGCTCGTCGGTGTTGCCGGCGTCATCTACTGGCTGATCGGCTTCGGTCCGCTGGCAGGCGTGAAGTATACCGGCATGGCGCTGTTCCAGTGCGGCGTCGTCGGCCTGGTCGTTACCGGGCTGATCATCGTGATCACCGAATACTACACCGGCACCGACTATCGCCCGGTCAAGTCGATCGCTGCGTCGTCGGTCACCGGTCACGGCACCAACGTGATCCAGGGCCTCGCGATCTCGATGGAGTCCACCGCCGGTCCGGCGCTGGTCATCATTGCCGGCATTCTCGTCACCTACAGCCTTGCCGGCCTGTTCGGCATCGCGATTGCGACCACCACCATGCTGGCGCTGGCCGGCATGATCGTGGCGCTCGACGCCTTCGGCCCGGTCACCGACAACGCCGGCGGCATCGCCGAGATGGCGGGTCTGCCGAAGGAAGTCCGCAAGTCGACCGACGCGCTCGACGCGGTCGGCAACACCACCAAGGCGGTCACCAAGGGCTACGCGATCGGCTCGGCCGGTCTGGGCGCGCTGGTGCTGTTCGCGGCCTACAATGAAGACCTCAAATTCTTCATCGCCAACGCCGCGAAGTATCCGTACTTCCAGGGCGTGCTGCCCGACTTCTCGCTCAACAATCCCTACGTCGTGGTCGGCCTGCTGTTCGGCGGCCTGCTGCCGTATCTGTTCGGCGCGATGGGCATGACCGCGGTGGGCCGTGCGGCCAGCGCGATCGTCGAAGAAGTGCGGCGTCAGTTCCGCGAAAAGCCGGGCATCATGCAGGGCACCGACAAGCCGGATTACGGCCGCGCGGTCGACCTTCTGACCAAGGCGGCGATCAAGGAAATGATCGTTCCGTCGCTGCTGCCGGTGCTGTCGCCGATCTTCGTCTACTTCGTGATCTTCGCAATCGCGGGCGGCGGTGCGGCCGGCAAGTCGGCGGCGTTCTCGGCGGTGGGCGCGATGCTGCTCGGCGTGATCGTGACCGGTCTGTTCGTCGCGATCTCGATGACCTCGGGCGGCGGCGCCTGGGACAACGCCAAGAAGTACATCGAGGACGGCCATTACGGCGGCAAGGGCTCCGACGCGCACAAGGCGGCGGTGACCGGCGACACCGTCGGCGATCCCTACAAGGATACGGCCGGCCCCGCCGTCAACCCGATGATCAAGATCACCAACATCGTGGCGCTGCTGCTGCTGGCGATCCTGGCGCACTGAGCGGCGAGAAGCCCGATCAAACAAAAAAACCCCGCGGTGCGAGCCGCGGGGTTTTTCTTTAGGTGTTCGTAGCCCGGATGAGCGCAAGCGAAATCCGGGACCCCTGACGCGATACCCCGGATGTCGCTTGCGCTCATCCGGGCTACGGGAGTTACCTCCCTCAGCCCGCGTCCATCTGCAGGCCTTCCTGCTTGATGATGGCGCCGAACTTGTCCGTCTCCGCCTGGATGAAGTCGGAAAACTGCTGCGGTGTGCCGTAATCGGTGCGCGCTCCGATCTTGGCCATGTTTTCCTTGATGTCCTCGCGCTCCAGGAACACCTTGATTTCCTTGTTGAGGGCATCGAGGACGGGGGCGGGAGCGGCCTTCGGCAGGAAAATGCCGAACCAGGACGAGACGTCGAACTTGGCGAGCTCCGGTGCGCTCTCGCGCATGGTCGGTATGCTGGGCGCCAGCGCGCTGCGCTCCGTCGTGGTCACCGCCAGCGCGTTGAGCTTGCCATCCTGCACCTGCGGCAGCGTCGGATAGAGATTGTCGAACAAGACCTGGATGTCGCCGGCAAGCGCGGCCTGCAGCGCCGGCCCGGCGCCGCGGAACGGCACATGCACCATCTTCAATTTCGTCAATTGCAGGAACCAGGCGCCGGTGAGGTGAGGGCTCTGCCCGATGCCCGAGGAGCCGTAGGTCAGCTTGTCCGGATTGGCCTTGATGTAGGCAATCAGGTCGCCGATCGACTTGATCGGCACCGAGGGGTGCGCCGAGACGATGTTGGGAATCCGGATCAGGTTGGAGACCGGCTGCAACTGGTCGGCCTTGTAGGTCATATTCCGGAAGATGCTGTAGGCGATGGCGTTGGGGCCGGGATTGCCGACCAGGATGGTGTGCCCGTCGCCCTTGCTGCGTACGGCTTCGGCGGTGCCGATGGTGCCGCCGCCGCCGGAGCGGTTTTCCACCACCGCGGACTGGCCCCACGCCTTCTGCAAATGAGCCGCCAGCAAGCGTCCCATCACGTCCGTGGTGCCGCCCGGCGCGGCCGGCACGATCAGGCGGACGGTTTCGCTGGGCCGCCAGTCGGCGCCCAGGCTGCTGCGCGGCAGAATGGCCGCAGTGGAGAGCGCGGCGGCTCCGGTCAGAATATGGCGGCGGGAAAAAAATCGGCTGGTCACTAGGTCACTCCCTGCGGGGCTGTTATTTTGCAGGCGACCGTAGGCAGCGCGCACGCTCAGGGCAAGCGGGCGACTTGGCGCAGGGCGCTGGAAAGGCCCGCGTTCTCGGGGCTTAGTTAAAGCTGAGCAGCTTGAACAGCGGCGTCAGGTAGCTGAGCTCCTGGCCTGAGGTCGGCGTGGTGCGGCTGATGAAGTCGAAGATCTTGCCGTCCTGCAGCCCGTAATTGGCGAGCCGCTGCACCTGGCGATTCTTGTCGAAATAGATCGCGATCACCCGCTGGTCGACGACCTGCTGGTTCATGAAGGCGACCTTGCGCTCGGAGCGCTGCGAAATGTAGTAGAACACCTCGCCGTTCAGGGTCGCGACCGTGGAGGGCGTGCCCATCACGATCAGCACCTGGTCCTGGCTGGCGCCGATCGGGATTTGTTCGAGCGCGCCGGGGGGCAGGATATAGCCCTTCTGGAATTGCTCGCCGGTGCAGCCGCCGAGCGCGGCGCAGAGCAATGCCACGGCCGCAAAGCCGCGAAAACCGCGCCAGCGCGCGGTCAGGCGGCGCGGCGAGGGCGCGCATGAGCTTGAGTGGCCCGTCTCGGTCATTCCGGAATCGATCCCGTCCCCTTGCATCGCGCGAGGCGTTGACGTACCGGGCAGCACGCAGGATTGCAACATGCGCGGGCGCCCGAAGCTGAAACCCTGAAGGCTGAAACCTTCATGGCGGAAACCTTTGGGGCTCGCATGCGGAACCCACAATGCTTTGGCCGTTCAATCACTTCAGGAAACCCCGGTCCGCCCCGCGCGGCACCATTGAAGCCATCTATGGCATGATCGTGACGCAGGCGCGAGAACCGTTGTTTTATCGGGACTTGGGGGTCCCGGACACGGTTAACGGCCGTTTTGACCTGCTTCTGATGCATTTGTGGCTGGTATTGCGGCGGCTCAAATCGGTCCAGGCGGGCAACGGCCTGTCGCAGGCGCTGTTCGACCATTTTTGCAATGATATGGACGATAATCTGCGCGAACTGGGCGTCAGCGACCTCAAAGTGCCGAAAAAGATGCAGGCCTTCGGCGAGGCCTTCTATGGCCGCACCGCGGCCTATGATCTGGCGCTGACCGAGGGCCGCGAGGCCCTGGCGCAGGCGCTGTGCAAGAACGTCCTCAACGGTGAGAACATCGAAAAGGCGCGCCAGCTCGCAGCCTATGCCGAGGCTGTCATGGCGGCGCTCGACCGGCAGGACGAGGCGGCGCTGGCCGGCGGCACTTTCAAGTTTCCTTCGCCGGAGCAAGCCGGCGCACAAGCATGAGCAAACGGCGATGACCAAGAGTGCCATGATCGAGAAGCCGGACCCGTGGCGCGTTCCCGTCGCGGTGGAGAAAATCCCGGACACGGGTCTGCATCGCGACCTCGAGGCCGATCAGGCCACGCGTGTTGCGGTGGCGGATATGGGAAGCCTGCGCGAGGTGCTTATGCTGCAGGCCTCGTTCGATGTGACGCCCAAAAGCGGCGGCCGCTTTCAAGTCGAGGGGCGCGTGCGGGCCCGGATCGGGCAGACCTGCGTGGTGACGCTGGAGGAGATGGAGAGCGATATCGACGAGCCGATCGATCTGATCTTCGCGCCGCCGGACCAGATTCCGCAGATGGCCGCGCTGGTCGACGAGGCAGAAGAGAGCGACGAGGACACGCCCGATCCGCCGGAGCCGATCGACAACGGCGTCATCGATCTCGGCCGGCTTGCGACGGACGCGCTGTATCTCGCGGTCGATCCTTATCCGCGCAAACCGGACGCGGTTTTTGAACCGTTGGTCGAAGCCCCTGATCCCGAGGATCACCCATTTGCGGCGCTCAAGGCCCTAAAGGTCACGCCAAAAAAGTCGGGCGCGAAGAAGCCCAAAGACAAGTAACCGACACTTAAAGTGGCCGGTGAAGCAGGATTTCACTTGATGTGGCTGTGATGCCTCATCAGAAATCTTGCATAAGATGCTGAATTTGCTAATATTACGCTGTATTCCCGATTGCGGGCGGTGCTGGGTCCCATTCCCCAAAGACCGTGGTCAAGAGGTTGTGTCAGAACGGGGACACGCTATTGTCGCGGCCCGGCGGGGGCGATAGCGATGCGCTCCGCCGAGCACCGCTATCGGCGGATGCTTTCAGCGCGCGGCCGGGCTCTAACAGGGCTGCAAGAGATCAGGTTTCCGGGACGTTCATGCCTCAAAAGGTTCGAATCGCGCTTGACGCCATGGGTGGCGATGTCGGCGCATCGGTCGTCATTCCCGGCGCTGCAAGGGCATTGGCCCGGCATCCCGATATCGAGTTTCTGCTGTACGGCGACAGCGCGCTGATCGAGGCGGAGCTCGCCAAACATCCGGCCATGAAGAAGGCGTCGCGTGTGACTCATACCGACGTTACCGTCAGCATGCACGATAAGCCGAGCCAGGCCCTGCGCCGCGGCCGCAAGAAGTCGTCGATGTGGTTTGCGATCGACGCTGTGAAGGAAGGCAAGGCCGACGTCGCGGTGTCTGCCGGCAATACCGGCGCGCTGATGGCGATGGCGCGCTTTCATTTGCACACCATGCCGGGGATCGATCGGCCGGCCATTGCCGGCGTGTGGCCGACGATGCGCGGCGATTCCGTCGTGCTCGACCTTGGCGCCAGCATCGGCGGCGACCATCATCATCTGGTGGCGCTGGCGGTGATGGGCGGCGCGATGGCGAGCGTGCTGTTCGGCAAGCCGCGCCCGACCGTCGGCCTGCTCAATATCGGGACCGAGGAAGTGAAGGGCGGCGAGGAAATCCGCGCCGCCTCCGAACAGCTGCGTGCGATGAACTTGCCGGAGCTGGACTATATCGGCTTCGTCGAGGGCGACGGGATCGGCAAGGGCGCCGCCGACGTGATCGTGACCGAAGGCTTTTCCGGCAACATCGCGCTGAAGGCCGCCGAGGGAACCGCGCGCCAGATGTCGGAGTTCCTGCGCAGCGCCATGGCGTCGAGCTGGCGGTCCCGTATCGGCTATTTGTTCGCCCGCAACGCCTTCACGGCCCTGCGGCACAAGCTCGACCCCAACAAATCCAACGGCGGCGTGCTGCTCGGCCTCAAGGGCGTGGTGGTCAAAAGCCATGGTGGAACCAACGCCGAAGGCTTTGCTTACGCGGTCGATGTTGGCTATGAGATGGTCCGCTGCGATCTCCTCACCAAGATCAATCAGATGCTTAATCGCGACGGCAGTGCGCTGGCTCAAGCGCAAACCGCGCAGGAGGCTGTCTCGTGACTGCTAAACGTTCGGTCGTGCTAGGCTGCGGCTCCTATCTGCCGCGGAAGGTCCTGACCAATGCCGAACTGGCGGGCCGGATCGATACTTCGGACGAGTGGATCGTGCAGCGCACCGGTATCCGGCAGCGCCACATCGCCGCAGACGGCGAATTCACCTCGCACCTGGCGATCAACGCCGCGCGCGCCGCCCTTGATCATGCCGGCATCGACGCGCAGCAAATCGATCTGATCGTGCTGGCGACCTCGACGCCGGACAACACCTTTCCGGCGACCGCGGTCGCGGTCCAGCACGCGTTGGGCATCAATCATGGCGTCGCCTTCGACCTGCAGGCGGTCTGCTCCGGCTTCGTCTTTGCGCTGGCGACCGCCGACAATTTCCTGCGCTCCGGCTCGCACAAGCGGGCGCTGGTGATCGGTGCGGAGACGTTCTCGCGCATTCTCGACTGGAGCGACCGCGGTACCTGCGTGCTGTTCGGCGACGGCGCCGGCGCCGTCGTGCTCGAGGCCCAGGACCAGCCCGGCAAGCCGACCGACCGTGGTATACTGACGACGCATCTGCGTTCCGACGGACGGCATAAGTCAAAGCTATTTGTCGATGGCGGGCCGTCCTCGACCCAGACCGTCGGCTACCTCCGCATGGAGGGCCGCGAAGTCTTCAAGCACGCGGTCGGCATGATCACCGATGTGATCGTCGATGCGTTCAACGCCACCGGGGCTTCCGCCGAGGAGATCGACTGGTTCGTCCCGCATCAGGCCAACAAGCGAATCATCGATGCTTCAGCGCATAAGCTGCATATTGCGCCGCAGAAGGTGGTTCTGACCGTCGATCTGCACGGCAATACGTCGGCGGCGTCGATCCCGCTGGCGCTCAACGTCGCGGTCAAGGACGGACGCGTCAAGAAGGGCGATCTGGTGCTGCTGGAAGCGATGGGTGGCGGCTTCACCTGGGGTTCCGCGCTCGTCCGCTGGTGAGGTATAAGTAAAATACCGGGCAAATTGGTTGCGCCCTTTCATGCGTGTGCATGATGGTCGCTGTTGACCATTGCGTGCTAACCTCATAATTTCAGGGAATAAATTGTTCGCCGAGAGTGCGGGGCAGGCGATGACCGGGACCGGAAAAACAGTCACACGCGTTGATTTGTGCGAGGCAGTCTACCAGAAGGTGGGCTTGTCGCGAACGGAGTCGTCTGCGTTCGTCGAACTCGTTTTGAAAGAGATCACCGATTGTCTTGAGAAGGGCGAGACGGTGAAGCTGTCGTCGTTCGGCTCGTTCATGGTGCGCAAGAAGGGTCAACGGATCGGACGTAACCCGAAGACCGGCACCGAAGTACCGATCTCTCCGCGACGCGTGATGGTGTTCAAGCCGTCGGCCATTCTCAAGCAGCGCATCAATGGTCACGCGGTGACGAACGGCGACGCCAAGGACGATTGAAGCGTTTGTGAGTGAAGCCGATACCGGTTCGCGTCAACAAAACGCGTGAAGATAGTCAGGTTAAGCGTTTAGAGTTTCTCTTCATTCTCTTGAGCTGAGAGGAGCGAGCATTTGGACAAGGCGCCGGATGCGTTCCGTACCATCAGCGAGGTCGCGGACGATCTCGACATTCCCCAGCACGTGTTGCGATTTTGGGAAACGCGATTCACCCAGATCAAGCCGATGAAACGAAGCGGCGGGCGGCGCTATTACCGCCCCGACGACGTCGACCTGCTCAAGGGCATCCGCCGCCTGCTGTACGGCGAGGGCTACACCATCCGCGGCGTGCAGCGGATCCTGAAAGAACACGGCATCAAATCGGTGCAGGGTCTGAGCGACCAGAACTCCGCCGTCTCGTTCGGCGCGGTCGAGGAGGCGATCGGCCTCAGCCTGCAGGAGCCGGAAGAGGGCGCAGGCACGCTCGCCGGATCCGATGACGATGATTACGAGGGAGAAGCCACGGAAATCGACTACCGCTTCGTCGATACCGATGAGGACGGTATCCTCGCCCCCTTTGGCAAGGGCAAGTCGGCTGCCGTGCCTAGCCCGGTAGGCGGCCCCGACCGCGAACGCCTCGAACGCGTGCTGCAGGACCTGGTGGCCTGCCGGCAATTGCTGGATAACGCGCTGAAGGACGGCTGAGGGCAGGGCCGGAACCGACGCCAGAGCGTTGTCGAGCGAAAGCCCGTCATGCCCTTGATGCGGGATGGACTCCGGTTCGCGTGAAGAAAACGCGTCAAAATAAGAGCCCAGGCGGGTGGTTTCGGGGCCGATTTCAGCCCGTTTGCGGATCGGATCGCGCGCCTTGCGCAGGGCGCCGATCGCAGCTAATGGAACGGCATCGGAGCGTGGCGCAGCCCGGTTAGCGCACTAGTCTGGGAGACTAGGGGTCGGAGGTTCAAATCCTCTCGCTCCGACCATTAAAGCCCCCAACATGGAGCTTTTTTGCTACCTGAAACCACCGGAGAGCTCCCAACCCCTCTGTGGGTGGTATGATTTTGTAGGCACCAAGAATTTATTTCTCTTTGGCGTATCTGGGCTAGTCTGATCCATCAACGTGGAGCGCAGGCTCATGCGTCGACCGATTGCCCGCCGCCGAATGCTGACGGCTTGTCTTGGTCTCTTAGTGGCCGGAGCGGCGAAGGCGGATCGTTCGCGGCAGTGGCGCGTGGCCTACGTCGGCTCTGGCAGAACCACAGTAGCCGTACCGATCTTAAGGGAAGCGCTTCGGCAGCTGGGCTATGAAGAGGGTAAAAACCTCATCCTCGATGTCCGCGCCGCGAATGGGCACTACGCCATTTTACCTGATCTCCTCAAAGAGGTGGTTGGCCTAAGGCCAGATGTCATCGTTGCAGAGGCCACACCAGCCGTCGCGGCCGCACAGAAGGCGACGTCGACTATTCCGATTGTGATGTCCCCGGCGAGCGATCCAGTTGGCTCCGGATTCGTCGAGAGCTTTGCTCGGCCGGGCGGAAACATCACTGGCGTGGCAAACATGTTCGGCGATGCCACGACGAAGACGCTGGACATAATCCGCCTGGTTCTTCCGAACATAAAAATGATCGGAGTCTTGATCTCGAATAATCCAACCCATCCGCGCCTGTTGGAGGTCGCCAAACAGGCCGCCACCTCAATGGCCATTTTCGCGGAAGGCTTTGTCGCGCCAAATCCTGACGACCTTGAAAGGGCATTTGCGGAAATGAAGTCCGCTAACTGCGACGCTGTGTATGTTCTGGCGGACCCGGTGCGTCCGGCCATTCCTAGTATAGCCCTGAAATCCGGATTGCCGACCATTTATCAGGTGAACACCTACGTGACGGATGGCGGCCTGATGAGTTACGGCCCTGATGTCCCAGGTTTTTTCAGTTTAGCCGCCCGATACGTCGACCGTATTCTCAAGGGCGGGAAGCCAGCCGAGATACCCGTCGAGCAGCCCACAAAATTTCTGTTCGTCGTGAACCTCCGCACAGCCAAAGGGCTTGGATTGACCATTCCGGAGTCGGTGCTGCTCATGGCGGACAAGGTGATCGAGTAGCGGATTAATCAATATGAGGCCGCTCGGGCCGAGGCGGAATGCGGAAGTAACATCTGTGCATACGCGGACTTGGCAATGTCTGGACTGCATCACCTAAACAGCCCATGTCCGGTCCGGGTGATTCGCGTCGACTTGAGCCGCCGATGACTTCCGATTTCGGTGTTGGGCTTATTCTTACGGCCGGTCCACGGATGAGGGCCGCGTCCTCCGCCTCACTCGTCGTTGAAGGCAAGAAGCGGAACGTCCACGTCGAACACCAATTCGAGCACCAATGCGACCGCGCAAACGACCACGGCCAGTTCGACGATCACAAAAGTGAAAATCGTGGTCAGTCCGACGACTGCGTTCTTGCGTCCGTTGATCATGATCCCTTCCTTAAGAAATCATTTAGCATCTGGCTATTCGGCGTGGGCGATGATGTGATTTTAACGTAAACGGGGAACCGGCGCGCGGTCTCGGATAAGAGGGCATGGCCTGCGCCGAGGTTCTGAAAAGCGTCAGAGGCTGCCGGGTCAGAAGGCCGAATCTCAGCCCGACTTGTTCATCTTCTTCACTTTTGCGTCGGTGGCTTCGATCGATGCCGCCAATTCCAGGATCGCCTTTGCCAGAAGGTCTGCGGCTTCCTTGGCGTCCTGACAGCGTTCGGCGCGCAGCGCATAATTCTTGGCTGATGATAGTGACATTGGTGGCGGCCTTCCCACGGAAAAACCCACCGGGTTGAGGCGGTGGGTTTCCCTACGCGTTTACGTCTCGCGGGGGCTGGGAGCCGTCCGCGATTGCCCGAACCATAGCGCGCGCTGGTTAATGAATTTTCTGGCCGCTAAGGCCCGCCAGCCGATGAAGAATCCCAGCGCATGGCCCTGGTCGATTTGTCTTGATCCGGCAACGCCGGTGAGCCCGCTGCTGCTAAAGAAATTCGCGCAGCCGCACCAGCTCGGCGACGTGCTCGGCGGACAGGATCTCGGGGATCATTGGCGGCTGCGGCGCTGTCAGAATCTCGTACAGGTGCCGGGTCGATTCAGGCTTGGCCATGAATTCCCTCATGCACTCATCGAGCGTGCCCTCGAACACCATATAGGGGCCGGAGCTGTCGAGGCGGCGGGCGTTGTGGAGCGACGGCCATTTGCGGATGACGGCAGGAACATGAAAACTCACTGGTACTTCGGCACCATCCATTCGTCGTCGAGCTCCTGGTCACAGGAAAACGGCCCCCAGCCGCAAGATGATGGGCATCCCACCACGCAGCTCATAATCCGCTACGTCGCCGTTGGTTCCAGGCCGATGCCCCGAAATTTTTGTCGCCGCGTCGGTTGGGAACAAATTATGGCCGGGGAGCTTAGTCGGGCACGCCCGGACGCGAACCAGCCCCGTCGCGTTCGGCAAAAGGCGGCCTCAGCTCTCCCCCCGTGCTGGGGCCGCCTCTTTCAACCGCGTCGCCGCGGCGCACGAGATCGCGCCGCATCGTTGCGAACGGCCGAAGCTGGTTCTTGAACGGACTACTTCTTGAAGAAGCCGACAATGATCAGGAGGATCACCGCGCCAATGACGGCGTTGACGATCGCGGCCAGATAGCCCCCGACCAGGACAAACCCGATCATCGGCAACAGCCAGCCGGCGATCACGGCGCCGACGATGCCGACCACGATGTTGCCGACCAGGCCGAGGCCATAGCCCTTGACGATCTGCCCGGCCAGCCAGCCTGCGATCGCGCCGATGATCAGCCAGACGATGAGAGATTCAATCACGACCATCCTCCCCATTGCTGAGCGCCGCGGTATCCCGCGGTCGCTGCCCTCGAAGCCGACACGTTCAGGAAGCAAGACGCTTAGGAAGCAAGACGCTTTGGAAGCAACACGGTTTGGGAGCCGGGCCGCTTGGCATTGCGCCAGCGCTGCCGTTCGCCGTTGATCGATCTCAGGTAGTATTACGATCCGCCCTCGTTGCCTTGTCAACCAGCAGCTGGCTCCGGTTCGGTCAATCGCACCGCAACAACTTCTTACCGAATGTTCTCGGCGATGGATTTGAGCGTCTCGTTCTGCGCTTTGAAAATATTGCTCAGGACTTCAAACCAGGACGTGCCGCCAATCACCGCGTCCAGTTCGGTCGCGCAAAGTTCGGCGGTCGCGGCGGCCCGTCGGTCGACGCTCGGCTGTTTCTGAAATGCGGTCATGATGCGCTCCGGTTGCTGGATGATGCCAACCATCCTGACCCCGGTGAAAGGTTAGTGACTGTGATGGATGTCACAGCGACGGAGACGGCCGGGCGGCTAAATCCCCTTCATCAGCAATGATCCGATCTCGATCGAAAGGGAGCCGTCACCATGAGCACCATCATCAATCGCGCCGAATCATCTGAGCGGGACCGTCAGACCGACACGCTGTCTGATCGCGAACTCGCCAATGTCAGCGGCGGTAAGGGCAAACCCACGCCCAGCCCGTTCGTGTTTATCAAGCATTACGACAAGGCAAGCCCCGTCCTGGCCTGAATTCCGAACCTGCCCGCCATGGATTGCCGTCAGGCCGGCGTTCGCGCGTGCTTGGCCGCCTCAAAGGCGGCCAGCCGTTCGGCGAACTTTCCGTTCGCAGCACCGGCGCGCGCGACGATGACAGGGGCCTGGATCGTCTCGAAGAAATGACAGGCGACGCGATGGCCGGGCGCGGCCTCGCGCAGCTTCGGCTCCTCGGCCGAGCAGCGCGGCTGGGCGTGCAGGCAGCGGGTATGGAAGCGGCAGCCGGACGGCGGGTTGAACGGGCTCGGCACGTCGCCCTGCAGCATGACGCGTTTGGTGCGCAGGCTCGGGTCGGGCTTCGGGATCGCTGACAGCAGCGCGTGGGTATAGGGGTGCAGCGGCTTTGCGTAGATCGTCTTCTTGTCCGCGATCTCGACCAGCTTGCCGAGATACATCACCGCGACGCGATCGCTGATGTGTTTTACGACCGCCAGATCATGGGCGATGAATAGATAGGAGAGACCAAAACGCTGCTGCAAGTTCTGCAGCAGGTTGACGATCTGCGCCTGGATCGAGACGTCGAGCGCCGATACCGGCTCGTCGCAGATGATCAGATCGGGATTGACGGCCAGCGCCCGCGCGATCCCGATGCGCTGGCGTTGCCCGCCGGAAAATTGATGCGGATAGCGCCGTGCATGTTCGGGCAGCAGGCCGACGATATCGAGGAGTTCGCTCACCCGCGTCTCGCGCGAGGCGGGATCGCCGATGTCATGCACCCGCAGCGGTTCGGCCAGGATCTCGCCCACGGTCATGCGCGGATTGAGCGAGGCGTAGGGGTCCTGGAAGATGATCTGCATGTGCCGGCGCAGCCGCCGCAGTTCATCCTTGCCGAGATTGGCGATTTCCTCGCCCTTGAAGCGGACCGAGCCCGCCGTCGGGTCCATCAGGCGCAGCACCAGGCGTCCGGTCGTCGACTTGCCGCAGCCGGACTCGCCGACCAGCGCCAGCGTCTCGCCGCGGCCGATCTCGAAGCTGACGTCCTCGACGGCGCGCACAAGGCCCACTTGTCTGCGCAGGATGATGCCGCGGCTGAGCTGAAAATGCTTCACCAGGCCATCGACCTGCAGCACCGGGACCGCGCTCATGACGCCACCTCGACCGGGGCCTTCCAGCAGGCGACCAGGTGACCCGGCGCGAGTTCGCGCAGCGGCGGCGGCGCCTCGCGGCAGCGCCGGTCGGCGAACGGGCAGCGCGGCGCGAAGCGGCAGCCCTTTGGCTGGTTGTTGGGGCTCGGCACCGTGCCTTCGATGGTGGCGAGTCTGATACGGTCGACGTCGAGGCGCGGGATCGAGCCGAGCAGACCGATCGTGTAGGGGTGCTGCGGATCGGCAAACAGATCGGCGACATCAGCGCTTTCGACGATCTGTCCGGCGTACATCACCAGCACCTGGTCGGCGACCTCGGCGATCACGCCGAGATCGTGGGTGATGATCAGGATCGCCATGCCGAGCCGGCGCTGCAATTCGCCAAGCAGATCGAGGATCTGGGCCTGGATGGTGACGTCGAGCGCGGTGGTCGGCTCGTCGGCGATCAGAAGCGCCGGCTCGCAGGACAGCGCCATCGCGATCATGACGCGCTGGCGCATGCCGCCCGACAAATGGTGTGGAAAGTCGTCGATGCGCTGCTTCGCCGAGGGTATTCGCACCAGTTCGAGCATCTCGATGGCGCGCGCTTTGGCAGCCTGCGGCGACAGCTGGGTATGGGCGAGTATAGCTTCGACGATCTGCTGGCCGATGGTGTGCACCGGGTTCAGCGAGGTCATCGGCTCCTGGAAGATCATCGACATCTTGCCGCCGCGCAGCCGGCGGCGCTCGTCGGCCGACAGTTTCAGCACGTCGCGATTGCCGAACAAAACGGCCTCGGCCTCGACCTTGCCCGGGCTCGCCACCAGGCCCATCACCGAGAGCGACGTCACGCTCTTGCCGCAACCGGATTCGCCGACCAGACCGACGGTACGGCCGCGCGGTACGCTGAAGCTGATGCCGTCGACCGCGCGAAACAGGCCGCGGTCGGTGGCAAAATGGGTCTTCAGGCCGCGGACCTCGAGCAGGTTTTCCATCAGAACGAGTAATCCAGGCCTTTGTAGAACGTGTTCTGGTAGAGCATGTGCGGCCGCACGCCCTTCAGTTTCTTCTGGCTCGTCGTGTACATCGCGATGTTCATCACCGGCATCCACAGATGCTCCTCGGTGACCCGCTGCTGGGCCAACGCGTAATATTTGGTGCGATCGGCGTCGGTCAGCGACGCGCGGCCCATCTTCAGATACTCGTCGGTCTTGGGGTCGTTCCAGTTCATCCGGTTCGGCGCCGGCATGTTCTTCGAATCGAAGTAGAAGTTCAGGAGGTCGCCTGCCGATATGTAGGGGAACGTCACCGTCCACAATTCGTAGTCCTGCTTGGCCATCTCGGCCGGCGCGATCGTGGAGTCGAAGCCGACGATCTTCCAGTCGATGCCGATCTTGCGCATGTAGCCCTGGATCGCCTCGGAGACGCGGCCGAAATAGGCGACCTGCGTGAACAGCACCTTCGGCGCGAGCTTGACGCCGTCCTTCTCGCGGATGCCGTCGGCGCCGACCTTCCAGCCGGCTTCGTCCAGCAGCTTTTTGGCGCGTTCGACGTCCTCCTTGATGATGCCCTTGGTGGACGCGGCGAAGTCGAGCGCCTTGTCGTCGATGAAGGTGTAGGCCGGTTCGGCATTGCCGAGCATGATGCCCTTGACGATGTCGGCGCGGTTGATCGCGATGTTCATCGCCTCGCGCACCCGCTTGTCGGCCACCATCGGCCGCGTGGTCTTGTAGCCGTAATACATCAGCTGGAAGTTCGGCTGCGCCTCCTGCACGTTGAGGGTGGGCGCGGCCTTGACCTGCTGGATGAACTGCAGCGGGATTTGGTGGCTGACGTCGAATTGTCCGCCCAGCATCGCGGCGACGCGGCTGGAATCCTCCGGCACGATCTTGATGCTGAGTTTTTCGAATTTCACCGGGCCCTTGTTCTGGTACATCGACGGGCCCCATTTGTAGGCGTCGTGGCGCTTGAGCACGATTTCGGTGCGCGGCTGCCAGTTCTCGAAGCACCACGGCCCGGTGCCGTCGATCGCCTTGATGCCGTAATCCTTGCCGAGCGCCTCGACGCTCTCCTGGTTGTGGATCGCGGTGGTAAACATCGTGAGCTGGAGCAGGAGGTCGGCGAACGGCTCGTTCAGTTCGTATTCGACAGTGTAGGGATCGGGCGCGCGCAACTCCTTGATGTTGCCGGCGCGCCAGGCCAGCGGCGCTTTCAACTCAGTGCTGGTCAGGCGCTTGAAGGAATAGATCACGTCGGCGGCGGTGAATTTCTTGCCGCTGCAGAATTGCACGTCATCGCGCAGCTTGAACACGTAGGTCTTGCCATCCTCGCTGATCGTCCACGACTTGGCGAGATAGGGGATCGGCGTCTTGCCGTCCCAGTCCATCGCGACCAGCGTATCCTGAATCATGTTGACGATGTCGGAGGAGGGCGACCAGGTGGTGCGCTGGCCGTCATAATGCGGCGCGTCGAGCGACTTCATCATCTTCAGGGTCTGCGCCTCCAGCGGAGACGCTCCCGCCAGTCCGAGCAGCACCGCAGCCGTCGTGAACAATCCGCGCATCGTTTGCTCCTTGTTGTTACTTGCCTAAAGCGACGCGTCCAACCCCTTGTAGAACGTGTTCTGGTAGATCATGTGCGGCCGCGCGCCCTTGATCTTCTTGTTGGCGACCTGGTCCATGTTGATGTTGAGGACCGGAATCCACAGATGCTCCTGCATGACCTTCTGCTGCACCATCGCGTAGTATTTGGCGCGATCGGGCTCGGTCAGCGCGGAGCGGCCGAGTTTCAGCCACTCGTCGGTCTCGGCGTCCTTCCAGTTCATCCGGTTGGGGGTCGGGATGTTGCGTGAATCGAAGTAGATGTTCATGAGGTCGCCGGCCGACAGATACGGCACCGTCACCGACCAGATTTCATAATCCTGCTCGGCCATCTTGGCCGCCGCGATGGTCGAGTCCTGCGGGTTGAGCCGCCAGTCGACGCCGATCTTGCGCAAATATCCCTGCATCGCGTCGGCGACCTTGGCCGAGTTGGCGTTGGCGGTGTAATAGACTTTGGGCGCCAGCTTGGTGCCGTCCTTTTCGCGCACGCCGTCGGCGCCGACTTTCCACCCCGCGTCGTCGAGCAGCTTCTTGGCGCGTTCGAGGTCTTCCTTGACGATTCCGGTCGTCTTCGGATCGTGGTCGAGCGCATCCTTGTCGACGATGGTGAAGGCCGGAGTGGCGTTGCCGAGCAGGATGCCCTTGGCGATCTCGGCGCGGTTGATGGCGATGCTCATGGCCTCGCGCACGCGCTTGTCGGCGACCATCGGCCGCGTGGTCTTGAAACCGAAATAGAGCAGCTGGAAATTGGGCTTCGCCTCGCTCACGTTGAGCATCGGGGCGGCCCTGGCCTGGGTGATGAACTGGTGCGGAAACTGGTGGGTGATGTCGAACTGGCCGGCCATCATCGCCGCAACCCGGCTGGATTCCTCGGGCACGATCTTGACCACCAGCTTCTCGAATTTCACCGGGCCCTTGTTCTGGTACATCGACGGGCCCCATTTGTAGGCGGCGTGGCGCTTGAGCACGATTTCGGTGCGCGGCTGCCATGAATCGAAACACCACGGGCCGGTGCCGTCGGCGCCCTTGATGCCGTAATCCTTGCCCAGCGCCTCGACGCTTTCCTTGTTGTGGATCACGTTGGTGAACATGGTGAGCTGCAGCAGCAGTTCGGAATAGGGCTCCTCGAGCTCGTATTCGACCGTATGGGGATCGGGTGCGCGCAATTCCTTGATGTTGCCGGCGCGCCAGGCGTACGGCCCCTTGATCGTGGGATCCTTCAGCCGCTTGAAGCTGTAGACCACGTCCTCGGCGGTGAATTTCTTGCCGCTGCAGAACGAGACGTCGTCGCGCAGCTTGAACGTGTAGGTCCGGCCGTCCTCACTGATGATCCAGGACTTGGCGAGATAGGGGATCGGCGTGCGGCCGTCCCAGTCGAGTGCCACCAGCGTGTCCTGGAACATGTTGACGATGTCTGAGGTCGGACCCCAGGTGGTGCGCTGCGCGTCGTAATGCGGCGCGTCGATGCCCTTCATCAACGTCAGCGTCTGGGCCGATGCGGCCCCCGCGACACCTATTGCCAATGCTACACCCAGAACGGTTCTGATCATGTCTGCAGCCTCGGATCGAGGACGTCGCGGAACGCGTCGCCCAGAAGGTTGGCCGCCAGCACGATCACGAAGATCGCGCAGCTTGGGATCGTCGCGATGTGCGGCGCCATGAACAGGAAGTCGCGCCCCTGAGCCGCCATCATGCCGAGTTCGGCGGTCGGGGGTTGCGCGCCCATGCCGAGGAAGCCGAGCGCCGAGCCGATCAGGATGATCTGGCCAAAGCGCAAGGTGAGGAACACGAAGATCGTCGAGATGCAGTTGAGCGTGAGGTAGCGCCAGATCAGTGCGCCGTCGGTGACGCCGACCGCGCGGCCGGCTTCCATGAATTCCTGGCCCATGACGCCGACCGCGGCCCCGCGCGCCACCCGCGCCACGTCGGGCACGGTGGCGACCACCAGCGCGATGACCACGGCGGTGAGACCGGCGCCGAAGATTGCGGCGACCGCGAGCCCGATCAGGATGGCGGGGAACGCCAGCATCACGTCGACCAGCCGCATGATCCAGCCGTCGAGCCGCTTGTAATAGGCGGCGAGAATGCCGAGCACGCCGCCGAACAGGCCGCCGATGATGACGCCGACCAGCCCGAGCATCAACGTGGCGCGAGTGCCGAAGATGACGCGGCTCAATACGTCGCGGCCGGTGTTGTCGGTGCCGAACCAGTGCTCGGCGCCCGGCGGCTGCATGACCTTGGTGAGGTCGGTGAAGTAGGGGTCGTAGGGCGCGATCCAGGGCGCGAACACCGCCGCGGCGACGATGGTGGTGAGCGTCAACGCCGCGCCGGCCGCGACGCGGTCGCGCGCCAGCCGGCGCAGCACGCCGGCACGGGCGAATGCGCCGGTTTCGGGCTCGGCGACAAAGACGGGTTCGATGGCCTGAACGCTCATCGGCGCGCCACCCTGGGATCGAGATAGACGTAGAGCACGTCGACGATGAGGTTGATCGACAGGAACGCGACGGCGAGGATCATGATCGCGCCCTGCGCGGTCGGGAAATCGCTGGAGACGATGGCGCCGACTGCAAGCCGGCCGACGCCGGGCCAGGAGAACATCGTTTCGGTGACCACCGCGCCGCCGAGCAGGAAGGCCGCCTGCAGCCCGATCAGGGTGACGACGGGGATCATGGCGTTGCGCAGCGCGTGATGGACGATCACCACCGTCTCGCGCAGCCCCTTGGCGCGCGCCGTGCGCACGAAATCGGCGCCCAGCACTTCGAGTACGGCGGTGCGCGTCAGCCGCGCGATCGGTCCGATCAGCACGAGGCCGAGCGTGGTCGCGGGCAGGATCAGGCTCGGCAATCCGCCGTCCCAGATTGGCCCGGTGCGGCCGGTGAACGGCAGCAGCGCCCATTTGAAGCCGACATACTGGATCAGGATCAGGCCGATGAAGAACACCGGCATCGAAACACCGGCCACCGAGCAGGCCATGATGATGCGGTCGGCGAGGCGGCCGCGATTGACGGCGGCCAAGGTTCCGAACGCAAGTCCGCTCGGCACCGCGATCAGCATCGCGCCGAGCATCAGTTCGACCGTTGGACCTATCGTCATCGCGAGTTCCTCGCTCACCATCCGGTTCGAGATGATCGAGCGGCCGAGATCGCCGCGCAGAACCCGCATGATGTATTCGAAGAACTGCACCGGGATCGAGCGGTCGAGGCCAAGCTCGAGCCTGATCGCCGCGATGGTCTCGGCCTTGGCGTCGGGACCGGCGATGATCATCGCAGGATCAGCCGGCACCACCTGCAACAGACAAAAACAGAGGAAGAGAACCCCGAGCAAAGCGGGGAACGAAATCAGCAGACGATGGACAATCTGTTGTCCCATGCGACGCCAACGGACCGTTAGGCCAACGAACGGCGCGTCCGCTTACGCCGACGCTTGCAGCGCGTCCGCTTGCGCGAACGCTTTGCAGTCCCCTCCCTGGCAGCGGCGCTTCGTCCGACGTGCGCGCGCTTTGATTATTTGCCGATACTGGCATGCACCGCGCGCGCCGTCACGCCCATTTTGCCGAACCGTTTCCGCCTGCGCTCCCTTGTCGCGTACGGGCGTAATGCCTTGTCGCGGAATATGCGCGCGGCGATCGCTATGCGGAAGTTGCCACAATCAGCGCGCGGTCTCACCGTCGTCGCGCTGATCGGCGGGTTTTTCATGATTGATCGCGACGAAGGGCAGCTGTCGCGTTGCCCTTGAGGGCCGCCCAATCCGCGCATCGTAGCTTTCTGCGAGCGCCAGCAGTCGTTTTTTCGTGAAGGGATCGGCCTTGTCCGCAATCGCGCGGACGCGCCGGGACTGCTCCTTGAAATACGCGTCGTTCATAAGGCACCAAAAATTAATAAATCCAATAGGCGCAAACATACTACGGGCGCGCCGGCGCCGTCGCCCCGAGTTTTCGTATGGTTAAGCGCCCAGGGCGTCGTCGTCGCATAGCACGAACGTGTCATCGATCTGGTGACGGCATTCATGCTGCTCTTCACGGAGCGGCACGGGGTGAACCGTTGTCATTCCGCCAACAGCTCTTCGGAGGCACGGATGGGTCCATCGCTGATCCCGCAGGAACTTTTCCACAGAGCCTCGGTTGCCGCCTCAGTGAGAGACAAGGCGGAGGCCGCTTCGCGATGATCCCGTTGAAGGACGCGGTGCATCTTTGCGTCGACATGCAACGCATTTTCAGCAAGGGCGGCGTCTGGGAGACGCCGTGGATGGAGCGGGTGTTGCCGGTCGTGACCGGAATCGCGGCGCGGTACAGCGAGCGCACGATCTTTACCCGCTTCATCACGCCGCAAAGCTGGGAGCAGCGGCCGGGACAATGGCAACGCTATTATCAGCGCTGGAAGGCCGCAACGCGGGAGCATCTGCAGCCCGATCAGCTGGAACTTGTCCCCGAACTCGCACGCTTCGTGCCGCCGGCGCATGTCGTCGACAAGCGGGCCTATTCGGCGTTTTACCTTTCAGGGCTGGATGTCTTTCTGCAAGAGAAGGGCGTGCGGTGCGTGATCGTCACCGGAGCCGAGACCGACGTGTGCGTTCTTTCCACGGTGCTCGCCGCCGTCGAC
Organism: Bradyrhizobium sp. AUGA SZCCT0431; assembly: GCF_018131065.1. Classification (NCBI taxonomy): domain Bacteria; kingdom Pseudomonadati; phylum Pseudomonadota; class Alphaproteobacteria; order Hyphomicrobiales; family Nitrobacteraceae; genus Bradyrhizobium; species Bradyrhizobium sp. AUGA SZCCT0431. Next base: position 20,462 of record NZ_JAFCLR010000002.1, on the reverse strand, counting down.
CGCGGCTTTCGGGTGGTGATTGTCGAGGACGCGCTCTGTAGCTCCTCCGACACCGGCCACGAGGCGCTGATGACGATGTACCGCACCCGCATGCAGGAGCAGATCGAGCTCATCAACTCGAGCGAGCTTGCGGCCGTTTGGAGCGATCACTAGTTCACGCGTTGCGCTTGGCCGTGTCCGAGCCGGCTTCTCGCCGCGAGCTAGCCTGCGTTCGCCGCGCCGGTCGCCGTTTCGGTGCCCGGCGCCGATACGTGGACCTCGTGACCCTGTCGCAGCGCCAGCGACGCAGCGGCCACGGCGGCCTCGAAAGCCGACTCTTTGGTCTCGTAGACGTTCTTGGCCTGTCCGTCATGCCGCACCCGCCATTCGCCGGCTGTACCGATGATTTCGTAGTTCGCTAATCCCATGGAAGCCTCCTTTGCAAAGACAATGTTGGGCTTCAAATCCGGTTCCTCATGAGGGCGATCGTCGGCAAGGCCCGGTCAGTTCATCGGGCCTTGCGAAAGTTCCTGGCGGCCCGCTGCAAATCAAGCGGTGAGCATTGTGGTCTGGCTGTCACCTGGGGAACAGCGCGGCCGTCGCCGATCCGTCATTGTCCCGGTCATACCGAGGCAATGTTGCACCGGGACAGCAGCAGGAGACGCACCATGGAACGCAGGACTGACAAGCCGGTCGAACTGACGACGCAGCAGCTGGATATCGTGACCGGCGGCAGGCTGGGCACCGGCCCCACGCACCTTCCGCCCCGTAACCCCTTTGGTCCGCCGAAGCCGCCGGCCCGTTAAGCGAGCGAATAGCCCCGGCATGACTTGCCGGGGTTTTTTCGTGCAAAAATTCAAGCATTTTGGATCACGAGTGGAGGAGCTCCGCCTCCGCCCGTTATGACGCCGCCACGACCCAGCCCACCGATGTCTCAACTGGATTGCCCATCCGGCAGCGGTTAGGCTTCACCCGCCGATCGAGAATATCCGCCAAAGAGCGGGATCGGATTTGGGAAACGGAAACGCAAGGGGTCGCTGATGAAAATACGCCCGACAGGCGTGATACCGCCGATGACAACGCCGTTTCGCAGGGACGGCGAGATTGATTTCAAGCAGGTCGCACCGCAGGTCGACTGGCTGATCGGCGCCGGCAGCCATGGCATGGCGGCGGGCGGTTCGACCGGCGAGGGGCATACGCTCGATCATGAAGAGTATCGCGACCTGGTGGCGGCGACGGTGGAAGCCGCCAAGGGCGCGCCCGTGATCGCGGGCATCATCGTCGACTCCACGCGCGACGCGATCCGGCGCGGCAAATTGGTGCGCGACATGGATGTCGCGGCGCTGCAGGTGACGCCGGTGCATTATCTGTTCAAGCCGGACGATCAGGCGATGGTCGATCACTTCCGCCGCATGGCCGACGAGACCGGCATGCCGATCATCATCTACAACGTGGTGCCGTGGTCGTATCTGTCGCCCGCGCTGCTGACGCGGATCATGAACGAGGTGCCGTTGGTGGTCGGCGTCAAGCAGAGCGCCGGCGACCTAAAACTGTTCGCCGATCTCATGATGATGGCGCCGGACAAATTGATCTACAGCGCGGTCGACGCGCTGATGTATCCGTCCTACGCGCTCGGCGCGCATGGCTCGATCGCCGCGATCCTCTCGGCCGCGCCGCATGCCTCGGTCGAGCTGTGGGATGCAGTCAAGGCCGGCGATCACGTCCGCGCGCTCGACCTGCACAAGAAACTGCTGACGCTGTGGAACGCGATCGTCTCAGACAATCTGCCGGCCTGCACACGCTATTCGCAGTCGCAGCAGGGACTGCCGAAGACGTTTTCGCGCGCGCCGATGCCGGAAGCATCGCCTGCGCAACAGGCCGCGATCAAGAAGGCGCTGGAAGGGTTGGGGGCATCGGCCGGCCAGCGCGTCGAGGCGGCGGAGTAGGGCAGATACTCAACGGATCGTCATGCCCGGGCTTGTCCCGGGCATCCACGTCTTTACAGTCTAACAGCAAGGAAGACGTGGATGGCCGGGGATAGGCGAGCGGAAGCGACGCCGTCCTTGACGGCTACGCCCGGCCATGACGGTACAGGCCCGTAGCCAATGGTTTGCCGATGACGAAGGTGGCGCAGATATATGAGCATCGGTTTCCTAACACCGATTTGCCTATCATGCGATTTCAAGTGGGAGTTTTTGAAATTGCGCAGCCGCTTGGCTTTCGAGTTGAAAATTGGATGGAAGAAGGATTGGGGCAAGCTCACGGAATGTTTCTCAGGTTACCCTCTGGACGGGTAATCTTGTTCCGTGAGCTCCAGCATTTGATCGAACATCATCACGCAAAGGGTCCGACCGTCTATGTTGACGCCGGTTCGGTCGCAGAATTCGGTGTTGAGCCTTTGATAGGCGAAGTTTTGACGGCTCTCGATGCGTCGCCGCAGGCGGTTGATTGGGTCGCGTCAAGTGAGAGTCGGGAAATTGCTATCGATCTAGTAAAGCGGGTGGCGGCATACAATAGACAGAATGAATGACGGGCGTCGCGGTTTTTCCGCGTCGCGGACATCGTCGCTGATCGCACCATCACGGCACGAGCTTTACCGGCGAAGCGTAGCTGCTACACTTCGCGAAAGGCCCCGTGCGGTGTTCATGAAGGCCAGCAAAAGAAAATAGAGGAACGCTCCCATGAAGGAATTCGCCGGAAAGATCGCCGTCATCACCGGAGGCGGCACGGGCATGGGCCGCGAGCTGGCGCGCCAGCTCGTCGCCGAGGGCTGCAATGTCGCGATGTGCGACGTCTCCGCCGAGGCGATGGCCGAGACCAAGCAGCTGTGCGAAGCCGAGAAGCTGCCGCAGGGCCTGCGCGTCACCACGCATATCGCCGACGTCGCGATCGAGGATCAGCTCAAGCGGTTTCGCGATGAGCTGATCGAGCAACAGGCGACCGACAAGATCCATCTATTGTTCAACAATGCCGGTATCGGCGGTGGCGGCAGCCTGTTCACCAACACGCGCGAGCAATGGGAGCGTACCTTCAACATCTGCTGGGGCGGCGTCTATCTCGGGGTCCGCACTTTCATGCCGCTGCTGCTGAAAGCCGACGAGGGCCACATCATCAATACGTCCAGCGTCAATGGCTTCTGGGCGTCCGTCGGCCCCGGCGTGTCGCACACCGCCTATGCCGCCGCCAAGTTCGCGGTGAAGGGATTTTCCGAAGCACTGATGACGGATCTGCGGCTCAACGCGCCGCACATCAAATGCTCGGTCGTGATGCCCGGCCATATCGGCACCTCGATCGTGGCCAACTCGCGCAAGATCCAGAGCGGCAGCGAGTCCGAGCGCCTGACCGATGTTGAAATCGGCGTGACCCGGGAGCGGCTGAAGGGCATGGGCGTCGACACTGCGCCGATGTCGGACGAGGATATCCAGCAGCTCGCGCTCGACCGCGCGCGATCGTTTCGCGACGAGGCCCCGACCACGGCGGCGGCCGCCGCGAAAATCATCCTCGACGGCGTCAAGGCCGGTTCCTGGCGCATCCTGGTCGGCGACGATGCCCACAAGCTCGACGAGCGCGTTCGCAAGACGCCGGAGGAGGCGTATACGCTCGACTTCTACCAGAGCTATCGGGACGAGGTCGGCTGGAAGCTGGCCTGAGAGGCTGACCGGAAAAGCGACCAGAGCTTGAACTCAATAAGAGTCGTTGGCTCACCTAAGCGTGCCACGCTGACGGGAAAACGGCGCGTGGCGGTATCGTAGGGTCTACCGGGTCTCGCTGGTTCAGCGGGGTCGTCCGACCTGTACCTTGGGATAGTATTCTGCGGGTTCTAAGCGGAACTAAGCTGAGCTCATCTAACGACCACGGAGCATCAACCATGAAGATCGTCGTGATCGGAGGCACCGGCCTGATCGGCTCGAAGACCGTCGCCATTCTGCGTCAGGGCGGCCACGAAGTCGTCGCCGCCTCGCCCAAAAGCGGCGTTAACGCGATCACCGGTGAGGGACTCAAGGAGGTCATGGCGGGCACACAGGTGGTGATCGACCTGGCCAATTCGCCCTCATTTGAAGACAAGGCGGTGCTCGAATTCTTCGAGACTTCCGGCCGCAACCTGCTCGCCGCCGAGGCCGCAGCGAACGTCCGGCATCATGTCGTACTGTCGATCGTCGCGATCGACCGGACCGATAATGGCTATTTCCGCGCCAAGGTCGCCCAGGAGAAACTGATCGAAGCCTCCGGCATTCCATACACCATCGTTCGCGCGACCCAGTTCCTGGAATTCGTTCGCGGTATCGCCGATTCAAGTGCGGATGGAAACACAGTGAGGCTCCCGCCTATCCTGTTCCAGCCCATCGCGGCGGACGACGTTGCTGCCATCGTTGCCGATCTGGCACTCGCGGCGCCGCGAAGCGGTATCGTGGAGATCGCCGGACCGGAACGAGCGCCGCTCAATGACATCATCGCCCGCTATCTGAAGGCGGTGGGCGACCCGCGCGAAGTCGTGAGCGATCCCGAGGCCCGATACTGGGGCGGTCGGGTTGACGAGCACTCGCTCGTTCCATTGGGCGAGGCGCGCCTCGGCCGCATCGGTCTCGACGAATGGCTTCGCCGCGCAAAGCCCTGATCCCGCATCAGGTCCTGGGCAAAGAACGAAAGAGGCGATTATGGCAAACAAACTCGTTGCGCTGGTTCTTCTGTGCTTGATGACCGGAACGGCGGTTGCTCAGGAGCCCAAGGTGACGCCGCTGATGTCCAAGGATCTTCCGGATAATCCCGGCAAGGAAGCTTTGATGATCACGGTCGAGCATGCGCCCGGCGGGTCGAGTGCTGTCCACCGACACAACGCACATGCGTTTGTTTATGTGCTGGAGGGCTCCGTCGTGATGCAGCTGAAGGGTGGACAACCGGTGACACTGACAGCAGGACAAAGTTTCTATGAAGGCCCCGATGATATTCATGTCGTCGACCGGAACGCAAGCAGCACCCAGCCGGCGAAATTCCTGGTGCTCTTGATCAAGGACAAGGGAGCGCAGGCGCTCGTGCCCGCGCAGTGACTGCTACAGCCGTGGAATGGCCGTGCCCGATGTTTGCTGCGCTCTAAGCAGAGCGTGCGTCAGACAATGTCAGGCGCGGGCCACGCGCTGGCGCGAGCCGGGCTTGTAGGCGAGGCGGGTGTGGCCGGCGCAGTAGGGCATACCCTTGAGCGGCGTGTTGCCGCAAAAGCAGAAGTCCTCCGCGCCGGGCGTGCTGATCGGCCAGCGGCAGCGCTCATGGCTGAGTTCGAGCAGTGAGCAGGGCCGCTCGCTGGCGATCGGGGCGTCGGGGGCCGGTTGCCCGTTCTGGTAGACCACTTGCAGCATCCGGTACTGCGCGCGGGGAACGGATTTCGGGCTGCGTTCCTTCGTGGTCCCTTGCAAATGCTGTTCGATATTGGTCGGCCCGCGGGTCAAACCGAGCCGTGTCAATTTGCCGATCACGGCGTTGCGGCTGACGCCGATGTGAGCGGCAATCTCGCGGCAGGAGAGGCCGGATTCGAAATGTTGCTTGAGGAGTTCGACGCGCTCGGTGGTCCAGGTCGGTATGTTTGCGAACATGCTGCGGTTCCAAATTCGAGGAACCGCCGCACTCCCGCCTCCCGTCAGCAAGTCTCCTTCGTCAGGCAAATCTTCCGCTCAAGACAGGTGCCCGTTAAGGCCTGCCATTGTCACGGATCGACAGCAGCCCGTCCTTGATGGCGAGCCGGATGCCTTCCTCGATCAGGGTCTTCGCAACGCCGGGAACGCTAGTGCCATGGGTGCCCTGTCTCACCAGTTTTTCGAGATAGCTGATGGTCGAGAGCGCCAAGGTCACGGGAATGCGGTCGGTTTCGGCTTTTTCTGTAGCCATGCAAGAACGCTAACTTTTAAACGCTGTACTGAAAAGTATCTATTTAGACTCTATTAAGTTTCATGGGGATAAGTCAATTGCCGTCTGAGTCGCAGTCTATCTCCTTGTAACGGCATCGAAAAAGTCGACCGCCTGCCAGGCAGGGTCTGATGTTGGACACCGCTGCGCGACCAGCGAGCGGGGTCGACGGCGCCAACGCAGCCGCGGCGAAACGATCCAGCGCCTCGCTCATTTCCCGATTGCCTCAGGCCGTATGCACAGTCGATGCTGCTGCGGACGAGGGACAATTCTGCGATGACGATCACCAACGGTCTCTACTCGATCCTGACCGAAATGATGGAGGGCGGGCGTGGCCACGCCAGCGGCGTCATCGTGTTGCTGGATGGCAGGATCGTCGGCGGCGACTCGCATTTCTATTATACGGGCTCCTACACCGCCGATCGCGGCAAATGGCGCGGCGAACTGACCACCACCCAGCACACCAAATCGGCTGGCTTGCTGCCGCTGTTTGGCGGGCGCGAGGTCACCACTGGCTTCAGCGGCACCTATGCCGCCGATAACGCGGAAGTGCAGGGGGCGGCGCTGGTTGGAAAGACCAGCGTCAGGATTCGTTCCAGGTTGGAGCTGCTTTCGCCGCTGTGACGGCGCACCGCGCTGAAATCAGCCGTGCACCACGCTCTTTGCGATCATGCAGTGGATGCCCTTGGAGCCGTTGACCGTCTGCGTCACCCGCAGATCGGCGGCAAGGCTGCACAGCGTGTAGGCGTCCTCGCGCGACAGATTGCGCTTCTCGCCAAGCAGCACGATCATGTCGCGCAGCGCGCGCACCACGCATTGGTCGAGGTCGGGGTCCATCGCCATCGTCATGTAATGATCAGGCGTTTCCGCGCGCGGATAATCCAGCCGCAGATCCTTGCGCAGCGTCAGGCGGAAGCGGCCCTGCAGCGCGGTTTCGATCGCGGTGACGCAGACTTCGCCGTCGCCTTGCACGCCGTGGCCATCACCGCAGGAAAACAGTGCGCCGGGCACGAACACCGGCAGATAGAGTTTGGCGCCGGCCCCTAACTCCTTATTGTCGAGATTGCCGCCCATCGCGCGCGGGATCAGCGAGGTGATGCGGCCCCAGGCCGGCGGCGGCGCTACGCCCATCACGCCGAAGAACGGTTTGAGCGGCAGGTCTAATCCCCACGGCATCCGGCCCACCATCCGCTCGCGGTCGAGCGGAATGTTCAGAAGCCGCGTGTCGGGGAAATCGTCGGGCAGGGTGCCCGACAGCGGCTTGATCAGATTGTAGCCCCAGTCCTGCCGGAGCTGGACGTCGAGAATGTCGACCTCGAGCACGTCACCGGGCGCGGCGCCTTCAACCGCGATCGGGCCGGTCAGGATATGGCCCGGCACCATCCGCTCGTTCTGGGCGTGGACGTCGGCAAGCTCCGGCGGAACGTGAAATTTGCTGCGGTCCGGCACCACGTCGGGACCGCCGGTGATGGTATCGACCGTGACCTCATCGCCGCTGGCGATGGTCAGGACCGGCTTCAATTTCGCTTCGAAAAAGCCCCAGTGGCAGGTTTTGGGGCTGGAATGCAGGTGATGATGGGTCATGGGGGATCTTCTTGTCGGTGTTGTCTTGTCCTGTTTGGCTCCTATTTGTCATTGCCGGGCTTGACCCGGCAATCCATCATTTTCGCATAACGCTTTTTGCGAAGAAGATGGATACGCGGGTCAAGCCCGCGTATGACGGACTGGAAATTCCAAGAGGCTTCTCCTTGTTCTTCGTTCTCTCCAAGACGCTCGGCTACATGCTGATGCCGACGAATTTCCTGATCGGCGTCGGTTTCATTGGCGCCATCCTGCTGCTGACGCGTTTTGCATCGCTCGGCCGCAAGCTCGTGATGGCAGCGGTGCTGCTGCTGGTGATCTGCGGATTGTCGCCGCTCGGAAACCTGTTGCTCTATCCGCTGGAGCAGCGCTTTCCGCGATGGGAGGCCGGCGCCGGCGCGCCGCCGGACGGCATCGTCGTCCTCGGCGCATCGATCGAGGCTGATATTTCGGCAGCCCATGGCACGCCGGTGGTACGCAGCGCGCCTGACCGCATCATCGCGGCGGCGGCGTTGGCGCATCGCTATCCGGATGCACGCATTCTGTTCACCGGCGGCAGTGCCAATCTGATTTCGAACGACGCGCGCGAGGCCGATTTCGCCGGCGCGATTTTCGAGAGTCTTGGCATCGCAAAATCGCGGCTGATCATGGAGCGGGCATCACGGAATACGCTGGAGAATGCCCAATTCTCGAAAGCGCTGGTGGCGCCGAAGGATGGCGAGCGCTGGCTGCTGGTGACCTCGGCCTTTCACATGCCGCGATCGGTCGGCCTGTTCCGAAAGGCAGGATTTGCGGTCGAAGCCTATCCGGTCGATTGGAGGGTCGGCGGCCGCGGCGATTTCACGAAGTTCTCGAACTCCATTCTTGATGGGCTCGGACGGACAGAAACCGCGGCGCGCGAATGGATGGGACTGGTTGCGTACCGGGCCACCGGCAAGATCGACGATTTGCTGCCGGGACCGGCGCCGAAGTAGAGGTCGCAACAGCCGACCGGCCGGGCTAGAATTGACGCCAACAAGCGCAGCAGGTGACACCAACAGGTGCACCGGGGTGACGCCAAGGGGCGCACCAGCAATTTGGGGGAGTTTACGCCATGCAACAGCAAACGCCGCCGGAAGCGTTCGATTTGAACGGCATGGCTGCCGACCTGATCAGCCTGTTGCGGCTCCGGACCACCGTGATCGGCATCAAGATGTTCGCGACCGTCGAGGAGATGGCGGCGATCCCGAAGATCCGACGCCCCAGCGCGGTCCATACCACCGACCAGATCGTCAGCATGGCCTCGCGGCTCGGCTGGACCGTCGGCATCACCGGCGAAGACCTCGTCGGCGCGCAATGCCGCGCTGTGATTGGCCTCGCACCGCAGGACGAAAAATTTCTCGAAGGCAAAAACTACGTCGGCGTCTGGCACGGCACCGAAGAGGACGCGCGCAAGCGCCAGGAAGCGCTCGACGTCGTGCCGTACGGCCAGTACCAGGCGATGGCGGTGAGCCCGCTCACGAGCGGCCGGCTCAATCCGCCTGATATCTGTCTGGTGTATGCGACGCCGGGCCAGATGATCATCCTGATCAACGGGCTGCAATATACCGGCTACAAGAAGTTCGAATGGGGCGTGGTCGGCGAGACCGCCTGCGCCGATTCCTGGGGGCGGGCGCTCAAGACCGGCGAGCCGAGCCTGTCGCTGCCGTGCTTTGCCGAACGGCGCTATGGCGGGGTGCCTGACGAAGAGATGTTGATGGCGCTGCAGCCGGCGCATCTCGCCAAGGCCATTGTCGGCATGAAGCAACTGGCGAAAAACGGCCTGCGCTATCCGATCGCGCCCTATGGCATCCAGGCCGACGTCCGCGCCGGCATGGGCGTTTCGTATGCCAAGAAATAGGTACCGTCATTGCGAGGTGCGTAGCGACGAAGCAATCCATTGTTTTTTCCGAGTGAGATGGATTGCTTCGCTTCGCTCGCAATGACAGAAGAACCAGTAGTCACTTCAGGGAACCACAATATGTCTTCGTCGAAATTCGACATCGTTGTTTACGGCGCCACCGGTTTCACCGGCCAACTCGTCGCCGAATATCTCGCCGCGCATTACAAGGGCGACAGCAGCCTGAAATGGGCGATGGCCGGACGCAGCAAGGACAAGCTCGCCACCGTGCGCGACGCGATCGGCGCGCCATCCGATACGCCGCTGATCGTGGCGGACGCGGCAGATCTGGCGTCGCTGAAGGCGATGGTGGGGCAGACGAAATCCGTGATCACCACCGTCGGCCCGTATCAGTTTTATGGCAACGAGCTGCTTGCGGCCTGTGTGGAGTCGGGTACCGACTATTTCGATCTCTGCGGCGAGCCGCTGTGGATGCGCGAGATGATCGACAAGCATGAGGCCGCGGCGAAGGCGAGCGGCGCGCGCATCGTGTTTTCGTGCGGGTTCGACTCGGTGCCGTTTGAACTCGGCGCCTTCTTCGTGCAGGAGGAAGCCAAGCGGGCATTTGGCGCGCCGGCCTCCCGCGTCAAAGGCCGCGTGCGCGACATGCGCGGCACCTTGTCCGGCGGCACCGCCGCCAGCGCCAAGGCGACCTTCGAAGCCGTTGCCAAGGATCTCAGCCTCGTTGCGACCCTCAAGGATCCGTTCGCGCTGACGCCGGGATTCAAGGGGCCGAAACAGCCGCCGGGCAGCAAGCCGTCCTATGAGGAAGACCTGAAGTCCTGGATTGCGCCCTTCATGATGGCGCTCATCAACACCCGCAACGTCCATCGCTCGAACATGCTGATGGGCTTTCCGTACGGGAAGGAGTTCGTCTACGACGAAATGGTGTTGACGGGTGCCGGCGAGAAGGGCGAGGCCAACGCCAAGCTCGTGATGGCTGCAAACACCGAAAAGACCGGCCCCGGCGCCCCCAAGCCGGGCGAAGGACCGTCGAAAGAAGAGCGCGAGAACGGCCTCTATGACCTGCTCTATGTCGCGATCGCCCCCGATGGCCGCCAGGTCCGTGCGGCGGTGAAGGGGGACCGCGATCCCGGCTACGGCTCGACGTCAAAGATGATCTCCGAATGCGCGATCTGCCTGCTGCGCGATGCGCCGGATGTACCGGCGGGCATCTGGACGCCGGGGGCGGCGATGCAGCACAGACTGATCAAGCGGCTTGAGGATCATGCCGGCCTGACGTTCGACGTGGAGAAGTAGCCGCAACTCGTAGGGTGGGCAAAGCGCAGCGTGCCCACCACCTTAGCCATCATGAGGCGGTGGTGGGCACGGCGCTTGCGCGCCTTTGCCACCCTACGGGTCTCCTCTACGCCGCGCGACGCGACCGCTACGCCGCGCGGGGATCGTATCTGTACATCCAGTCCATGCCCTTGGACGTGACCGGCAGCAGCAGTTTCAGCATGCGGTCGCGGATCCAGGCGCCGGTCGGGCTGAACTCGCGCTTGCTGTTGCCATTGCGGCGCGCCAGCGCCACGATCTTTTCGGCGCGCGGACGGCGCTCGGCCTCGAAATTCTGGAACGTCAACGCGAGCTCCTGACGGTTCTGCATCAAGCGGCCAAGCCGCAGCGCATCCTCCAGCGCCAGCGAGGCGCCCTGGCCGGCATGCGGGCTGGTGGCGTGGGCGGCGTCGCCAATCAGCAGCGTCCGCCGGCGCGACCAGGTCGGCAGGGTCGCAACATCGAGCGTGTCCGTCACCACGATGTTCCCGGCGGCATCGATGATTTGCAGAATCGGATCGTGCCAGCCGGCGTGGAAATTCCGTAAGTGCCGCCGCAGCTGATCCTGGCGCATGGCGCGGTAGGTCGCGGCACTGGCGCCGTGCGCGGGCTGCGTACTCCACCACATCAGGCCGTCGTCGGGATCGGAGCTGCAGAAGCCGTAGCCGAAGAACCCGCTTTGCCCGAACGTCGTCACCACGCGCTGGCCGATCGGCGAATTCTCGATCACCGCGCGTGGGACAAAACCGCCGAAACCGATCAGGCCGGTGTCGAACGGCTTTGGTCCGTCCGGAATGACGTGGCCGCGGACGGCCGAGTGCACGCCGTCGGCGCCGATGACAAAATCGCCCTCGGCAAAGCTGCCGTCGGCGAAATGCGCCACGACAGGCTGGTCGGCGCGATCTTCGATTCCCACCAGCCGCTTCTCGAACCTGAGCTCGACATTTGCGCACCACGCCTTGTTGACCAGCAGTTCATTGAGCGTGGCGCGGCACATGTTGACCGCGGGCTGGCCGAAGCGTTCCTTCATATTGCGATTGAGCGAGCCGAGGCGGTCGCCTCCTTGCGAATAGAAATCGAAGGATTCGGCGACCGAGCCGCGCGCGATGATGTCGGAGGCCAAGCCGATCTCGGCCAGCACATGCATGCCGTTCGGCGCGATCTGCAGGCCGCCGCCGATCCCGGCCGAGTAGGGCCAGGCCTCGAACACCTCGGCATCGATGCCGGCCTGCTTCAGGAAGATTCCCGTCACGGGACCTGCGATGCCACCGCCGATGATCAGGGCCTTGGGTCGTTTGGTCATGCCTTGCTCCGTGCGTCCGTGAGATGGTAGGAAATATCAGCTGCTAATTATCTTAGTAGCTAAGATAATGATGGACTAAGATATGAAGTCGACCGTGTCAAGGCCGAAGGCGCGGGCTGCGCTGATGCAGGAACTGGAAGAGGCGATGCGGCGGTCGACCGCGCAGGGCGTGCTGTTCGGCCAAACCGTTGCCAACGTGGCGGGAATTTCCGGTTCCGACCTCGAATGCCTGGATTTTCTCAATCTGGAGGGCCGCGTCACCGCCGGCCGCCTCGCCGAGGTCACGGGGCTGACCACCGGCGCCATCACCGGCGTGGTCGACCGGCTGGAGAAGGCCGGGTTCGTGCGCCGCGAGCGCGACGAGACCGACCGCCGCAAGGTCTTTATCGCGACCGTGCCTGAGAACGTCGCGCAAATCGGGCGGTTCTACGTGCCGATGCAGGCGGCGATGCACAAGGTATGGAGCAGCTATTCGGAGGCGGAGCTGCAATTGCTGCTGCGCTTTGCGACCGACGGTTACAAGGCGGTGCTGGAGGCGACTGAGGCGCTGAGGGCATTGATCGACGCGCCGAAGGAGCAGGCGCCTAAGAAGCTGGGACGGCCGCGCCGTTGAATGCCTGGCCGGCGCGGGCCTTGTAATGTTCCGCCGCGACAAACATGCCCCACATCAGCCCCAGCATCATCCAGAAATGCCGCCAATGGTCGGTGTCGATGATAAAACTCTCGCCGACGGTGCCGAGATAGGCGGCGAAGACGGCCAGATAGGCGCGCTGCCAGGGCGCGCGGACGAAGATGTAGCGGAATCCGTTCAGCGCCGTGACGAACACCAGCGCGGGATAGCAGACGCCGGAGAGCCAGCCGCCTGACATGAACGCGTTCAAATAGGAATTGTGGGTGTCCTCGGGAAAGTAGCGGGTGAACTGCAGCGGACCTATTCCGAACGGCAGATCGAGCGCCATGTTGGCGCCGAGGATGTAGCGCCCGAACCGGCCGAAGCGGCCAGAGTCATAGCTTTGATCGAAACTGGCGCGCTGCTTGAACATTTGCGCGATCGAGTCGAACGACAGCAGCACCGCCACCAGCGCCGCCGCGAGGATCGCAGCGACAAGCGCGATCATGATGATGCGTGAACGCTGCGCCTGCGACCGGCTCGTCAGCACCATCAGCGCCAGCATGAACATCGAGGTCAGGATCAGCCCGCCCCAGGCCGCGCGTGAAAACGCCAGCAGGATCGCCAGCGACATGATGCCGAAGGCGATGGTGTTGCGCAGCGATTTTCCGAGTTTGTCCGAAACCACGCTTTGCAGACAAAACAGCGCCGGCAGGATCAGGAACGCGCCGAGCACGTTGGGGTCCTTGAAGGTGCCGCGGGCGCGATCGTACAGCGTCAGGAGGTCGCGTCCGCCCGGGACGAGGTTGAAATAACCGGCGATGCCGAGGGTCGCCGCGATCATCGCGCCGACGACGAGGCCGCGCCGCAGCATGTCGAGCCGTGCTGCGGTGTCTTCGGCGACCACCATCGCGAACAGCATCACGGTGACAGCCATGTACCATGAGGTCGCGATCCACATGCTGACATTGGGCCGGTCGATCACGGCAATGGCGCTGATCGTGTAACCGGTATTGAGCAGGAACAGCGCCAGCAGCAGCGGAATGAACACCAGCCGCATCCGCAAGCCGCCGGTGGCAAAGAAGATCAGCGACGCCAGCAGCGTTGCGATCTCATAGGGGCTTGGCTCGATGAAGACGATGGCCCCGGACGCGCCGACCAGCCATACCATCGCGCGCTGCACCGCGAGCACGCCCGGCGCGGCCGTCAACGATGGAAGGGATCCCTCGGCTGTCGCCGCATACGCCATTCGATACTCACGCAACTCACTAAGCGCAACAATACGCCACAACCGCTTATGTCGTCATTGCGAGCGAAGCGAAGCAATCCATCGTGCAACGAAGGAAGTGTGGATTGCTTCGTCGCTTGCGCTCCTCGCAATGACGTCAGAAACTCTAATACGCGTTCTCGTTCTTCGTCATCAGCGCCAACGGCGTCCTGAGCAGAATGAAGAGGTCGAACAGCACCGACCAGTTCTCGATGTAATAGAGGTCGAACTCGACGCGCTTCTGGATCTTCTCGTCGGTGTCGACTTCGCCGCGCCAGCCGTTGATCTGCGCCCAGCCGGTGATCCCGGGCTTGACGCGGTGGCGCGCGAAATAGCCGTCGACGGCCTCGTCGAACAGCCGGCTCTGCAATTTGCCCAGCACGGCGTGCGGGCGCGGGCCGACCAGCGACAGGTTGCTCTTGAACACGACGTTGAACAGCTGCGGCAGTTCATCGAGGCTGGTCTTGCGGATGAAGCGGCCGACGCGGGTGACGCGGGCATCGTTCTTGGTCACGACCTTGGAGGCGGTGGGATCGGCAAGATGGTGGTACATCGAGCGGAACTTGAAGACGTCGATGCGCTCATTGTTGAAGCCGAACCGCTTCTGGCGGAAGATCACCGGCCCCGGGCTGTCCAGCTTGATCGCGAGCGCGACCAGTCCCATGACGGGCAGCGCCAGCATCAGGATCAGGAAGCCGACGACGTGGTCGAACAGCCACTTCATCACCAGATCCCAGTCGGTGATCGGCGCCTCGAACACGTCGAGCGTCGGCACCTCGCCGAGATAGGAATAGGAGCGGGGACGGAAGCGCAGCTTGTTGGTGTGTGCCGACAGGCGGATGTCGACCGGCAGCACCCACAGCTTCTTCAGCATTTCCAGGATGCGCGTCTCGGCCGAGATCGGCAGCGCGAACAGCACGAGGTCGACGCGGGTGCGGCGGGCGAATTCGACGATGTCGTCGACCTTGCCGAGCTTCGGGCTGCCGGCGCAGGTTTCCAGCGCGCGGCTGTCGTTGCGGTCGTCGAACACGCCGAGCACGTCAATATCCGAATCGTCCTGGGTCTTGAGCGCCTCGACCAGCTGTTCGCCGTTCTGGTCCGAGCCCACCACGATGGTGCGGCGGTCGAGCCGGCCCTGCCGCGCCCAGCTGCGCACCAGCGTGCGCAGGAAGGCGCGTTCGATCAGCAGGGCCGCAAGGCCGACGAAGAAGAACGATGCGAGCCAGATCCGTGAAATCTCGCTGCCGAGCTTGACGAGGAAAGAGGCGCCGATGAACAGCAGGAACACGAAGGCCCAGGACGAAATCATCCTGGTCATCTGCCGCAGCTGGCCGCGGAACACCTGGACTTGGTAGATGTCGGCGGCCTGGAAGCAGATCACGGCGGTCGCCGTCATGCCGACGATCGCCGCGACATATTCCCAATGGAAACCCTTGAGGCGCACGACATAGGCGAAATAGAGCGCAAGGCCGATCAGGCTGAGCATGACGAAATCGACCAGGCGGACCGCACCCGCGATCACGATCGGCGAATAGGCGCGGCTGACTTTCTGGTTGGTGACGGCAAGGGCTGCCGGCGACAACCGGCGGCGCCGTTCGATCGGCGGGCGTTCACCGGTAGCGGTCGCCGTGGCCGTTGCTGCGGCGGCGTCTAACATCGAGCGAGCGTTAAGCGGTTCCACTGGTCCAAGTCCGATCGTTGATTCCGTTCTTAGGCCGGCACATAGGGATGCGCCTGCCGATGCGGAATTCCCTGCCATCCGGCTTAAGGGACAAATCGGAAGAAACAGTTACGTTGGTAAAGAACGGTTAACGATTGGCAAACGCGTCGCGATAGCCGGTCAGTACGCCCTCGACCATCGCCTTCTGCGAGAAGTGCTGGAAGATCCGCTCGCGCAGGGATTTGGCCCGCTCCAGCGTCGCCGCCGGATTCTCCAGCGCAATCTCGATCGCATCCGCCATCGCGGCGGCGATGCTGGGGGCGAACAACGCCTCGGTATGAGCGCCGAAAATCTCCGGAATGCCGCCGACATTGGCGGCCACCATCGGAATTCCCGCCGCCGCGGCCTCGATCACGACATAGGGCATGGAATCGCCGCGCGAGGGAACCACCAGCAGCGAGCCCTTGGAGAAGCCGTAGCGCGCCTTGACGTGGCCGATGAAGCGGATGGCCTCGCCGAGGCCGAGCCGCTGCACCTGTGCCTTCAAACTCGCGCTTTCCTCGCCGTCGCCGGCGAGCGTCAGCGTCACGGGTCGGCCGTCGGCGCGCAGCCGGGCCACCGCGTCGATCAGCAGGTCGGCGCCCTTGATGTGCCGGAACTCGCCGACATAGAGCACGTCGGTGGCGTCCTCGGCCTTGACGACCGGGTCGAACTCATTGGCGGTGACACCGTTGAACACGCAGCGTACCAGCCCTTTCGGGGTGCCGATGGTGCGCTGATAGGTGTTGCGCGCAAACGCGCTTTCGAACAGGAACAGGTCCGTAGAGTCCATCAGCGCGCGCTCGAGGCGGGCATAGAAGTTGCCCTTGAGCGTCGACAGCGGGTAATGCAGCGACCCGCCATGCGGCGTATAGACCCGGATCGTATTCCTGGCGGCGGTCCTGGAGCGTATGAACACACCGGCCTTGGCGCCATGGCCGTGCAGTACATCCGGCTTCAACCGCCGGACCAGGCGCAGGAAGCGCAGCCATGCCAAGGTGTCGCTGGGGCGCGGTTCGCGGTGGATGGCGACGCGATGAACGCCAAGCTTGAGGCGGGGCGCGATACCCGCCAGCGCCTGCTCGGCGCGCTCGCCGCCGGTGAGGCTGTCGGCGATGATGCCGACGTGATGGCCTTTATCGGCCTGGCCGTTGGCGAGATCCAGGATATGGCGAAAAATGCCGCCCACCGGGGCGCGCGTCGCGTGCAGGATACGAAGGGGCTGACCGTCGACGACAGGCATAATCAGAACCAGCGTTCGCCAACGAGCACCGTATCGCCCGGGCTGATGGACGTTCCCGGCGGCACCACGTAGCGCGCCGTTCCGGATCCGTCGGTGTGCGTGACTGTCACCCGGTCGCGTAGCGCGCGCGGCGAGAAGCCGCCAGCGATGGCAACGGCGCTTTCAACGGTCATGTTCGGTACATAAGGATATTGTCCGGGCGCCGCTACTTCGCCGAGGATGAAGAACGGCCGATAGGCCTCGACTTCGACGGCGACCGAGGGCTCGCGGATGAAACCGCGGCGCAGCCTGGCGCCGATGTCGGCGGCCAGCCCCGCGGGCGTGCTGCCGCGCGCCGGGACCGAACCGATCAGAGGCATCGTGATCGAGCCGCTGGCATCGATGGCATAGGTGTTGGTGAGGCCTTCCTGGCCGTAGACCACGACGCGGAGCTTGTCGCCAGTATCCAGATGATAGGCCGCGTCAAAGCGCGGCGGCGCCGGTTCGGCATAGGCCACCGCTGTTGGGGCAGGGCCAGCATAGGGCGCCACGGCAACCGGCGTGGTCCGGCCCATGCAGCCCGCAAGCGCCAGCGCAGCAACCAGACATGGGATCGTGGCGAGCGCGCCTCGCATGGGGGAGAATCCTGAAAAAGTATCCGCCCGATTAAGGGCGTTCATGGTTAACAAAACATGACCGCAGCCCTGCGGGGCGGTCATTGCAGCCCGCAAATCGCGCGGATTAACCCAGCGGCAACCTTAATGGAGTGTAATCGCCGAGGTTGAGGTAGGGTCGTGGCGTTTTCGAGCGAAAACGCGTCGCGATTTTAAGTGGCGTCCGCGGGAGTGTGCGATGCGTTTTGCGTTTTGGCGTACGGGCAGGGTCAAGGCCGTGTTGGAGCGGGCGCTTCCAAAGCCCGCACCGGCCGTCACCAAGCCCATCGCCACAGAGCCCGCCGTCGCCAAATCTGCCGTCACCAGGCAGGTTGCGCCCGAATCCGGCGATCTCGACCTCCACGCGCTCGGTCAGGCCCTGATCCGCAAGCGCGCCTGGATCATCGTCCCGACGGTGCTGGCGCTGGTGCTGTCGATCGCCGCCGTCAACATGGTCACCCCGCGCTATAAATCCGAAGCGCGCATCCTGGTCGATGGCCGCGAGAACGTGTTCCTGCGGCCGAACGGCGAGCGCAATGAAGAGCGCAACACGGTCGACGCCGAGGCGGTGACGAGCCAGGTGCAACTGCTGTTGTCGCGCGATCTGGCGCGCGAGATCATCAAGAAGAACAAATTGGCCGAGCGTCCGGAATTCGATCCGGTGCTGCAGGGCTTTTCGCCGCTGAAGTCGCTGCTGGCGCTGTTCGGAATCGGACGCGATCCGTTGTCGCTGACGCCGGAAGAACGCGTGCTGGACGCCTATTTCGAGCGCTTCACGGCGTATGCGGTGGACAAGTCGCGCGTCATCGTCATCGAGTTCCAGTCGCGCGATCCGGAGCTGGCTGCGCGCGTCGCCAATTCGATCGCGGAAGGGTATCTGGCGTTGCAGCAGGGCGCGCGCCAGGACCAGGCGAAATCCGCCAGCGGCTGGCTGTCGGGCGGTATAGAGGATCTGCGCAAGAAGGTTTCGGAGGCCGAGTCGCGCGCGGAAGATTTCCGCTCGAAGTCGAGCCTGTTCATCGGCACCAACAACACCTCGCTGTCCAACCAGCAGATGGGCGAGATCAACACCCAGCTCAACAACGCCCGCGCGCTGAAATCGGACGCCGAGTCCAAGGCGCGCATGATCAAGGACATGCTTCAGAGCGGCAAGCCGATCGAGGCTTCCGAAGTGCTCAATTCCGAATTGATCCGCCGGCTGTCCGAACAACGGGTGACGCTGCGCGCGCAGCTCGCCGAACAGTCGTCGACGCTGCTCGACGGTCACCCCCGCATCAAGGAATTGAAGGCGCAGCTCGGCGATCTCGATCGCCAGTTGCGCGAGGAGGCGAGCAAGATCTCGCGCTCGCTCGAGAATGACGCGCGCCTCGCCAGCGGCCGGGTCGATAGCCTGAGAAACGAACTTGATCTGGTCAAGAAGCAGGCCTCCGCGTCCAACGGCCAGGACGTGCAGCTGCGCGCGCTGGAGCGCGAAGCCAAGGCGCAGCGCGATTTGCTGGAGTCCTATCTGGCGAAATACCGCGAAGCCGCTGCCCGCGAAAACATCGAGGCCGCGCCGGCCGATGGCCGCATCATCTCGCGCGCCACCGTTTCCAATACGCCGGCCTATCCGAAGAAGCTCCCGATCGTGCTGATCGCGACGCTGGCGACCTTGCTGCTGACCTCAGGCGCGATCGCGACCGGCGAACTGCTGCGCATGACCGCGCCGCGCGCATCCGCTGCTGCTCCTCCCAGCGCCATAACTCCGACCGCGGAACAGGGTCGCGTCTCCGCGCCTCCGACTGCACCGTATTTCGAGCCTCATGATGATTTCGGACCGGAACCTGAACATCCCGTGACGGACGACTCAAAGCCTGCCTTCAGCGCACCCCGCGCCGAACTCGCGGCAGGGATCGACGAGATCGAGCAACTGGCCGATCGGCTCGGCCAGGCGGGCGGGGCGGCGCGCAAGGTGACGGTCCTCGGCACCGCGTCGAGCGAAGGGATCACGCTGACCGCCTTGACGCTGGCGCGCCTGATGGCGCGGCAGGCCAAGATCGTGGTGGTCGATCTCGCCGCATCCTCGCCGACGATGACCGCGGTCTCGGTCGATCCGGCGGCCCCCGGGCTCGCCGAACTGATGCAGGGCGAAGCAACCTTTGCTCAGATCATCACCAGGGACCGGCTGTCGCGCGTTCATCTCGTCAGCGCCGGACGTCCGGGTTTCGATCGCTCGCAACTGCAGTCGCCGCGGCTGACGCTGGCGATCGACGCGCTGCTGCGGGTCTACGACCATGTGTTGCTCGATGCCGGCTCGGCCTCCGACCTGCCGGCGGAACTGTTGACCGCGCATGCCCGCGCGGTCGTGGTCCCCGAAGCATCGATGGATTCGGACGCCCGCAGCATCATGTGCGATCAGCTCAGGGCCGTCGGCTTCTCCGACGTCACGATGCTGCGCAAGCCGTGCCAGCCCTCGGACGCCGCCGAACGCGCTCCGCGCGTGGTGGCGGCGTAAGCGAGCCGGCAACCACCGTCATTGCGAGGAGCACTTGCGACGAAGCAATCCATACTTGCTTTGCGGGGCGATGGATTGCTTCGCTACGCTCGCAATGACGGGGAGAGCGTATGTGGATGGGTTTCGCGGCGTTCTTCCTATACGAACGCGGGCTGCGTCGCCTCGCGCGCAAGCGTAATCTTGCGATCCGGGTGCGACAAATCAACCCGTCGGGTAAATCAATTCTGATTTACAGAATTCATGTCAAGCCCTGAAATAAAAAATATTTCGCTTTTCCAGAAGGAAAATCAGGTGCATATCTTTGGCCATCCCGTCCCACTCAGAGGGCGTCGGCCGTCGTCACGGACGTTGGACGGGTTGCGGTGGACGCTGAAGTGCTGGCGACGAACGGCGCTGAAGCGTACGGCGAAGTCGTGTGGTCCTGGCGCCCCGTTGCTGGCGTCAAGTTCCTGAGAAGCCAAAAGCTGATCAGGGATGATGGTGGCAAGAAAGCCCGTTCACCAGGGAGAGCACGATATAAGCCGTAAAGCCATTGCGCAGGGAAGGCCGGGTGTTCTCCGCTG
>NZ_JAFCLR010000019.1:0-137640 GCF_018131065.1 Bradyrhizobium sp. AUGA SZCCT0431 | reverse complement strand
GTCCCGGCTCAAGGCCGGGACGACCAATAGGCGAGCTGTTTGATAATCAAATCAGTAACGCTGCACCGCACACGCCACCACGCAGCCCAACCCCCGAAGCCGGGGCCTCCTTAACCTCTATGGCGATCCTTCACACCAGGGTCGTATTGGAGTCACGTTGCCGCGCTACATGAGCGCCAACGGGAGTGCGCATGACCAAGATTTCGCCGAACAACTTCAATCCGGAACTGGTTTCAATGATGAGATCGGTGCTGGAATTGGCCTCGGCCCATGTCGACAGCGCGTCGGGCAAGCCAGCCACGCCGGCGATCAAGGTGAAGATGGCGTCGCGCATCCTGGCAACCGCGGCGGCAGGCGTCACCGACGCCGGCCAGTTGCAATCGGCCGCGATCGAAGAGGGGCTGTGCCCGGCGGATTGAGGCCGCAGCTTCCTTTAGAAGTTTGCCGCGCCGAGATCGTAGGAGCCGCGGGTGCCGCGCACGTAAACCTTGGCGGCTGCGGCGCAGATCCTGTCGCGGTTGGCGTCGAACGCGTTCAGGAAGCCCGATTCATCGAGCGGCACCCCGGGCTGGATTCGCGCCAGCGCCGCCTCGTTCACATAGAACGAGGCCTCGATCGCGCTGTCGTAGCCCCAAAACCGCACGGCGCGCCTTGTGTGGTCATAGCTGCGGCTATGGTTCGGAAAATCGATCATGGTCATTCTCACCAGTGGCCGTGACGCCGGCCCCAATAGCTCCCGCCACCAAACAGGAGCACCACGACGATAACAAACAGGATCGGTTCAAAACCCAGGATCGGTTCCATCGGAATCCTCCGCTGGCCTGTGGCTGCGTTCACCGCGAGTCGAGGGACTCAACGGCCCATTCAGGCCGTTGTTCCCGGGAAACTGGAACCCGGCCTAACCGCCGTACAGATATTTCGGCAGCCACAGCGTCATTCCCGGCCACATATACATGATGACCATGCAGATGATCACGATGAACATGTAAGGCATCATGCCGGAAAAGATCTGGTTCAGCGTGACGTGCTTGGGCGCGACGCCTTTCAGATAGAACGCCGACATCGCCACCGGCGGCGACAGGAAGGCGGCCTGCAGGTTCACGAACACCAGCACGCCCCACAGGATCGGATCGACGCTGAAGTGCTTCAGCATCGGCAGGAAGATCGGCACGAAGATCACGATGATCTCGGTCCATTCCAGCGGCCATCCCAGCACGAAGATGATCGCCTGCGACAGGATCATGAACTGGACCGGTGTCAGGTTGAGCGACAGCACCCAGCTCTCCAGCAGCGCCTGGCCGCCGAGAATCGCGAACACCGCCGAGAACAGCGCCGAGCCGACGAACAGCCAGCACACCATCGACGTGGTCTTGAGGGTGAGGAACACCGCCTCCTTGGTTTTTTTCCAGTTCAGCGTGCGGGCATGGAACGCCAGCAGGAAGGCGCCGGCGGCGCCCACCGCCGCCGATTCCGTGGCGGTCGTGATGCCGAACAGGATGACGGCGAGCACGATCACGGTCAGAAGGCCAAGCGGCATCACCGAGGTGATCAACAGCCGCAGCACCTCGAACTGCTCGGCCTCCATGATCGCGTAATAGTAGAACAGGAGCAGCAGCAGGACGGCGGCCGTGAACCCGAAATACAGATAGAAGCCTTCGGGCGGCCCGGACGCCGACGGCGGGGCGGCGCTTTCACTCTGCAGATTACCCATCTGCTGCAGCACCTCCGGCTCGCCCTTTTTGGCCGCGCCGGACTGCTGGACCGAGCTGCCCAGTTCCTGAAGCTTTTCCTCGACCGGCTCGCTGCTCGGCGCCGACTGTCCGAGCGGGGTCGGAGCCTCGCTGCGCTCGATGGCGGTGGGCGCATCCGGCTGCTGGTGGATCACGACGTACCACCAGATGCCCCACAGGGTGCCGAGCGTCATGACCAGCGGGACCAGCACGAACGACAGACTCTTGAGGATCGTGCCGTAGCCGAGCCGCGCGCCATCCACCGTGATGGCAAGGGCCCGCGACGGGACCACAGTCGCGGCCAGCAACGCCGGCAGCATCTTGCGCGAATAGAGTTGCTGGACCTGCGTCACCCACGGCCGCACCGGCACCCGGGTTTCGCTCTCCGGCAGCTTCGGCGCGATCTTCGGGTTAATCAGCGCCCAGCCGATGATGTAGACGAGGTAGAGGAACGCCAGGAAGAAACTCGGAAACATCGCGGCGGCATACAGCTTCACCACCGATTGCCCGGCGACCGCCGCATAGACGATGATCATCACCGAGGGCGGGATCAGGATGCCGAGCGTGCCGCCGGCGGTGATGACGCCGGAGGCGAGTTTCACGTCATAGCCGGCCTTGAGCATCGGGTTGAAGGCGATGACGCCCATCAGCACCACGACGGCGCCGACGAGGCCGGAGGCAATGCCCCAGAAGGTGCAGACGATCAACGAGGCGACCGCGAGCGCCGCCGGCACGCGCCGGAACGCCAGCTGGATGGCGTAGAACATCTTGTCCACCAGCGCGCCGCGTTCCATCACGTAGCCCATCAGGACGAACAGCGGGATGGAGATCAGGACGTCGTTGGTCATCGCGCCATAGGTGCGCTGGACCATCAGGTCGAAGATGTGGTTATCGGCCCAGGATTCGCCGCCGCGGTAATAGGCGAAGAAGCCGAAGAACATGCCGAGCCCCATCAGCGTGAACGCCGTTGGGAAACCCATGATGATGACGACGACGATGAGTCCGAGCATCAAAAGCCCGAGTGCCGGATCGCTCATGGCTGTGACGCTCCGCCCAAGCCGCGCTGGCGCGCGCTCTCCTCGATGTTCTGCGCATGCTCGATCGCGCTTCGGCGCGCTTCGTCGTCGACATGCTCGCTCAGCGCCAGTTGCTCCTCGACGACGTCGATTTCGCTGACGTCCTTGAGGCGGCTCGGCCACACGCCGGTCTTGAGGCAAATGACGCAGCGCGCGATTTCAGCGGACCCTTGCAGCAGCAGCAATATGCCGGCCAGCGGGATCATCGCCTTGAAATGATAGACCGGCGGTCCGTCCGCGGTCACGTTGGAGTGCTCGTTGATGCGCCATGACAGCGCGGCGTAGTCCCAGCCCGCATAGGCCAGCGCCGCGATCCCGGGCAGGAAAAACACGATGTAGAGCACCAGATCGAGTCCGGCCTGGGTGCGCGGCCGCATCGAGGAGTAGAGAAAGTCGCCGCGGACATGGGCGTTCTGCGCCAGCGTATAAGCGCCGCCGAGCATGAACGCCGCGCCGTACATCATGTTCGACGCATCGAAGATCCATGCGGTCGGCATGTTCAGGATGTAGCGCTTGAAAACCTCGGCGCAGACGAGAAGCATCAGGCCCATCACCAGCCAGGCGGCCGCCTTGCCGGCAAAGGTGCTGATACCGTCGATGGTATGCAGAAAACGGTCGCTGTTCATGAAATCTGGACTGCTTGGTACGGGCTGCCTGGTACAGGAATGATCCGGACGAGGTCGGGCGTAATGGCCGACCTGAAATCCGGCGCCGCGTCCGGCCGCGTTCACGTCGTGAATGCGCAGGCGATGGCCAGCCGACGATACAAGACCCCGTCCGGGATTGCCATCCCGGACGGGGTCTGTTGGTCGATTCTATTGCCTCAGGTCCGTTTCTTGGCGTTGGGACCGAAGTAGTGGTTATACGCCATGCGGCGGTTCACCACGGTGTCCTGCTCCCACTGCGTCGCGCGCTTGGCGAACGCCAGCTGGGACGCGACGATCTCCTTGAACAGCGGATTCTCCGCCGACTTTTTCTCCACGACCTGGTCGTAGATATCGAGCTGCGCCTGAAGCACCGAGTCGGGGGTCTTGTAGAACTTGACGTTATCCTTGGTCTGCATCTCGGCGTAGTCTTTCGAATACCGGTCGATCGCCTTCCAGGCCATGTCCTGCCCGGCCGCTTCGGCGGCGTTGTCGAGGATCGCGCGGATCTTCGCCGGCAACGCGTCGTACTTGTCCTTGTTGAACATGATCTCGAACTGCTCGGCATTCTGGTGGTAGCTCTGCAGCATGCAGATCTTGGACACGTCGGGGAAGCCGAGGATGCGGTCCGACGTGGCGTTGTTGAATTCGGCGGCATCGAGCAGGCCGCGGTCCAGCGCGGCGACGATTTCACCGCCGGGCAAGGCGTTGACCGCAGCGCCCATGCCGCTGAACACGTCGATCGAAATGCCGACGGTTCGGAACTTGACGCCCTTCATGTCGTCGGCCTTGGTGACCGGCTTCTTGAACCAGCCGAGCGGCTGGGTCGGCATCGGCCCATACGGGAACGAGACGACGTTGGCGCCGATCGAGGCGTACAGCTTGGCCAAAAGCTCCTTGCCGCCGCCGTACTTGTGCCAGGCCAGCAGCATGTTGGCGTCCATCGCATAGCCGGGACCGGAGCCCCACAGCGCCAGCGCGTTCTGCTTGCCGTAGTGATAGACCAGCACGCCGTGGCCACCGTCGAGCGTACCCTTCGAGACCGCCTCGAGCAGGCCGAAGGCGGGCACCACGGCGCCGGCCGGCAGAACCTCGATCTTGAGATCGCCGCCGGTCATGTCGTTGACCTTCTTGGCGTAGTCGAGCGCGTATTCGTGGAAAATGTCCTTGGCCGGCCAGGTGCTCTGGAAGCGCATGCTGGTCGCGCCTTGCGCGCTTACGACGCTGGGTGCCGCGACCGTTGCTGCGGCGCCCGCGGCGGCCGCTTTCAGGAAGCGGCGGCGGCTTGATGTGGTGTCCTTTTTGGATGTCGTCATGGTTTCCTCCCCGTTTTGACGGCGATCCAACCAAGGATGCGCCCCTTATTATTGGAAGGGAGACAAAGGCTTGCGCAGGTGTTTGGCAAGAATGTTCGGGAAGATGCGACGCTTCGACGCGGCAGATGGTGAACAACGTCGGCGGCCGCATGCCGATTTATTCCAAGGACGCCGAACTAAATTTTGTAAGTCGGCCGCAGCGTATGCGACTTTCGTTTAAGTCGCGGTGCGCGCGCGCCGTCCCTCGATGGGATAGGCGGGATCGTTGAACCCCGGTGTGGATGGATGCCCACTCGCGACCAACCGGTCGATCAGCGCTTCGTCCTCCGCCGTGAAGCGATAATCGAGCGCCTTGAGATAATCGTCCCACTGTTCCTCGGTGCGGGGACCGGCGATCACAGCCGAAACGAACGACGAGTTCAGCACCCATGACACCGCGAACTGCCCGGCGGTGATGCCGCGGGCTTCGGCGTGCTCTTTGACTTGCTGCGCGAGCTGCAGCGATTCCGGCCGCCATTCGGTCTGCATCATGCGCTTGTCGTTGCGGCCGGCGCGGCTGTCCTTGTCGGGCGCCGCATCGGGCAGGTACTTGCCGGTCAGCACGCCGCGCGCCAAGGGGCTATAGGGCACGATGCCGAGGCCGTAATAACCGCAGGCCGGGAAGTGCTCGACCTCCGGCATCCGGTTCATGGCGTTGTAATAGGGCTGGCTCACGACCGGGCGGTCGATGCCGTTGCGGTCGCAGATGTTGCAGATCTCGGCGACGCGCCAGGCGCGATAGTTCGAAACGCCGAAATAGCGGATCTTGCCCTGCCGCATCAGGTCACCCATCGCGCGCACGGTCTCTTCCAGCGGCGTCGAGTGGTCTTCCTTATGCAGATAGTAGATGTCGATATAGTCGGTGCCGAGCCGCTTCAGGCTATCTTCCGCCGCCTGCAGCACCCAGCGCCGCGACAGCCCGCCGCAATTGGGATCGTCGCCGATCTGGTTGGCGAGTTTTGTTGCGAGCACCCAACTGTGCCTGACGTTAGCAATGGCGCGGCCGACCACTTGCTCGGACTTGCCGCCATTATAGGCGTCGGCGCTGTCGATGAAATTGATCCCGGCCTCGCGTGCCTTCGCCACGATCCGCGACGACGTCGCCTCGTCGGTCGGCCCGCCGAACATCATGGTGCCCAGGCAGATCGGCGAAATCTTCAGGCCGCTGCGGCCGAGTTGGCGATATTGCATCGGGCGGGCTCCTTTTGAAGGCCGTCGTCATTGCGAGCGCAGCGAAGCAATCCATAGGCGCCGACCAGAAAGATGGATTGCTTCGTCGCGGAGTTTATCATCGGGCGCGCATTCGCGCGACCCGTTGGCTCCTCGCAATGACGGAACGGGCTACGTATCATTCTTCAATACCTTAAACACGCCCGACGCCATCGCGATACAGCGCTTGTCGACGGTGACTTCGGTGGTGATGAAAATCAGGCTGCGGGTGGCGCGCACCACGTGCGGTTTGGAGATCAGCACCTCGCCGATCTTGCCGGATTCGACGAAATGCGTATCGAGCTGCACGGTCGCCAGCGTCGGCTTGCCCGAGACGTGTCGCGCGGTGATGCCGCAGGTGCGGTCGGCAAACGTCATCAGCACGCCGCCCTGCACCAGGCCGCGGCGGTTGTGGTGCTTGTCCTCGGTGATCAGCGCGAATTCAAGCTCGCCGTCGACGAGCCTTTCCCATAACGGCCCGATCAGATGCATGAAGCCGGTCGTTTCGACGATTTTCCAGCCATCGGATTTGAGCTTCTCCGTGGCGGCCCTGGTCGTCATCTGATGCATTCCGTTCCCTGCAGGCGGTCATGTCTCGACAGTCATTTCATCAAACGCGGGAGTATTGTAGTCAAGCGTCATGGCCCGTTCATTTGATGATGCCACCCGGCGAAATATCGCAGAGCTCGTTGCAGCTTTCTCGCGGATGCCGGCGGATGAGCCAGAGCCTGCGCTGAAGCGGGCCGCCGTGGTCATCGCGCTCACAGAAAGCGAGAATGGTGCCGAAACGGCGTTTCTCCTGACGCGGCGCGCCGCGGGCCTGCGCTCCCATTCGGCCCAATGGGCGCTGCCCGGCGGACGCTGCGATCCCGGCGAGACGCAAGTCCAGTCGGCGTTGCGCGAGCTTCATGAAGAGCTCGGCCTGGAGCTCGGAGAGGGCGATGTGCTGGGCCTGCTCGACGACTATCCGACGAGGTCCGGATATCTGATCACGCCGGTCGTGGTGTGGGTGAGCACGAAGGCCGCGATGGTGCCGAACCCGGCGGAGGTGGCTTCCGTGCATCGCATCGCGCTTGATGAGATCGAGCAGCAAGGCGCGTTCAGCTTCACCGGAATTCCCGAAAGCACGCGGCGCGTGATCCGCTTTCGCCTCGCCGGCCAACACATCCACGCGCCGACGGCGGCATTGATCTATCAATTCCGTGAAGTGCTGGCGGGCCGCAACACCCGCGTGGCCGAGTTGGAACAGCCGGTGTTCGCCTGGAAGTAGGGCTAAACCGTCATTGCGAGCCAACGGGTCGCGCGAATGCGCGCCCGATGACAGGCTCCGCGAAGCAATCCACCGTTCCGCAAAGCAAGAATGGATTGCTTCGTCGCTTCGCTCCTCGCAATGACGATTGGGTGGGGTGCCCGAAGCCGGGTTGCGGACAGCGGCCGTTTCAGCGACCATACGACCAACAAGAACAATGATCCCAAGGGAGTGCTGAATGCGCAGTAACGCTTTAGCCGTCATCATCGCCGTCGGTTTCGCCGCCAGTCTCAACAGCGCGCAAGCTCAAAACTATCCGACGCGAGCGATCACGCTGGTGATTCCGTTCGCACCGGGCGGCTCGACCTCGATCGTCGGCCGAGGCATCGCTGACAAGATGAGCGAACTGCTCGGCGAGAAGGTCGTGGTCGACAATCGTCCCGGCGCCGGCGGCACGATCGGCACCAAGGCCGTCGCCAAGAGCGATCCCGATGGCTACACGCTGGTGCTGGGCTATACCGGCACGCTGGCGATCGGGCCGTCACTCTACAAGAGCGCCGGCTACGATCCGCGCAAGGATTTCGCGCCGATCGGCCTGATCGGCAATGCGCCGAATTCGCTGGTGGTGCATCCGTCGTTCCCGGCCAAGACCGTTGCCGAACTGATCGCGCACGCAAAGGCCAATCCCGGCAAGGTCAATTTCGGCTCGGCCGGCGCCGGCACGGTCAGTCACATCACCGGCGAATATTTCGCCCGCACCGCCGGGATCACGCTGGTGCATATTCCCTACAAGGGAACCGGTCCGGCGCTGACCGATCTGTTGGGTGGCCATATCCCGATGGCGTTCGCGCCGATCCCGGCCTCGCACCCCAACGTCTCGGCCGGCAAACTGCGTGCCCTCGCGGTGACCAGCACGACCCGCTCCAGCCTGTTGCCCAACGTGCCGACGATGGCGGAAGCGGGCCTGGCCGGTTTCGATGCGTCGCTGTATTACGGCCTCGCGGCGCCTGCCGGCACGCCGCGCCCCATCATCGACAAGCTCAACAAGGTGCTGCGCGACGCGCTTGGCTCCGACGAAGTCAAGAGGCAATTGGCCAATGACGGCACCGAGATCACACCCGGCACGCCGGAGGATTACGCCGATTTCATCGACAAGGATGAAAAGAAGTGGTCGCAACTGATCAAGACCAGCGGCGTCGAGCAGGAGTGAGCGGCACAGCGTCGCGCCGTTTCGGGGCTGACTTGGGCCCGACACTTGCTACAACAAGGCGATGCGCCTGCAATTGATTCGCCTCTGTTTTGGCCTTGTCGCGCTCGCGCTTCCCGCGGGCGCGCCGCCGGCTTTGGCCATGGACGCGCTGCCGGCCTCAACGGCGGATGCGATGGCGCAGGCGGCCACGCCGCAGGCGATTGCGGAATATCGCCGCAAGTTGAAGGAATATCAGGCCGCGCGCGCCGCGTTCGAGCAGGAAGCCGAACCCTACTGGACCGCGATTGCCGAAAAACGGCGCGGCCGCAATGCCAAGCGGCGCGAGCGCCAGGCCATCACGCTCGATGATTATGTCCTGACGCAACCGCCGCTTTACGACGGGCCGAAGCGGCCGGTGGATCCGGAGCCCGACGACAAGCCCCGCGAGCGCAAGCCGCTGCCGGTGGTCGCCGATTTCCTGCAAGCCGCCGCGGCGCATTTCCAGTTTACGCCGCAGCGGCCCGCCAGCGAGGTCGAGTTCAAGCGCGCCTATGGCCGCGTCGCATTGGCTTCCGGGCTGACGCGCGAGCAGATCGTGCGGGTCTATTCGTTCGAGACCGGCGGCAACGGCAATCACGACATGCAATCCGGATTGAGCGCCTCGCGCCCGGGCTCGCGCGCGATCTCGACGGCGGTTGGCTACAACCAGTTGCTCACCACCAACACCGTCTCGCTGCTCGCCGAACAGGGGCATGACATCGTCAAGGCGTTGACGGAAAAAGCCGTCGGCCTGTCAGGGCCGGCGCGCAAGGCGATGGATCACAAACTGGCGGTATTGAAACGGATGGTGGCGTTCACGCGCTCGGTGCCGGTGCAATGGTCGGAGCACGAGAAACTCGCCAACACGCCGCAGGGCTGGGGGGTCCACGCCATGGTGCTGGACATCGACGTCGGCCCGCTGCTGCAGACCCACAAGCTGCTGACCTCGGTGCTGTTCGCGCGCGCCAAGGGCTATACCAGACCGCTCAGCGCCGCCGAACTCGAGATGATGAACCTGACCGGCGACAGCACCGGTCTCGACATGGTGACGATGCCGCAGGCGATGCGCGAGCAGGTGCCGACCTCGAATTTCTTCCAGCGCGGTGGCTACGAGCGCAACCCGGTCGCGATCCGCCACAACACGGTGGCGAAACTGCTGGCGATCACCGACGAGCGGATGGACGTCAACAGCAGCAAGCCCGGCGCCAAGGAACTGGCGGCGGCGTTTTAGTAAAGCTTGCGATGTCGTCGTCCCGGCGAACGCCGGGACCCATACGCCGAGTCCTATCGTTGGGCAGTGGCGTTAGACACCTTCCTTAGGTGACTGGCGCCGCGGAGTATGGGTCCCGGCTCAAGGCCGGGACGACATAGGTGGGCTCAGCCCTCAATTCGCGCCGAACTTGAACTTGCCGTCGTCTTCGAGGTAGGGGCCGGTCCGCATATAAAGCTGGCCGTTCTCGCCGATGAAGAACAGCGTGCCCTTCGGCACCTTCTTGGCGCCCTTCAGCAGCGTGCCCGCGTTGCTGGTGCCCATCTTGTACGCGAAGGTCTTGCCGTCCTTGCCGTAGCCGTAGGCCATGTCGGACTTCAGCTCCCAGGGCGTCGGTGCGGCGGCCTGTGCGAATGCGGATGACGTCAGCACGCCGAGCGCGGCCGCGATCAAAAAGGTTTTGGTCGAAATTCTCGTCATCGTCGTTCCTCCCAGCGGCCAATTCGGCTTCTGCCCACCTTATTGAACAAATCACGAACGTCATTATTCCGTCAATGGTACCTTTGCCGCATCACGCTTTCTCTGCGACTTTGTGATTTCCCGCCTTCGACTTCGCGACTATGTTCCGGTTTCCGGTTACAAACGCGCTATTGCCAGAAACGTTATAGGGATGATTCGGATGAACCTCGTCATGAAGATTGGTTTCGGTGTTGCGCTGTCTTTCATGACGCTGGCTTCCGCTGTCCTGGCCGACGAATTCAAGCTCAGCAACAACCAGCGGATTGCCTGCAGCCGCGGCCTGAGCCCCGGCAAGCTCAATACCGCAACCTGCAGATCGTACGCGTATGTCTTCAACATCAAGACCTCGGAATATTACCGCTGCCAGGTCTCGCTGGCGCTGACGCGCGACAACAAGGAAGTCATCAACGTGCAGTCCGACGGCAACTGCGCCAAGAAGCCCCGCATCTTCGAGACCGATTCGAACTATTCGTTCGACGCCACCGAAACCGAACCGCCGAACACCAATACGTTCTTCGGACCGGGCGGCTATGCGGCGTGGGCCAGCGACAACAATGCGCGCAAGGTGCGCGGCTGCATCATCATCTCGTCTGGCCTCGGCTCCGACATCTCGAAATGTCTCGATATGAAGTTCGACTGATCGGCGGCGGGCGTGACAGCCACCGTGTCCGCGCCGGGCTCGCCACCACCGCCCTGGCCGTTTCCAGAACGGCTTCCGTTTGAGGGACGTTCGGTGTCCCTCGAACCGCTTGGCGCCGGACACGCGGACGAACTCTGGCACGCCGCGCAGGGCGCCGATGCGTCATTTGCCTATTTGCGGTACGGGCCGTTCGCGCAGCCGTGCGATTTGCTGGCGCTGATCACCGAATTGGCCGGGCGGGCGGATCAGCCGTTCTGGGCGGTGCAGCCGAACAGCAGCGGCGTGGCTCAAGGCTGGCTTTCGCTGTGCGACATCTATCCAGCCGACGGCGCGATCGAAATCGGGGCGATCTGGTTTTCGCCGCGGCTGCAGCGAACCCGGGCCGCGACCGAAGCGATCTTTCTCCTGATGCAATATGCGATGGAGGAATTGCAGTATCAGCGGCTGGTCTGGCGCTGCAACGCTGCAAACCAGGCGTCGCTGAACGCGGCCGCGCGCTACGGTTTTACGCCGGAGGGTACATGGCGTGGCTCGGCCCTCAGCAAGGGGCGTCGCTGCGACGTGGCGTGGCACTCGATCATCGCCGCCGAGTGGCCGGCGCGCCGCGCCGCCATCGCCGCATGGCTCGCGGACGAGAATTTCGATGAACATGGCCGCGCGCGCACGGGGCTGGTTCATCCGTGACCCGGTTCTTGATGAAGTTCGGGTGAGTCGGACCGAACGCCCCTCACGGCTTTGGCCCGGCGGGGGATGGCAGCACGGGGGGCGAGCGGGCAAATTTCTTGACCCCGAGCGGCTTGCTGAACAGATAGCCCTGGACCAGATCGAAGCCCATGTCATGCGCGGCGAGAAAATCGGTGCGGGTTTCGACGCCCTGGGCGATGGCGCGCGCACCATGGTCCTGCGCCAGCTCGATGATGTGGCGGCATACGGTCTGCTTCAGGCGGTCATCCGCGCAGCCGGTGACAAACTGATGATCGACTTTCAGCTCGACGAATGGAAAGTTCTGGAGCCCCATGAGCGCCGGCCATTCCGGGCCGACATTGTCGACGGCAATCGCGATATTATGCAGGCGCACCTGCCTGGCGACGTCGATCACGAGATCCAGATTGTCCGTCACCTCGGCGCTGTCGATCTCGATGATCAAGCCGCCGAACGCGGGATGATCGGGCATTCCAAGACACAGGTCGCGCACCGTTTCGTGCCCCCTTAAAAACGAAACCGGCAGGTTGATCGAGAGATCAACCGGACCATGCTGCTCCAGAAGGTAATGCCAATCCTCGATCGCGCGGCCGATCACGAACTCGGACAGCGCGCGATAATGCGGATCCTTGTCGTCCGGAATGAAATACGCCGGTGGAACGACCCCCCAGGCGGGATGTCGCATCCGCACCAGCGCCTCCGCGCCGCTCGGAACCAGGGTGCGGGCATTGATCTTTTGCTGATACCACAATTCGAGCCAGCCGGCCTTCAGCGCCTCGGCCACGTCCACCGCCGGGCTCGGCGCCGGTTCGGTGGGCAGCAGGGAAGCGACGCTGGCCCGCAACGTTCCGGCGCTGAAGGGCGTCGGCAGCGAGGGCAGCATCGCGATGTCGTATTCCTCGGCAATTTGCCGAACCGCCTTTACCATAATCGAGTCCGGTGGGCCGATGATGAGCACCTTGCCGCCGAAATTTTTCCGGACCAGTACTTCGAGAATTTCGCCGACCTCGGTCCCGTTGACGGACACGCCGAGCACGACGAGGTCAGGCTGTTGTGCGTCAAGCGCTCCCGCCAACTCGCTTGCACAAGCGCATGCGCTGGTGATGAAACCGAGTTCCTCGAGCGCGTCAGAGAGGAACAGTCGCAGGTGTTTCTTGGCGTCGGCCACGCAGGCGCGGGGCATCATCCTTCGTAGTCCGAAGCCACCGGCGCGCGCATGCGCGTTAGCATTGATCAGATTCATTCCGTCCCCCTGCTCAGATATCGACGCTAGTCGTACATCCGCGCGGCGGCGCTAATCATGGAGTTTTAGGGACACGGTGATGAATGCGCAGGTAAG
The DNA here is from genome assembly GCF_018131065.1 of Bradyrhizobium sp. AUGA SZCCT0431. Classification (NCBI taxonomy): domain Bacteria; kingdom Pseudomonadati; phylum Pseudomonadota; class Alphaproteobacteria; order Hyphomicrobiales; family Nitrobacteraceae; genus Bradyrhizobium; species Bradyrhizobium sp. AUGA SZCCT0431. The sequence continues at coordinate 124,739 of NZ_JAFCLR010000019.1, read as the reverse complement.
GTTAAAGCCGCCAATGAAACTAGAATTGTAACGAAAGCGGCAAGTCATCTGGCTGTAACATGGCAACTCGGGAGCCCAATGGAGATCCATCCGTTGGTCGTTGCTGTCGTGGGCATGTTCTATGAACGGACGCGTGCATTTGCGCGCTGTTTCATTGCTGGACGCGCGTTAACGCCTGTGGTCGCTTGTCGGCGCGGCCACGGTTTATGTTCTCGCCGAACAGAAGAATCGCTTCGACGCGCGGCGTCAGCTGAACGCGATCGTCACTCCGGCTTGATGCCGGCGAACTTGGCCACCTTGCCCCACTTCTCGGTTTCCGCCAGCACGTAAGCTTGCATGTCCGCGGGCGACCCGCCGGCCGGCTCGGCGCCGAGCTTGCGCAGCCGCGCGATGCCGTCGTCGGTCTTGAGAAACTTGTCGACGCTGGCGTTGAGCCGGTCGATGATCTCCTTCGACGTCTTGGCCGGCGCACCGATGGTGAACCAGGATGCCGCCTCGTAACCGGGTACCCCGGCTTCCGCGATCGTCGGCAGATCCGGCAGGCCCGGCCAGCGCCTGGCAGAGGAGACCGCCAGTGGGCGGATCGAGTTGGATTCGGCGAATGGCTGCGAGGCCGGCAAATTGTCGATCGTCAGTTGCACACGGCCGGCGATCAGGTCGGTCAGCGCCGGTGCGCTGCCCTTGTACGGCACATGGGTCATCTCTACGCCGGTCATCGACTTGAACAATTCGGTCGAGACATGCGCGGTGCTGCCGAGCCCCGGCGTGCCGTAGAACAACTCGCCCCGCTTCGATTTGGCATAGGCGATCAGTTCCGCAACCGATTTCACCGGCAGCGAATTGGTGACCGAACAAAGATTGGGTACCCGCGCGATGATGATGACCGGGGCGATATCGCTGGCCTGGTCGTAGCTCATGTTCTTGAACACGAACTGGTTGATGGCGTGCGTGCCAGGCGTTCCCACCACGAAGGTGTAACCGTCGGGCTCGGCCTTCGCGACGAATTCAGCCGCGATGTTGCCGCCGGCGCCGGTCTTGTTTTCGACGATGAATTGCTGGCCGAATTCCTCGGAGACTTTTGCCGCGACCACGCGCGCCAGGATGTCGGTGGTGCCGCCGGCCGCGAACGGCACGACCAGTTTGACCGGCCGTGTCGGCCATTGATCGGCGCCCGCACGGCGCGGCAACAGCGACATACCGCCAAAGGCAGCCGCGCCGGTCAGCACAGCGCGGCGGTTGAGGCGGTACGGATGGATAATCTTCGAAGCCATGTCGGTCCCTCCAAAATTTCGGCGGACCGTATTTGTTAATCGGCGCGACCACCACCCCCGTCGGCGTCATGCCTCGGGGTCTCCGGCATCATGGGCGCAAAACCCGGTCAGGCCGACCAGCGATTGCAGCGAGAAACAGCCAGCTCAAAGAAATGACCGCGGCCCTTGGCAGACCGCGGTCAAATGCAATCAAAAAACTGCAGGTAGCCGGCTTAGCCGCCGATGCCTTTTTCCTTGAAATACTTCAGCGCCCCGGGATGGAACGGGATCGGCGAGCGGTCCTGCACCTGGTTGTCGAGCGAGAAGCTCTCGGCTTCCTTGTGCACGGCAACGATGTCGGCCTTCTTCTCCACCAGCGTCTTGACGATCGTGTAGGCATCGTCGTTGCTCATCTTGTCGCCGGTCACGATCAGGTTCCAGACCTCGGTGATGGAATTGTCCTTGTCGTAGCCGGGATAGGAGCCCGCCTTGATCTTGCTTGACGTGTAGAGTTTGCCGTATTTGGCGTTCATCTTCTCGGCGAGATCGCCGTGGTCGACCAGCTTCATCTTCAAGCCTGGCGTTGCCGCGAGATCGGTCACCGCCGCGGTCGGGATGCCGCCGACCCAGAAGAACGCGTCGATCTTGCGGTCCTTGATGGCGTTGACGGATTCGGCAACGCCGAGCCGCTCGCGCTTCATGTCCTTGTCCTTGTCGAGACCGGCGGCTTCGATGACGCGGAACGCCATCACTTCGGTCGCGCCGCCCGGAGAACCGGTCGAGACGCGCTTGCCCTTGAGATCCGCCATGGTCGTAATGCCGGTACCTTCGACGGTCACCACATGCATGCGGTTCGGATAGACCACGAGCAGCGCCTGCAACGGCAGCTTGCCACTCTTGAACTTGTCCTGGCCCTGCAGCGCGTCGAGCGCGGCATCGGCCATGGTGAAGCCCATCTCGCTCTGCCCGGTGCCGATCAGCTTGAGATTGTCGATCGAGCCGCCGGTGACTTCGGCCGTGGCCTGCACGTTGGGAAGGCTCTTTGACAGCACGTTGGCGACGGCGCCGCCAAGCGGATAGTAGACGCCGCCGGTTCCGCCGGTACCGATCGACATCGTCTTCTGCTGGGCGTGGACGATGCCAGCGAAGGCGAGTCCGGCCGCAACAGTCACAGCCAGCACGGCCACGGTCTTTTTCATTATTTTCATCTCAATTACTCCCTTGACCTTATTCTTGGACTTAAGTTGTAAGCACCGGTCGTTTCGGCGCCCGCGTTCTCGACTGCCACAGCAACACGCCGAAGCCGATGATCAGCCCGGGCACGTAAGTGTAGCTGATATCGCGGCCGATCATCCATTCGACGATCGCCTCGATCAAACTCGGAAATACCAGCAGCAATCCGGATAGCAGAAGCAGGCCTCCCTCGACCCGCGTATTTTGTCGCAGCGCCCAGTTCTGGGCAACTGAGGCCAGCGCCAGCAGTCCCAGCGTCGTCTTGATCGTGATTTCTAGGATGTCGAGCCATGATCCGCCCTTGGGGATCGAGAGCAGCAATCCGACGCCCTGCGGATCGAGCACGAACACGAACGGCACCAGGAACGCCGGCAAGGTGTATTTCCATGACTGCAGCGTGGTCTTGTAGGGATCGCCGCCGGTGATGGCAGCCGCTGCGAACGGCGACAGCGCGGTCGGCGGCGATACCTCCGACAGCACGGCGTAATAGAAGATGAACATGTGCGCGGCGTAATCGGGCACGCCGAGTTTGATCAGCGCCGGAGCGGCGATCACCGCGCAGATGATGTAGGAGGCGGTCACCGGCACCGCGAGACCGATGATCCACACGATCAGCGCGGTGTAGATCGCCGTCAGCAGCAGACTGCCGCCGGCATAGCTGATCACGATCGCCGAGAATTTGAGACCGAGACCGGTCAGCGTGACGATGCCGACCACGATGCCGGCGCAGGCGCAGGTGGTCGCCGCGTTCAGCGCGCCGGTCGAGCCTTCCGCCAGCGCCTTGACCAGTTTGCTCGGCACCAGCGCGGTTTCCTTGCGCAGGAAGCTCAGCGCGAAGGTCACGACGATGGCGTAGAACACCGACAGCGACGGCGAATAGCCGATCACCATGAATACGACCACGGCGAGCAGCGAGATGAAATGAAAGCCGTAGCGCCGGGTCATCTGTCCGAGCGACATCTCCGGCGTGAAGTTGACGTCCTTGGCGCCGAATTTTTTCGCATCCAGTTCGACCATGAACAGCAGCGACATGTAATAGAGACAGGTCGGAATCGTCGCCATCCAGATCACGTCGAGATAGCTGATCTTGAGAAACTCGGCGATCAGGAAGGCCGCGGCGCCGAGCACCGGCGGCGACAGGATGGCGCCGAGGCCGCCGGCCGCCAGCAGACCGCCGGCGGCGTTTTTCTCAAAGCCGGCCTTGGCCAGCATCGGGGAGGCCACGGTGCCGATCATCACGGTCGTGGCGACGCCGGATCCGGAGGGGCCGCCGAGCAGGAACGAGGACAGCACCACGGTTCTGCCGGCGCTGTTCGCCTTGCCGCCCATGAGCGCCAGCGAGAAATCGATGAAGAACTTGCCGGCACCGGATTGCGCCAGGAACGCACCATAGATCGTAAAAAGGATGATCAGGGTCGCCGACACGTCGACCGCGACGCCAAAAATACCTTCCAGGGTGATGAAGAGATGACCGACCAGCCGGGGCAGATCGTAGCCGCGATGGGTCCATGGCGCCGGCAGATGCGGGCCAAGCATCGCATAGGCGATGAACAACACTGCCACGACGGGCATGATCAGGCCGGTGGTGCGCCGCGTCGCCTCCAGCACGAGCACGATGAAGACGACGCCGACGATGACGTCCCAGCGGTCGGGCGAGGTGGCGCGGTCGGTAAAGTCCTCGCCGCCCCAGAGCGCATAGACGATGGTCGCGACCGCAAAGATACCCGGCACCACGTCCCACCAGCGCACCCGGTTGCGAAACCGGGTCGCCAGCGGAAACAGCAGGAAGCTCAGCACCAGCGTGAAGGCGACGTGGGTATAGCGCAGTTCCTGGGTCGGAACGATCGCGTAGGCCGCATAGAGGTGGAACAGGCTCATCACCACCGCAATGGTGGTCGAGATCCGTCCCGCCCATCCCATCAGGCGGTTGGCCGCGCCTTCCTCGGCCTCGATGAACAATTCCGCCTTATGCAGCGCTTCGTCGGAAACGGCGATGACGTCGTCATTGGGCAAAGAATTGCCTGGTGGTTGACCCTGTGCGGCCATGCTTCCCCCGGAGCGCATTGATATCTCCCGGCTGGATCGCCGGGGCCTTTAACGGCGGCGCATTCATGCCGGTTTGGGGAGGCGTGGCAAGTGCATAAATCGAAAGACTTTGGGATGGTTACATCCATGCGAGGGTTGCATCGGCCGCCACGCACTGGACGGGTTGACCGCGGGCACATGCCCGTTCAACTTCCCGTCCAAATCAAGGGGAGAGACGTCGATGGAACGGCTCAAGGGCAAGACGGCGATGGTGGTCGGCGCGGGTTCGATCGGGCCCGGCTGGGGCAACGGCAAGGCGACCGCGGCGACTTTTGCTCGCGAGGGTGCGCAGGTGTTTTGCGTCGATCGCAACGCGGCGGCGGCCGAAGAGACCGTGAAGATCATCACGGGCGAGGGCGGCAAGGCGGCGTCCTTCACCGCCGACGTCTCGCGCGCCGCCGATGTCGAGGCGATGGTGGCGGCCTGCCTGAAGACCTATGGCCGTATCGATGTGCTCGACAACAATGTCGGCATTGCTGAAATGGGCAGCGTGGTCGAGACGACGGAATCCGAATGGGACCGCGTGTTCGCGGTCAACCTCAAGAGCGCCTTCCTCGCCATGAAGCACGTTATTCCGGTGATGCAGAAACAGGGCGGCGGCTCGATCATCAATATTTCATCGATCGCCTCGATCCGCCACGTCGGCATTTCCTACGTCTCCTATGGGGCGTCGAAGGCGGCGATGAACCAGATGACGCGCACCACGGCGGTGCAGTTCGCAGCCGATCATGTCCGGGTGAATTGCATTCTGCCGGGCCTGATGAAAACGCCAATGGTCGAGCACTCTGCAGGTCTTGCGGCGAGTTATGCCAAGGGTGATGTCGAGGCGATGTGGCGGGCGCGCGACGCCCAGGTGCCGATGGGGCACATGGGCGACGCCTGGGATGTCGCCAATGCGGCGCTGTTTTTGGCTTCCGACGAATCCCGCTACGTCACCGGGCTCGAACTCGTCGTCGATGGCGGGATGACGGCGAGGTCGGCATAAGCGAAGCGCTGTCCGGGCTTCGGCTACTGCGCCATCGCCAATATGCCGCCGGCGAAGGAGTGCCACATCGGCGTCATGCTGATCGGCCAGTTCAGCAGCTTGACGGCGATCAGCGCGGCGCCGCCATAGATATAGACCGGATGCGGGCGGCCGCGCGTGCGCCAGTCGTGCACGATGGCGACCACGAGCAGCAGATAGGCGACGAAGGCCGGCGGGATGGTGACGGGCACCGGCGGCGGGCCGAGCGGCCCGGGAGGCGCCAGGAAGGTGAGAAACCAGCGCGCCACGGCCGCATCCAGCAGCGAAATGCCGGCCAGCAGCATCAGCCGCTTGTGGGTTTCGCCCCGGCGGATGTTCGCGATTCCCAGCGCGAACACCACCGCGAAGAACAGGATGCCGCTGAGCGGGACGATCGCAAACGCGATGCCTTCACTGGTCAGCCCGGCCGCGGCCGATCGCTTCATCGCGTTGACCGCAACCAAAAAGCCGAAGATCGTCATCGCGGTCGCCAGCGACACGCCGATCATCCCGATTGCGCGGTGCCGGGTGACATTTCCCGATGCGGCGAACCAGGTCTGGAACGCAAAGTAGAGCGACCAGGCGAAAAACAGCAGGCCGTGAACATGGACGACAGGTGAGGCTGACAGCGATCGCGACATCATCGGCAGCCAATAGGTCGGGGCAAAGCCGAGAAACGCGACGGCCGTGCAGGCCAGCGCCATGTAGAAGTAAAAATAACCGGTTTGGGAATACGCGATCGCGCGCGGCGGAGTGGTATCGGTCAGGATGGTCATGGTTTTGAGTCGTCCAAGAAGAGGAAAGGTTCAACGAAAATTCTTCAATGGATATGTACACTTGCAGGCGAAAAGCGCGGCTTCCCGGACGTCATCTTTCAGCCAAAATCGGGTTTCGAACGGCTAACGAAATTCGCGTTGGCCGCTGTCGGAAGCGCACCTCGCTTGCTAGGATTGTCTGTCGTCGAGAGCGTTTTTTCGGGTCTGTTGATGCGAGGTTGTCCTATCATCCGCAATATTTTCGTCGCTTCCCTGCTGTGGACGGCGTTCGTGCAAGCCGCGTTCGCAACCGGCGCCGAGCCAGCCAAGGATCCGCAAGTCGATCCCGCACCTTGCGTTGCGGCGGCGGCGGCCAATGACGACGACAGGACCATCAGCGTTTGCGGCGCGTTGATCCGCAACGAAAAGACCGCGAGGTCCGACCGCATCAAGGCATTGATCGCGCGCGGCGGCGCCAACGATCGCAAGGATCTGATCGACCGCGCCATTGCCGATTATGACGGCGTGCTGCGGCTCGATCCGGCGCTGGCCGATATCTTCAACGCGCGCGGCGAACTCTGGCGCAAGAAGGGCGACCGGCCGAAGGCATTGCAGGACTTCGGCATGGCGATCAAGCTCAACCCGGAGCATCCCACCGCGCGCGGCAATTACAAATCGCTGGCGCAGGAACTCGAGCGTCTCGGCGCGCTGATGGCGGTCTACAACAAGCCGAGCTTCAACTGCGCCACCACGAAGCAGCCGGTGGAGAAGGCGATCTGCGCCAGTCCGGACCTTGCCAAGTTTGACCGCGAGATCAGTGCCGTGAACACCAAGGTGGTCCGCGATGCGACCGCCGACAGCCCGCGCGCCCGTGCCCTGCAGCGTGAGCAGGATGATTTCGTCGCCCGCCGCAGCGCCGCCTTCGGCCAGCCGGGTTACGATTTGCGCAGGGCCATGAAGGAACGGCTCGACCAATTGCTGGCGATCGAGTCGCGCTGAACGCCGGCATTGTCCACGCAATGGCTGGCTTTCGAACCTTGGGCGGACTTGGGGCGACCAAGCGACGCGGCATTGCCGTTCAACCCAGCTAGTATTCCCAAGAGCCGGTCATGCGATCATTTGTTTCGCCCCTTGCCGCCAGCGCGGCGCTTGCCATCACCATTCTGACCATCAACGGGGCCATCGCCCAAACCGCCGCCGAGCCGCCGGTTATCTGCGCGCCCCTGACCGACGCAGCACCGCCCAAGCTGATCGAAAGCTGCACCGCGCTGATCGACAATCCGGCGACGCCGGAGGCCGACCGTCTCGATGCCACCATCACCCGCGCCGTCGCGCTCTACAGCGGCGGCCAGGCCGTCAAGGCATTGGCCGAGATCGATGCGGTCATTGCCAAGGACCCCCATCGTGCCCGCGCCTTCCGCGCTCGCGGCGAGATGCTGCGCCAGGGCGGCAAGACGGAGGCGGCATTTGTCGCGCTCAACGAGGCCATCCGGCTCGAGCCCGAAAACGCCAATGGCTATGCCAACCGTGGCAATGCCTTCAACAATGCCGGCAAATTCGATCGCGCCATCGAGGATTATAATGAGGCGCTGCGGCTGAAGCCCGATTTCGCGCAGGCGTTTTCGGATCGCGGCGCCGCCTGGTATTTCAAGGGCGAGTACAAGAAGGCGATCGCCGATTACGATTCTGCGATCCGTCTCGATCCGAACAACGCGCGGACCTATACCAATCGCGGCGCGGCCTACAAGAAAATTGGCCGCACCGACCGCGCGCTGCAGGACTCTACGTCGGCGATCCGGATCGATCCGTCGCAGCCGGAATTCTTCGACAATCGCGGGCTGGACCTCGCCGCCAATGGCGATTACGCCGGCGCGATCGCCGACTACGACGAGGCGATCAAAATCCAGCCGCAGCCGAAATTCCTGGTCAATCGCGGCGACGCCCATCAGGCGCGCAAGGACTATGACCGCGCCATCGCGGATTATGATGCGGCATTGAAACTGGATCCGAAATTCCAGCGCGCTTACAACAACCGCGGCTCGGCATGGGTCCGGAAGGGCGACCGCGCGCGTGCGTTGCAGGATTACGCCGAGGCGGTCCGCCTCAACCCCTCCGACAAGACCGCGGCCACCAACCATCAGGAGGTCGCGCAGGAGATCGAACGGCTGGGCTCGCTGGGCAACCAGAAGAACTTGCCGAGTTTCAATTGCGCCACCGCCAGGCGTCAGGTGGAGAAGGCGATCTGTTCCGATGCGGGCCTCGCCCAACTCGACCGCAGTATCAACGACGTCTTCCTGCGGGTGGTCGCGAGCGCGGAATCGGGCAGCCACCGCGCGGCGCTGGCGCTGACCCGGCAGCAGCGCGATTTCATCGGCAAGCGCAACGCTTCGTTCGGCCGCCCCGGCTACGATCTGCGCCAGGCGATGGAAGAGCGGCTGGATAAGCTCAATATCATCGCCCGGTAGTAGGGTTTGGCCGTTCCGACCAAGCTGTTACGGCTTGATCTGGCGCCGCTTCCCGTGACAATGCGTGGCAAATACCATTGTCGCCCCGCCGTCATGGCCGGGCTTGTCCCGGCCATCCACGACTTGCTTCTCTGATTGGATGCAAAGAACGTGGATGCCCGGGACAAGCCCGGGCATGACGAAGAAGGCGGCGGGATCGGGAGCGCGCCATGAACGTCCACGACAAAAGCCGGTACCACGAAATCCACGCCCGCTCGCTTCGGGATCCCGAAGGCTTTTGGGCCGAGGCGGCGCGCGAAATCGATTGGATCGAGGCCCCAAAGAAAATCTTCGATTCCACGATGGGACCCTACGGCCGCTGGTTCACAGATGGCGTCGTCAACACCTGCTACAACGCGCTCGACCGCCATGTCGCAGGCGGGCGCGCCGATCAGGTGGCGCTGATCCACGACTCGCCGCTGACCAATATCGTTTCCAGATTCACCTATGCGCAGATGCTGAAAGAGGTGCAGACGCTCGCGGCCGTCATGCAGGATTTTGGCGTCACCAAGGGTGACCGCGTCATCCTCTATATGCCGATGGTGGTGGAGGCCGTGTTCGCGATGCTGGCCTGCGCGCGGATCGGCGCTGTTCACTCGGTGGTGTTCGGCGGTTTTGCGGCCAAGGAACTCGCGAGCCGGATTGAGGACGCGAAACCAAAACTGATCTTCTCGGCGAGCTGCGGCATCGAGCCCGGCCGCATCGTGCAATACAAGCCGCTGCTCGACGAGGCGATCCGGCTGTCAAGCGTCAAGCCGCAAACCTGCGTGATTCTGCAGCGGCCGCAACAGGCCTGCGAACTCACTAAAGGCCGCGACCAGGACTGGGCGGAATTGCGCCGCGCCGCGCTCGATGCCGGCAAAACGGCGCCCTGCGTACCGGTCAAGGCAACCGATCCGCTGTACATCCTCTACACCTCGGGCACCACGGGGATTCCCAAGGGCGTGGTGCGCGACAATGGCGGTCATCTGGTCGCGCTGAAATGGTCGATGTTCAACCTCTACGGCGTCAAGCCCGGCGAGGTCTGGTGGTGCGGCTCCGACATCGGCTGGGTGGTCGGCCACAGCTACATCATTTACGGACCGCTGATCCATGGCGCGACCTCGATCATGTATGAGGGCAAGCCGGTCGGCACGCCGGACGCCGGCGCGTTCTGGCGTGTGATCTCCGAGCACCAGGCGGTCGCCTTCTTCACCGCGCCGACCGCGTTCCGCGCCATCAAGAAGGAAGACCCTGATGGCACCTTCATCCGGAAATACGACCTGTCGAAATTCCGCACGCTGTTTCTCGCCGGCGAACGCGCCGATCCGCCGACGGTGGAATGGGCCGAGCAGCAGTTGAAGGTGCCTGTCATCGATCACTGGTGGCAGACCGAAACCGGCTGGTGCATCGCCGGCAATCCGGTGGGGCTCGGCATGCTGCCGGTCAAGCACGGTTCGCCGACGGTGCCGATGCCGGGCTATCAGGTCGATGTGGTCGATGAGGCGGCAAGACCGGTGCCCGCGGGCACCATGGGCTCGATCGTCATAAAACTGCCGATGCCGCCGGCCTGCCTGCCGACGCTGTGGGAGCAGGAGGCGCGTTTCAAGGAGGCCTATCTCACTGAATTTCCCGGCTATTACAAAACCTCCGACGCCGGCTACAAGGACGAAGACGGCTATGTGTTCGTGATGGGCCGCACCGACGACATCATCAACGTCGCCGGCCACCGGCTTTCCACCGGCGGCATGGAGGAAATCCTGGCCTCGCATCCCGACGTCGCCGAATGCGCGGTGCTCGGCATCAAGGATGCGATCAAGGGCGAGGTGCCCTGCGGTTTTCTGGTGCTGAAGGCCGGCGTTTCGAAGAGCCCGGCGGAGGTCGAGAAAGAAGTTGTAGCGCTGGTGCGCGACAAGCTCGGCCCGGTCGCCGCCTTCAAGCTTGCGATCACGGTCGGCCGCCTGCCCAAAACCCGTTCCGGAAAAATCCTGCGCGGCACCATCAAGAAAATCGCCGACGGCGATACCTGGACCATGCCGGCGACCATCGAGGATCCCAAGGTGCTCGACGAAATCGGCGACGCGCTGAAGGGCAGGGTGTGATTTTGTTGGCCGTCATTCCGGGATGGTCCGAAGGACCAGACCCGGAATCTCGAGATTCCCCGGTGCGCAATTGCGCACCTGAGGTTCGATGCTTCGCATCGCCCCGGAATGACAGTTTCCCGTCATGCCCGGGCTCGACCCGAGCATCCATCAACTATCAGGCAAAATGCCTTGATTTCGATGGATTGCCGGGTCAAGCCCGGCAATGACGAAACCGGACCCATGGATCAGTCATGCGACATAACCCCGCTCGACTTCTCATCGCCCTCCTGCTTACCGCCCCGCTGCTGGCGGGCTGCCTGGAGAAGGGCCAGCCGACCATGGCCGATACCAGCGCCGACGACGATGCGTTCTGCCGCGCCAACAACGTGGCGCCGGGGTCGAACGACTACGTCATCTGCCGCAAGAACCGTGACGTGCAGCGCGGCAATGCCAACGCCCGCACCGACCGTGCCCAGCGAAACCTCGCCGAGCAAATGTTGAACAATCCGACCAGACCGTGATCAGGAGGTCATCATGAACGAAGACGTTTTCAACACCAGCCTGCGCGGCTTTCTCAAGAAGGTCGGCATCACCTCGCAGCGCGAAATCGAAAAAGCGGTCCGCGACGCCGTCGCCAGCGGCCGCCTCAAGGGCAACGAGAAGCTGCCGGCCAAGATGACGCTGACGCTCGGCGGCGTCAGCCTCACGCACGAGATTAACGACGAAATCGAACTGGGCTAGGCGCGACTCTTTCTTCCCCTCTCCCCTTGTGGGAGAGGGTGGCGAGATGCGAAGCATCTCGACGGGTGAGGGGTCTGTCTCCGCGGATAGAGACCCCTCATCCGGCGCGCTCCGCGCGCCACCTAAGAGCGAGCTTCGCTCGTCTCGGCTCCCACAAGGGGAGAAGGAAGAAAGAAGCACTTCGACTTTTTTAGAAGGACGTACTTCATGGACATCAAGGTCAGAGATTCGAACGGCGCGCTGCTTGCCGAGGGCGACACCGTCACGCTGATCAAGGACCTGAAGCTGAAGGGCTCGTCCACCGTGCTGAAGCGTGGCACCGTGATCAAGAACATCCGCCTCACCGACAACGAAGACGAGATCGAAGGCCGCACCGACAAGGTCAAGGGCCTGGTGCTGCGCACGGAATTTTTGAAGAAAGCGTGAGGGAGGTTCGCCGCAGCGAGGCACGCTACCGCTACCGCTCCACTCTTCGAATCGATGTTATAAGAAGCCCATGGAACCGATCGCAATCAAATTCCTGGGGTTTGCCGCCGCTACGTGCACGACTCTCGCTTACGTCCCGCAATTCGTAAAAGTCTGGCGAACCCGCTCGACGGAAGACATTTCGCTCGGAATGTTTCTCGTCATGGTGGTCGGCATCCTGCTGTGGCTGGTGTACGGCCTGCTTTCCGGAGATGGGCCGTTGATCGTTGCCAATGCCATCACGATCGTGCTGGCCGGCGGAGTTTTATTCATGAAGCTGAAATACGGCTGAGCGCCGAAGCGCACAAATACAAAAACGCGGCAGGTTGCCCCGCCGCGTTTGAGATCCCGTAACCGGAATACGGAAAACCTACTCCTCGTCGTCGTCCTGCTTCTTGCCGCCGATCGTCTTCAGCTTGGCGAACACGGCGTCGACGTTGAGGTCGTCGCGCTGCTTTTCGGTCGGCTCGAATTCCGGCTCCTTCTTGGTGGTCTCGGAGGCCGGCAGCAGGGTGGCACCGCCGTAGGCGGCGGGGACCGGCTTTTCCTTGGCGGCGCGCTGCACCTCGAAATCGAGCTCGATCTGCGAGCACAGGCCCAATGTCACCGGGTCCATCGGGGTCAGGGTCGAGGCGTTCCAGTGGGTGCGGTCGCGGACTGAGGCAATGGTGGTCTTGGTGGTGCCGACCAGGCGCATGATCTGGGCGTCCTTCAGCTCGGGATGGTTGCGCACCAGCCAGAGGATCGCGCTCGGCCGCTCATGGCGGCGCGACACCGGGGTGTAGCGCGGGCCCTTTTTCTTGGCCGCCGGGGGCAGGGTAACCTTGCTCTCGCCGAGCTTGAGGCGGTAGTTCGGGTCCTTTTCGCCCCTTTCGATCTCGTCGCGGCTCAATTGGCCGGTCGAAATCGGGTCCATGCCCTTGATGCCCTGCGCCGCGTCGCCGTCGGCGATGGCGCGGACCTCCAGGGGGTGCATTTTGGTGAAATCGGCCACCTGGTCGAAGGTCAGTGCGGTATTATCAACCAGCCACACGGCAGTCGCCTTTGGCATCAGCGGTGCATTGCTCATGGCAAATCTCCTTTGTGCCTCGCCCACCTCTTTTTGGAGGCGAAGTCTGCGGTCATCGGGGATGACGGGAATTCCGGGCCTATATACCCCTTGAGGGCCCATTGGCGCAATGGCCTGCTAAAGTGCCTTGACAGCGCCCAAATGCAGCCCCAAGTCCTTATACGAATTAGCCGTTCCCCGCCCACTGGCGAGGGGTGATTCGGTCCCTGAGATAGCCCCCATGTCTTCCTTGTCAGCGTCAGCCAAACCCGACCTGAAAATCGTGCTTTGTTCCCCCCGCGGCTTCTGTGCCGGCGTGGTACGGGCCATCGACACCGTCGAGCGGGCGCTCGCGATCTATGGCGCCCCCGTCTATGTCCGCCACGAGATCGTGCATAACCGCTATGTCGTCGACAGCCTGAGGACCAAGGGCGCGATCTTCGTCGAGGAACTGGCCGAAATTCCCGACAATACCAACGCACCGGTGGTGTTCTCCGCCCACGGCGTTCCGAAGTCGGTTCCGGCGGACGCCCGTGCGCGCAATTTCTTCTCGCTGGACGCCACCTGCCCCCTGGTCACCAAGGTGCACCGCGAGGCCGCGATCCATTTCAAGCGTGGCCGTGAAATCCTGCTGATCGGGCATTCCCATCATCCGGAAGTGGTCGGCACGCTCGGCCAGTTGCCGCCGGGCGCGGTGACGCTGATCGAGACCAACGAAGACGCCAAGACGTTCACGCCGAAGAATCCGGACAACCTCGCCTTCGTGACCCAGACGACGCTGTCGATCGACGACACCGCCGAGATCGTCGCGATGCTGAAGGAGCGTTTCCCGAACATCTCCGGCCCGCACAAGGAAGACATCTGCTACGCCACCACCAACCGCCAGCTTGCGGTGAAGAAGGTGGCGCCGGTGGTTGACGCCCTGATCGTGGTCGGCGCGCCGAACTCCTCGAACTCGCAGCGCCTGCGCGAAGTCGCCGAGCGCGAGGGCTGCCCGGTCTCGGTGCTGGCGCAGCGCGCCAGCGATCTCGACTGGTCGCGGTTCGAAGGCATCAAGAGCCTCGGCATCACGGCGGGCGCCTCCGCGCCGGAAGTGATCGTCGAGGAGATCATGGGCGCGTTCGCCGAGCGCTATACGCTGCATGTGGAGACGGTCTCGGCCGCGGAAGAAAACGAATTCTTCCCGCTGCCGCGTTCGCTGCGGCCCGACGCAGCTTAGGGCGCGTCTGCCATGGCGGTTTACACGGATGTTGCCGCCGAAGACCTCGCGGAATTCCTCAAGAGTTACGACGTCGGCGAATTGCTCTCCTACAAGGGCATCGCTGAAGGCGTCGAGAATTCCAACTTCCTGATGCACACCAGCAAGGGCGCCTACATCCTCACGCTGTATGAAAAGCGCGTGGCGGTGGACGATCTGCCCTACTTCCTGTCGCTGATGGCGCATCTGGCCGAGCGCGGCGTGCATTGCCCGCAGCCGGCGAAAAACCGCCAGGGCGAAGTCTACAGCCATCTCGTCGGGCGGCCGGCTGCGATCATCAATTTCCTCGAAGGCATGTGGCCGCGGCGGCCCAACGCCGCGCATTGCAGCGGCGTTGGCGGGGCGCTCGCCAAAATGCATCTGGCGGGCGGCGACTTTCCGATGTTCCGGAAAAATCCGCTGTCGGTCGAGGGCTGGCGGCCGCTGTTCGACCTGTCGGCGCCGCGTGCCGACAGCGTGCAGCCGGGTTTGGGCGATTTCATCGCCCGCGAACTCGATCACCTCGAGGCGAACTGGCCAAAAGATCTGCCGCTCGGCGTCATCCATGGCGATCTCTTCAACGACAACGTCTTCTTCCTCGGCGACAAGCTGTCCGGGCTGATCGACTTCCCGTTTTCCTGCAACGACATCCTGGCCTACGACGTCGCGATCTGCCTCAACGCGTGGTGCTTCGAGCCGGATCATTCCTTCAACGTCACCAAGGCGCGCGCGCTGCTCGGCGCCTATGGCCGCGAACGGAAATTGTCCGATGCCGAGCAGGATGCGCTGCCGCTCCTGGCGCGCGGCTCCGCGCTGCGCTTTTTGCTGACGCGTCTGGTCGATTTCCTCGACGTGCCGCCGGGCGCGCTGGTGAAGCCGAAAGACCCGCTCGAATATGTCCGCAAGCTGCGCTTCCACCAGAGCGTCCAGTCCGCGCGCGATTACGGCCTGATGCAGGCGGGATGCGCTGCGTGAGCGATTCCAAGCCGCATGTCACGGTATTCACCGACGGCGCCTGCTCGGGCAATCCCGGCCCCGGCGGCTGGGGCGCGATCCTGAAATTCGGCGACACCGAAAAGGAATTGAAGGGCGGCGAAGCGCACACCACCAACAACCGCATGGAGTTGATGGCGGCGATCTCGGCGCTGGAAGCGCTGAAGAAGGCCTGCGTCGTCGACCTCACCACCGACAGCCAATACGTCCGCAAAGGGATCACCGAATGGATCCATGGCTGGAAGCGGAACGGCTGGCGCACGTCCGACAAGAAGCCGGTCAAGAACGTCGACCTGTGGCAGCGCCTCGACGCGGCGCTGAAGGCGCATGAGGTGCGCTGGCACTGGATCAAGGGCCACGCCGGCCACGACGAGAACGAACGCGCCGATCAACTGGCCCGCGACGGCGTCGCGATGGCACGGTTGAAGGCGTAGGCATAGGCCTAGCCGCCACACCCACAACTGTCGTCGCCCGCGAAAGCGGGCGATCCAGTATTCCAGAGACGTTTGTGAAAGAGCCGAGAGGCCGCGGCGTACTGGGTCGCCCGGTCAAGCCGGGCGATGACAGTTGTGTGTGCGGCTAGACCATCAACTCGTCATTGCGAGCAAAGCGAAGCAATCCATAGAGCGGCAAAGCAAGTATGGATTGCTTCGTCGCTTTGCTCCCTTGCGCAAACGCTTCACGTTTGTCGCAGGCAATGACGATCTCAGAGCTGCCCCAGCAGCGTATCGCCGCCGGAAACCTCGACCTTGCCGGGGGCCGGCTCGAGGTTGAGCTTCTTGACCACGCCGTCTTCCACCAGCATCGAATAGCGCTTGGAGCGGATGCCGAGGCCGTTGCCGGACGCGTCGAGCTCCATGCCGATTGCCTTGGTGAAGTCGGCATTGCCGTCGGCGAGGAAGGTGGCCTCGTCGCGCTGGTCGGTGTCGCGCTTCCACGCGTTCATCACGAAGGCGTCGTTGACGGAGACGATCGCGATGGTGTTCACGCCCTTGTCCTTGATGGCGTAGGCGTTGAGGAAGATGCTCGGCAGATGCATCTTGTGGCAGGTGCCGGTATAGGCGCCGGGCACCGCGAACAGCGCGACCTTCTTGCCCTTGAAAATATCGTCGGTGGTTTTGACCTGCGGCCCTTCCGCCGTCATCACGCGAAACTTGGCTTCCGGCAGCTTGTCGCCAACTTGGATCGTCATCGTCAATTCTCCCTCAATGAGCGGATGTGTCTTATAGCGTTTTCGAGCGAAGTGGGTACCGGTTCGCGTGAAGAAAACGCGTCAAAACAAGACTAACCTTTGCGGATGACCGACACAATATTCGGTGTCCCGGAAACGGCAATGCCGTCTTGCGTTCACTGTTCTGTCATCAGCCGGTAAACCCGCCGGTGTCGAGGAATGCCTGTTCTTCGGGCGTCGTTTCGCGCCCCAGGATGCGGTTACGGTGCGGAAAGCGCCCGAACCGGCGGATGATGTCGGCGTGATGCTCGGCATATTCCTTGTTTTCGGTATTGGCCGTGCCGCCGAACAGCTCGATGCAGCGCAGCTGGTCGGGCAAATGCTCCGAATGCATGAACGGCAGATAGAGGAATTCGAGCAACGTCGGGTCGATGCGCTTGTCGGTACCCCGGTCGATGGCGCGGGCCGCGACATCGCGCGCCAGCCTGTCGCTCGCATAGGTCAGCGGGTCACCACGAAACATGTTGCGGGGAAACTGGTCGAGCACGATGGTGAGTGCCAGCGCGCCGTCGTCGCTGGCTTCCCAGGACGACAACTCGCCCGCGGCCGCCTTCCGCCACAGCTCGAGATACCGCTGACGCACTTCCGCGTCGAACGCGTCGTCGCGCTTGTACCAGCGGTCGTGGCCGGCTTCGCGCCAGAATTTCAGGATGTCAGCCGGCGTGGTGTCGCGAGCGTCAGTCATGATCCGACGCTCGCTCCACGGTTCGGTCTCAGGCCGCGGCCTTCTTTTCGTCACGCAGTTCGCGGCGCAGGATCTTGCCGACATTGGTCTTGGGCAGGTCGGTCCTGAACTCGATCTGCTTGGGGACCTTGTAGGCGGTCAGCTGCGTGCCGCAGAACTTGATGACGTCGTCGGCCGTGAGGTTCGGGTCCTTCTTGACGATGAAGGCCTTGACCGCTTCGCCCGACTTTGCGTCCTGGACACCGATCACGGCGCACTCCAGCACACCCGGATGGCTGGCGATCACTTCCTCGATCTCGTTCGGATAGACGTTGAAGCCGGAGACCAGGATCATGTCCTTCTTGCGGTCGACGATCTTGGTGTAGCCGTCCGGCGTCATCACGCCGATGTCGCCGGTGCGGAAGAAGCCGTCCGCCGTCATTACGTTCGCGGTCTCTTCCGGCCGGTTCCAGTAGCCCGCCATCACCTGCGGACCCTTGGCGCAGATCTCGCCGGCTTCGCCGAGCGGCACTTCCTTGCCGTCGTCGTCGCGGATCGAGAGGTAGGTCGAGGGCACGGGAATGCCGATCGAACCGGAGAACTTGTCGGTGTCGGCCGGGTTGCAGGTCAGCGTCGGCGAGGTTTCCGACAGGCCGTAGCCTTCCGACAGTGCGCAGCCGGTGACCTTGAGCCATTTCTCGGCCACGGCCTTTTGCGTCGCCATACCGCCGCCGAACGAGGTCTTCAGCTTGGAGAAATCGACCTTCTCGAAACCGGGCGAGTTCAACAGGCCATTGTACAGCGTGTTGACCGCCGGGAAGCTGTTGACCTGGTATTTCATCAGCTCCTTGATGAAGCCCTGCATGTCGCGCGGGTTCGGGATCAACAGATTGACGCCGCCGGCCCGTACCCCGAGCAGGAAGCACGCCGTCAGCGCGAAGATGTGATAGAGCGGCAGCGCGCAGACGATGAACAGTTCGTCGACATGCGGCGGCTTCTTCAGTGCCGGCTGCAGCCAGGCGTCGTTCTGCAGCACGTTGGCGAGGATGTTGCGGTGGAGCAGCGTCGCACCCTTGGAAACGCCTGTCGTGCCGCCGGTATATTGCAGGAAGGCGACGTCGTCGCGGCTAAGCTGCGGCTTGTTGAGCTTCATGCCGCGGCCGGCCGCCAGCGCGTCGTTGAACGAAACCGCGCCCGGGATCGACCAGGCCGGCACCATCTTCTTCACCTTGCGGACCACCAGATTGACGATCACGCCCTTGAAGCCGAGCAGGTCGCCCATGCTGCCGACGATCACATGCTTGACCGCGGTCCTGGCGATCACCTGCTGTACCGTGGTGGCGAAATTCTCCAGCACCACGATCGCCTCGGCGCCGGAATCCTTGAGCTGATGCTCGAGCTCACGCGAGGTGTAGAGCGGGTTGACGTTCACCACCGCATAGCCGGCGCGCAGCACGGCGGCGGTCGAGACCGGATACTGCAGCACGTTCGGCATCATCAGCGCGACGCGGGCGCCCTTTTGCAGGCCCTTGCTCTGCAGATAGGCGCCAAGGGCAGCCGACATCTGGTCGAGGTCGCGGTAGCTGATCGACTTGTCCATGCAGATGAACGCCTTGCGGTCGGCGAACTTCTTGAAACTCTCTTCCAGCAACTCGACGAGCGACGAGTACTGATTGACGTCGATATCGGCGGGCACGCCGGCCGGATATTGCTTGAGCCAGATCCGCTCCATGGTATTTCCCCTCTGGTTAGTTCCCGATTTCTCGAATTCTTGGGCCGGGATGCCTTGTTTTGGGCAGTATTGAGAATGCCGCCGCCGATGGCAAGCGGCTGCGCGCTATCGACGCATTGGGAATCGACAAGTCAACGTCCGGAACGGGCGAAAACCGCCTTGATTGCCGGGCCTTGCGGGCTCTTTAACCAGCCGGTTTGGATTCGCTCTTGGGTTTTGCGGCGGCGTTGGGCTTGGCGGGCTTCGCGGCCGGCTTATCGCCCGAAGCGGCAGGTTTCTCGGCCGGCCTGGCGGCGGGCTTGGCAACTGCGGCAGGCTTTACAGCTGCCACAGGCTTTGCGGCGGCAGCAGGCTTTGCGGCGGCGGTGTCCGGTTTGACATTCGCGTGCCGCACCGCGGCCGGTTTGGCCGCGGGTTTTGTGGCGGCGGTCTTGGCCTCAGACTTGGCTTCAGACTTGGCCTCAGACTTGGGCTTGTCCGCGTCCGGCTTCTTCGCCGCGACCCGCGATTTCTTGCCGCGCCGCGTGATCTGCTTCTGGTCGTCCGCGGCCACGGCGGCAATCAGCTCCGTGCCGGTCTTCTTCGGGCCGGTATAGACCACCATGGGCTCGCCAGCCGTGTACGCCGTCGCGAGCAGTTCCGAGGGCTTTGCCGTCGGCGCCTGCAGTCCAGCGGAAAAGAACGCCAGCGCCGGGCTTTCGCCCCCACCGGCGGCCACTGTCGTGTCCGCATCCTCGTCGGTGGCGGGCCGCTTGCGCTTGCCGTTGCACATCTCCTCGCGCAGGTTCGGCGGCGTGGCGTCGATCGGCACCAGATTGTCGACGGTGCCGAGCGAGGGTCGCAGCCATCCCAGCCCGTTGCCGGCAAAGCCGCGCTCCAGCAACTGGGCGGCGCGCACCGCGCGGGCCTGGCCGGAGGTCGAGCCGAGCACGACCGCGATCAGCCGCTTGCCGTCGCGCGTCGCCGAGGCCACCAGATTGTATCCGGACGCGCAGATGAAGCCGGTCTTGAAGCCGTCGGCGCCGGCATAGCGGCCGATCAGCTTGTTGAAATTGTTGGTGGTGCGGCGGCCGAAACGGATCGCCGGGATGTGCATGAAATATTCGTATTCGGGCAGATCGCGAATCACGGCACGCGCCAAAATCGCAAGATCGCGCGCCGAGGTGATCTGGCCATCGGCGGGCAAGCCGTTCGGATTGACGTAGCTCGTCTGCGTCATGCCGAGCCGCTGTGCGGTCGCGTTCATCATCCCCGAGAAGCCGTCGACGGAGCCGCCGACGCCTTCGGCGAGCACCACGGCCATGTCGTTGGCCGACTTCACCATCACCATCGCCAGCGCGTTTTCGACGGTGACTTGCGTGCCCGGCTTGAAGCCCATCTTCGACGGCGACTGCGAGGCTGCCACCGGCGAAACCGTCAGCACGCTGTCGAGTCGCAGGCGCCCTTCCTTGACGGCTTTGAGCGTGACGTAAGCCGTCATGATTTTGGTCACCGATGCCGGATACCAGGGCATCGTCGCATTTTCGGCCTGCAACACCTTGCCGGTTTCGGCTTCGACCACCAGCAACGCCTCGGCATGCGCGGCGCGGGGCGTTGCGACCGCAAGCGCGGCGACGAACAGGATCAGGTTCAACAATGGATGGCGAAGCAGCGGGCGAAGAAAATGCACTTTTGCGTTCCGGTCCTTTGAGACCCGCCTTGAAAATAGGAGGTCCTGATATCTGACGTTCGGGTTTCAAGCGTGTCCGGTGCCGTCGCTCACGGCGGCTGCAAACCTATACCGGCTTGCCGTTCCAGAACAGAGGTTCGCCAATTAAATCGTGGACGAAATAGTGGACGAAATAGACGCAATTTCGGCAGATAATTCAATCCGGATGCCGCGCAGGGGTGGGCTATTGGGTCTCAATGCTGGCTCGCGCGTCGGCCTGCACCATGAACTGGGCCCGCGCGAGTTCCGCAAAGCGGCCGCCTTTGGCCACCAGTTCATCGAAAGTTCCGCTTTCGATCACGTGGCCGTTGTCGAACACCAGGATGCGCGTCGCGTTGCGGATGGTCGAAAGCCGGTGGGCGATCACGAAGGTCGTGCGGCCCTTCATCACTTCGTCGAGAGCGGCGTTGACTTTCGCCTCGGTGACCGCGTCGAGCGCGCTGGTGGCCTCGTCGAGGATCAGGATCGGCGGGTCCTTCAACAGCGCGCGCGCGATCGACAGCCGTTGCCGTTCGCCGCCGGACAGCATGCGGCCACGCTCGCCGGCATGGGTCTCGAATTTCTTGTCGCTGCGTTCGATGAATTCGAGCGCCTGCGCCCGCGACGCCGCGATGCGCATTTCCTCTTCAGTGGCGTCCGGTTTGCCGACGCGCAGATTGTCGGCGAGCGAGCGGTTGAACAGCAGGGCCTCCTGGAACACCACGCCGATATTCCGCCGCAGCGCCGTCAGCTTCAGGCCGCGGATATCCATGCCGTCAATTTTGATGATGCCGGACTGCGGATCGAACGCGCGATGCAACAGCGCGATCGCGGTCGATTTGCCGGCGCCGGTCGGGCCGACCAGCGCGATGGTCTGGCCGGGCAAAGCGGTGAAGGAAAGATCCTCGATCGCGGGCCGCTTGCCGTCATAGGAGAACGAGACGTCGTTGAATTCGATCAGGCCGGAGAGCCGGCCGGTGTCGACAGCGCCGGGCCGATCGCGCACCGCGGGCACGGCGTCCAGCACGTCGAAGAATTCCTGCAAGCGTGGCGCTTCCATGAACACGCTGTTGATGAAGCTCACCACCTGTTCGAGCTTCTGGATCAGCATGGTCGCGAAGCTCACGAACATCACGATCTCGCCGACGGTCGTCAGCCCCTGGCCGTGCAGCACGATGCCGACGGTGAAGATCGCGAGCACGGTGATGGTGGTGGAGGCGCGGGTGATCACGGTGACCAACGCCCACCAGCCGAGCACCGGCATCTGCACCGCGAGCAGCTTGTCGGCGACATAGCGCAGGCCCTGCACCTCGGCATCGATGCGCACGAAGCTCTGCACCAGCGCGACGTTGCCGAGCGCGTCGGAAGCGCGCGCGGAGAGGTCCGAGTAATGCTCCTCGACCTCGCTCTGCATGCCATAGGTCTTGCGCACCACCAGCGTGGTCAGCACCGTGAACACCACGCACAGCAGGAACAACAGGATCGCCAGCCGCCAGTTGATGTAGAGCGACAGCGGCAGCAGCACCACCAGCGACATGATCGCGGCAAAATGCTCGCGGAAGAATCCGAGCCAGAGCCGCCACAGTGAATCCGTGCCGTTCAGCATCACCTTCATCAACCGCCCGGAATGGGTGCCGGTGTGGAAGGTCAGTGGCAGCTGCATGATGTGTTCGAAATAGTCGGTCAGCACCGCCTGGCGCTGGCGGTGCGCCAGCTTGTCGGCGTGCAGCGCCACCGCGGCGCTGCAGCCGATGGTGAACAGTCCGAACGCCACCCAGGCCGCCAGCAGCGGCCAGGCCCCTGACGATGACAGCGGACCCGGCGCCGGCTTGCCGGAGAGCACGTCGATGATCTTGCCGAACAGCACGGGCTCGGCGAATTGCGCGCCGGCCAGCAGCAGATTGGCACCGGCCAGAATCCAGCCCAGCCGCGCCTCTTTGCCGAGCAGCTCGAGCACGCGGGTGTAAAGGCGAATCATGGACATGCCGCAAGCACTGGAGGGGGCAACGGGGAGATCAGTCGAGCCGCATTCTAATCAGGGATCGCCGCAGAGAACCAGCGTCCGCGAGACTTTTACTCAATTGATCAGCTACTCAATTGATCAGTCGGCCGTTGACCGGGGGCAGGAACTGGTCGTCGAAAATGTCCGCAGCTACCGGCCGCTTCTGGAATTTGAAGCCTTCCGCGAGCTGATCGATCGACCGCTCGAACCTCGCAATATCGATGCCGCCGATGCCGTTGCGCCTGACCTCGCCGGTCAGGATATTGTCGCGCAGGATGGCGCTCAGCCGTTCGAGCTCCAGGTCGTGCGAGCCGCCGTCCATGCGGTTGACGATCTCGGTCACGGCGGCGGCGGGGTCCTTGATGGCCAGGTGCGTCCCGCCGATCACCGCCCGCACAAATCCCTTTACCGCTTCCGGCTTGGCGGCCGCCAGCGCCGGGTTGACGACAATGGCGAAACCGTAGGCGTCGCAGCCATAGTCGGCGAATTTCAAGACCGCCAGATCGTCGGCCGGCACGCCACGGTCTTTCAGGTTGATCGCCGACAGATAGGAAAATCCGGTGACGGCATCGATCTGGCCTGCCGACAGCATCGGCTCGCGCACCGCGGCGCTGATATTGCTTTGCTTGACGCTCGCGATCTTGATGCCGTTCTGCTTCGCCACCGCCGGCCATAGCCGGACCGAAAGATCGCCCTCGGCGACGCCGAGATTCTTGCCTTCGATGTCCGACAGCGCCCGGACGCCGCGGCTCTTGCGGGCGATGATGGCGTAGGGTGCCTTGTTGAACAGCACGAACACCGCCTTGACCGGCGGGACGCCCTGCTTGTCCTTGTCGCGAAAACGCACCAGCGCGTTGATGTCGACCAGCGCGAAATCGCTGGTGCCGGCCGCGACGCGCGCGATCGCATCCGGCGATCCGCTGGCGATGTTGATGGTGACGGCGAGCCCCTCGGCGGTGAACAGGCCGCCGGTGGCCGCCATCACGAACGGCGCGTCCGTCGCATCGATCGGCCGGTCGAGCGAGAACTGGATCGCGAGCGGCGGCCGTGGTTCGTCCGCGGCAAGGCTCGCCCCCGCACCAAAGCACACCACTCCGCAAAGGCCTGCAAGCGAGGCCAGCATCGAGCGAAGGGCGTTGGTTCGGCGTGCACGCATTGAGCTTACGTCAGCAAGAGATGGGACAAGTTGCCGCGTGGCCAGGTTTGTTGGATCGCAGGTCTGTTTCAGGACAAGAACACCGGCATTACAAGCCTTAAACGCAGGCATTCTGTCGCATCCAACGTAAACGGGCGATGACTGCCACGATTTGGCCAGAGATCGTTCAGCTTGCATTCGGTTTGGGGAACCTAATATCCGCTCGGTGGTTAGCAATTCGAGGCCTGTCAGGCCAAGCTCCCACGGAGGATATCGAGATGTTTGCACGATCAGGAGTGTTTTCATCGATCGGCCGCGCCGGCGCGGTGGCGACGGTTGTCGCGGTAGCCCTGACGGCCTACCAGCCGTCGGCAGCTTTCGCCGGCTCGGCTGCGCCTGCCAAGGATGTAACGGCCACGACCGGGACAAGCGGCGCGACTGACTTCAGTTCGCGCGGCAGGAGATATCATGGCGGCGGCGGCGCCGCGGCGGCTGCGGCCTTCGCCGGCATCGTCGGCACCGGCATCGCGATTGCGGCCGCCCAAAACCGCCGCGATTACTACTATGACAACAGCTATGGTTACTACGGTGGCGGCCCGGCCTATTACGCTGCTCCCCCGACTTACTATGGCGGCGGCCCCTACTACTACGGCGGTGGCTACGGTAACCGGTACTATGGCGGCTACAAGAATCCCAACGCCTGGTAATTCCAACGCTTGGTAATTGCGCGCGCTGCTAAGGCGGCTGTTAAACACGAATCCACCGGCCGCATCTGGCCGGTGGATTTTTTTGGTTGTGAGCCCGGCCGTTAACACGCCGGCCACGGCTTTCCACTAGGTTCGAAGGATGAGTGATTCGCTCGAGCGGCTCTATCAGGCGGTGATCGCGGCCAGGGATCTTGATCCGGCTACGTCGCGTACCGCCCGGCTGTTTCAGCGGGGCCCGGCCAAGATGGCCAAGAAGCTGGCTGAGGAAGCCATCGAAGTTGTGATCGACGCCGTCAACGGCAAGACCGATGCGGTGGTCCGCGAGAGCGCCGACCTTCTCTACAACCTGACCGTTCTGTGGGCAGCCGCCGGCGTCAAGCCCGAGGATGTCTGGCGTGAGATGGAACGGCGCGAGGAGATGCTCGGCATTGCCGAGAAGCTGCCGAAATCGGCGGTCAAGGCGCCCAAGGGAATTGCCAAGGCGGCCCTCGCCAAGGTCGTCCCTGCCAAGGCGTTGCCCAAAGCGGTGACACCACCTGCGGTTCGGCGGCGAATTGTCGCGCTGGAAGGCCGCAGCCTGCGAAAGCGGCACTAAATCTCCTAAAATTCCGTCGTTTGCCGGCATGGACAAATCCGCTCCATGATGGTTCATGCGGCCATGCTTAAACGATCCTACGACTGGTTCATCGCTGCCGCCGACAAGCCCTACGCGCTCTGGATTTTGGCGGCGGTATCGTTCGCGGAAAGCTCGTTCTTCCCGATCCCGCCCGATGTCATGCTGCTGCCGATGTCACTGGCGCGGCCGAAGCGGGCGTGGTGGTTCGCAACCGTGTGCACGATCGCCTCGGTTGCCGGCGGTGTGGTCGGATACGCGATCGGCGCGCTGCTGTACGACTCGCTCGGGCAGTGGCTGATCAACATCTATGGTCTCAGCGGCAAGGTCGAAGCCTTCCGGCAGTCCTATGCCGAATGGGGCGCGCTGATCATCATCGGCAAGGGGTTGACGCCGATCCCCTACAAGCTCGTGACCATCACGTCAGGATTTGCCGGCTACAACATCTGGCTGTTTATCATGTGCTCGATCATCGCGCGGGGCGGCCGGTTCTTCGTGGTCGCTATCCTGCTCAACCGTTACGGCGACCTCATTCGCAGCGAGCTGGAAAAGCGGCTTGGCCTCTGGGTCGCGATCGGGGCCGTGGTGCTGGTGCTCGGGTTCGTCATCGCGGTTAAATTGGTCTGACCTGCGCGCGGGGCGCTTTGCCGGCCCAAAGGCTTCAGAACACGCCCGCTTCAGGCTACGCTCGCTCCATGCCTGATCGAATCGGCCATCTTTTCAAGTCATTCGCGACGGCGTTCGCGACCGCTTGCCTCGCCCTGTCGATGCTGGCGCTGGCCTCGGACGCCGGCTGGTCGCAAGGCGCGCCTCAGCCCTCGCTCGGCGTGCAGTCGCCGGCCCAGCAGCCGGTGCCGCAAGGACCGGCGCCTCAGCAGATCGAACCGCCGCCGCAGCAGCCGGAAAATCCCGGCCTGATCAACGAAATCGGCAAGCTGCTCGAGAAATCCAAATCGATCCTGCCGAGCCTGAAGAGCCCAGGCGAGACCGACCTCAACACCCGCGCCAAGGATGCTGCAAAGGATACCGGCGACAGCCGGTCGAACATGGTGCTTCCGTCGATCATGGTCACAGGACGCGCGGCCTGCCTGGTGTCGGCCAATGGCGCGCCCGACTGCAAGGCGGGGGCCGACAAGCTGTGCCAGACCAAGGGTTACAGGGAAGGCAAGAGCCTCGACACCGACGCGGCCGAGAAATGCTCGCCGAAAGTGTTCATCCCGGGCCGCAAGCGCGAGCCGGGCGACTGCAAGACCGAAAATTACGTGACTCGCGCGATATGCCAATAGCGTATGATGCGGACCCGCAGGGCCGCGTCAGCGCAAAGCGGGCGCCGGTTTTCCCTCGGGACAAACGCGGGAGCGTTTGCCCGGAGATCATGCGCAAAAAATAGCGCCAAAACGCAATACTTGACACTGGAAAGATTGCCTTGTTGGTATGACGTCCGGCATCTCTTGAGATATCTCTTGGAGATGCCCGTACCAGTTCCGGAACACGCATAAGGATTGCTTCGAATGTCCATGCCTGCCTTGTTCAAGGGCCGTCTGTCGATCCCCGTCATCGCTGCGCCGCTGTTCATCATTTCCGTGCCTGATCTCGTGATCGCGCAGTGCAAGGCGGGTGTGGTCGGATCGTTTCCGGCGCTGAACGCGCGGCCGCCGGCGCTGCTCGACGAATGGCTGGCGCGGATCAAGGAAGAACTCGCCGCCCACGACAAGGCGCACCCGGAAGCGCCCTCGGCGCCGTTCGCGGTCAACCAGATCGTGCACAAGTCGAACAACCGGCTCGATCAGGATCTGGCGCTTTGCGAAAAGCACAAGGTGCCGATGATGATCACCTCGCTCGGTGCGCGCGAAGAGCTCAACCAGGCGGCGCATGGCTGGGGCTGCATCGTGTTCCACGACGTCATCAACCAGAAATTTGCGCACAAGGCGGTTGAGAAGGGCGCCGATGGGCTGGTCCTGGTGTCGGCGGGCGCCGGCGGTCATGCCGGCGAAATCTCACCATTGGCCTTCGTGGCCGAGACGAGGCAATGGTTCGACGGTCCGATCGCGTTGTCGGGCGCGATTGCCAACGGCCGGGCCATTCGTGCGGCACGCATACTGGGTGCCGACTTCGCCTATATCGGCTCGGCCTTCATCGCTACCGCGGAGGCCAATGCGGTGGAAGGCTACAAGCAGATGATCACGGCCTCAGGCGCGGAAGACATCGTCTATTCCAACCTGTTCACCGGCGTGCATGGCAACTATCTGAAGCCGTCGATTGTCGCCGCCGGCATGGATCCCGACAATCTGCCGACCTCGGATCCGTCAAAGATGAGTTTCGGCACGGATGCTTCGGGCGAGCGCGCCAAGCCGAAGGCCTGGAAGGAAATCTGGGGCAGCGGCCAGGGCGTCGGCAGCGTGGCAAAAATTCTGCCAGCGGCCGAACTGATCGCAAGGTTCAAGAAGGAATACGCCGAGGCGGTTGATCCGCCACTGTGAGTGATCGCTTCTTCCCTTCTCCCCTTGTGGGAGAAGGTGCCTTCGCGCAGCGAAGGCGGATGAGGGGTCTCTATCCGCGGGGAGGTGTGTATCCGCGGAGAGAACCCCTCACCCGTCTCGAATGAGCTTTCGCTCATTCGATCCACCCTCTCCCACAAGGGGAGAGGGAAGAAAGCGCCGCTCCGACGCGCGACCGTCACACGTTGAGATTCATCCACACCGCCTTCGGCTCGGTAAAATTCTCGATCGCGGCCGAGCCGTGTTCCCGGCCGAAACCGGAATCGCGCACGCCGCCCCACGGCAACCGCACGTCGGTATAGCCGTAGGTGTTGATCCAGACCGTTCCGGCCTTTGCGTTCCTTGCGAAACGCTGCACCCGCCCGATGTCGCGGCTCCACACCCCGGCCGCGAGGCTGTAGGCGGTGCCGTTGGCGATCCGCAGCGCATCGGCTTCATCTCTGAACTTGATGACGCTCACCACCGGACCAAAGATTTCCTCCTGCGAGATGCGCATCTCGTGTTCGACATTGGCGAACACGGCGGGGCTGATGAAATAGCCGCTGGTGCCGACGCGTGTCCCGCCGGTGGTCAGCAGCGCGCCTTCCTGCTGGCCGATATCGACATAATCGAGGATGCTCTTCATCTGCTTTTCGGAGATCACGGGACCGAGCGCCGTGGCGCGATCGCCGGGATCGCCGATGCGGATCGACTGAGCGCGTTGCGTCAGCCGTTCGACCACTTCATCGTAGACCTTCTCATGGACCAGTACGCGGGAGCCGGCCGAGCATACCTGTCCGGCGTTGAAGAAGATCCCCGAAGCCGCCGCCTTGCTGGCGGCCTCGATATCGGCGTCGTCGAAGATCACGTTGGCGGATTTGCCGCCGAGTTCGAGCGACACCCGTTTGAAGTTGCCGGCCGCACCGCGCAGGATGCCGCGGCCGACGCCTGGCGAGCCCGTGAATGTGACCTTGTCGACATCAGGATGATTGACCAGCGCGTCGCCGACGACCCGGCCGGGGCCGGTCACGATGTTGAGCACGCCCGGCGGCAGGCCGGCTTCCAGCGCCAGCTCGCCGATCCGCAGCGCCGACAGCGAGGTCAGCTCAGCAGGCTTCATCACGATAGTGCAGCCGCAGGCGAGCGCGGGCGCCAGTTTCCACATCCCGATCATCAGCGGAAAATTCCAGGGAACGATCGCCGCGACCACGCCGACCGGCTCGCGCACGGTGTAGGTCAGCGCGTCGTCCCGCGTCGAGACCACCTCGCCGTGGATCTTGTCGGCCCAGCCCGCGTAGTAGGTCAGCGTGTCGATGGCGGCCGGAAGGTCCTGCCGCAGCACGCCTGATATCGGCTTGCCGGCATCGAGGCTTTCGAGCGCTGCGATTTCGTCCGCGTGCTTCTTCATCAGCTCCGCAAGCCGGAGCAGGATCTGGCCGCGCTCGGAGGCGCGCATGCTGCGCCAGGGGCCTTCAAAGGCGCGGCGGGCCGCGGCCACGGCGCGATCGACGTCGGCCTCGTTGCCTTCCGCCACGGTGGCGATGACCTGTTCGGTGGCCGGATTGAGCGTCTTGAAGGTGCGTCCGGAGATCGAGGGCACGTGCTGGCCGTCGATCAGCAGCAACCGGGGCCTGGCGGCCGCGATCGCGGGCGCCGTCGCGGTGTAATCATATGCAATGGACATCATATTTCCTCCGTTTCTGTATCTCAAACTAGGAGGATATTCGCTGCAGTAAATATGATATGATCTGCCTATGAGCTGCAAACATATGCAATCGACTTCATAGGCTGAGAGCCAATGCACCACATCGAGATCGAAACCGTCTGGCGATTTCACAAGGAAGGCAGTCCACAAACGGCCGTGGTGATGCTCGGAATCCTCAATGAAATCCGCAAAACCGGAAAGCTCACCAGCGCGGCGACGCACGCCCAACTGTCCTATCGCCACGTCTGGAATCTGGTCGAGCAATGGTCGGATTTCTTCGGCGTGCCGTTGGTCGAGACCCATCGCGGCAAGGGCACGACGCTGACCGCGTTCGGCGAGAAGCTGGTCTGGGCCGGCGAGCGGATGCAGGCCCGTCTCGGCCCGCAGCTTGAAAATCTGGCGCAGGAGCTCGCGACCGAGATCAAGCCGTTCCTGCACCAGCGCCCGTCCGTGATCCGCGTCCACGCCAGCCATGGTTTTGCGGTCTCGAAGCTACGCGAATTGCTCGATCGCGAACCCGGGATCGGCGTCGATTTGCGTTATGTCAGCAACCAGAATTCGCTGCTGTCGCTGGCGCAAGGCGCCTGCGATCTCTCCGGCGTGCATCTGCCGCGCGGCGAATTGCGGGCACAGGGCATCCGGGCCTGCAAGGAATGGCTCGATCCGCGCGAGGACCGCGTCATCAGTTTCGTGACGCGCGAAATGGGATTGATGGTCAAGCCGAACAACCCACTCAAGATTGCATCCATCAAGGATATCGTTGATCGCAAGGCGCGCTTCGTGAACCGTGACCATGATTCCGGAACGCGGCTACTTTTCGATCAGTTGCTGGCGTTGCACAGAATCGACGAAGCGAAAATCAACGGCGCCCAGCAGATGGAATTCACCCACGCGGCGGTCGCCGCCTACGTCGCCAGCGGCATGGCCGATGTCAGTTTTGGCGTCGAGGCGGCCGCACGGCAGTTCGGGCTCGATTTCATCCGCTTGCTGACCGAGGATTATTTCTTTGTCTGCAAACGCGCGTTCCTGGAGACCGAGCCGATGCGCCGCGTCATCGACATCATGAAGGGCCGCGAGTTCCAGCGCGAGGTGGCGAGCCTGCCCGGCTATGTCGCGACCGACACCGGCACAGTCAGCAACGTCAAGGCGTTCTTGGAGAGCGTGGGTAGCGGTGTGGTGTGAGAATGATATCGTTACGCCCATCCACGCTTGCGGCGGACGGGATCGATGACAACGAAACAGGATCTGAGCGCGCGTGTCGCGCTGGTGACGGGCGGCTCGCGCGGCATTGGCGCGGCGATCTCGATGACGCTGGCCGAACTCGGAGCCGCGGTCGCGGTCAATTACCGCGAGCGAGCGGATGACGCCGAAGCGGTTGTTGCCAAAATCAAGGCCAATGGTGGCCGCGCCATCGCCGTTGCCGCCGACGTGTCGCAGGCTGCTGCAGTCACAAGGATGGTTGAACAGGTCGCGCGCGACCTCGGCCCGATCGACATCCTCGTCAACAATGCCGGCATCGCGATCGTGCGCAGCGTCGACGAACTTTCCGAGGCCGATTTCGACCGCACCATCACGGTCAACCTGAAGTCGGTCTTCCTGTGCACGCAAGCCGTGCTGCCCATGATGCGGGCGCGCCGATGGGGCCGCATTGTCAATATCTCCTCCGGTGCCGCGCGCGGCGCCGGCGCCATCGGCCCGCACTACAATGCCTCCAAGGCCGGCATGGAGGGGCTGACGCGGGGGTACGCGGCGCGGCTCGTGAAGGAGGGGATCACGGTCAACAATGTGGCGCCGTCGCTGATCGAAACCGACATGATGCGCGGCCGCACCGATCTTGCGCGCAATATTCCGCTGGGCCGAATGGGGCAACCTGAGGAAGTGGCGCAGGCCGTCGCGATGGTGCTCGGCAACGACTACATGACCGGCCAGACCATCATCCTCAACGGCGGCATGGCCTTCATCTGACGCAAGGCGTGAGTGCGTTGCGTGCGAATGGCGCACAGGGGTCTGTGCCGCCGAGCTCTCGACTCGCGCAAGCGGAGCGGGCAGAAAAGGCGCTTTCCTTCTTCTCAAGGGATCATTGATTGATGGACGCTATCTTTCGCGTGGACGGCAATAGCGTCCTCACCAGTCCCCACGCGGCGGGGCCGTGGGACCCGAGCATGCAGCACGGCTCACCGCCGGCGGCATTGGTGGTCTGGGCAGCAGAAGCATTACCGACGCCGGTACCGATGCGGATCGCGCGGGTGACGGTGGATTTGATGCGCCCGGTGCCGGTTGCGCCGCTGACGATCGAGACCGAGATTCTGCGCGAAGGCCGCAAGATCCAGCTCTGCGCGGTAAAGCTTCGCGCCAACGGCGTCGTCGTGGTAGCCGCCACCATTTTGAAGATCAAGGTGCAGGCCAACGATTTGCCGCCCGAGGCCGACATCGAACAGGTCACGCTGCCGGGACCTGAGCAATCGCGGGTCGAGCCCGCGGATTTTTCTTCCAGCCCGTTCGTAACAGGCATGTCGCTGCGCGCCGCGCGCGGCCGGTTTGGCGTCCCCGGTCCGGGCGCGATCTGGTATCGCGTCGATCGCCCGATCGTCGAAGGGGCGGCGGTCTCTCAGGCAATGCGCGCGATGGTGGCTGCGGATTTCTGCAACGGCACCTCGGCGGTGCTGCATTTCCGGCAATGGACGTTCCTCAATGCCGACCTCACGGTGAATTTCGCGCGCCAGCCGGTCGGCGACTGGATGCTGCTCGACGCCGAATCCTGGATCGGCCCTGACGGCGCGGGCCTCGCAATGGCGCGGCTGGCCGATGAACGCGGCTATTTCGGCCGCGCGGTCCAGAGCCTGGTGATTGAGAAGCGCTAACTCGATGGCGCTGGGCCGGTCAGCAACATCCGGCTCGGCACAAACCGATCAAATTGCCACCACTTTTGCTGACCGTCACCGCTCACCTGTAACTTCGGGTAGCTCTCGTGTCGCTCTCCTGGCGCCACGCGGTCGCTGAATGAGTTGTCACAATTAATCACTCATTAACCAAATCAGCCCCATCCTTAATTATTCAGTAACCAGGAATGGGTGGATCCACCATGCAGGCAACAGCGGGGGCAACGCGACAATTAGTTCGCATGCGGGGCCGCTCGTATGTGGCCTTCGTGTTTACTCCGGAGATCCCGATCGTCGGCTGGCTCGAGGAGATCGATTCGACCCTGGCGCGTTCGCCAGGCTTCTTCGTCGGCAAGCCTGTCGTGCTCGACCTGGCGGCGCTGGACCTCAGCCGCGCGGCCATCACCCACCTCGTCAACAACCTCGAAGAGCGCAACATCCGCGTGCTGGGTATCGAGGGCGTCGACGCCGAGAAACTTACCACCAGCATGCCGCCGCTGCTGACCGGCGGTCGTTCCTGCGTCATCACGCGAACCGAGCCTGCGGAAAAGCCCGAAGAAAAGGTCGAGGCCAAGCCGAAGCCGAACTCGCTGTTGCTCGAAAGCCCGGTCCGCTCGGGCCAGTCGATCGTCTTCACCGATGGCGACGTCACGGTGCTGGGTTCGGTTGGCTCAGGGGCGGAAATCGTCGCCGGCGGATCGATCCATGTTTACGGCACGCTGCGCGGCCGGGCGATGGCTGGCGTCAACGGCAATTCATCGGCCAGGATTTACTGCCAGAAGATCGAGGCGGAACTGCTCGCCATCGACGGTTACTACCAGACTGCTGAAGAAATCGACGCCTCGCTGCGGAACCGCCCGGCCCAGGCCTGGCTGCAAGGCGACACCATGAAAATTACACCGCTGAATTAATCGGCTACGGAGATCAATTATGGCAAATGTCCTGGTCGTTACATCAGGCAAGGGCGGCGTTGGAAAGACGACGTCCACGGCCGCGCTCGGTGCAGCACTTGCCCAGGCCGGCGAGAGGGTCGTCGTCATCGACTTCGACGTCGGCCTGCGCAACCTCGATCTGGTGATGGGCGCGGAACGGCGCGTGGTGTTCGACCTCATCAACGTGGTGCAGGGCGTCGCCAAGCTTCAGCAGGCGCTGATCCGCGACAAGCGCCTGGAGAATCTGTGGTTGCTGCCGGCATCCCAGACCAGGGACAAGGACGCGCTGACCGACGAAGGCGTCGGCCGGATCATCGCGGAGCTGCGAACAAAATTCGACTGGATCCTGTGCGACAGTCCAGCAGGCATCGAACGCGGCGCGATGCTGGCGATGCGCTATGCGGACGAGGCCGTGATCGTCACCAACCCGGAAGTCTCCTCGGTGCGCGACTCCGACCGCATCATCGGGATGCTCGATTCGAAAACCGTCAAGGCGGAAAAGGGCGAGCGGGTGACCAAGCACATCCTGATCACCCGGTTCGATCCGGCGCGCGCGGCGCGCGGCGAGATGCTCAGCATCGATGACATCCTCGAAATTCTCGCCACCCCGCTGCTCGGCATCATCCCGGAGAGCCAGGACGTGCTTCGCGCCTCGAATGTCGGCTCTCCCGTCACCCTGAACAATGCGGCCAGTGCGCCGGCCCGCGCCTATACCGACGCGGTCCGCCGCCTGATGGGCGAAACCGTCGACATGGTCGTGCCGACCGAACGCAGGGGATTGATGAACCGGTTGCTCGGACGGAGGGCGGCATGAGCATGAATTTGCTGCGACTGTTCAGCGGCCGCAAGGCATCCGCCCCGGTGGCGCGGGAAAGGCTGCAGATCCTGCTGGCGCACGAGCGTGGTCTGCGCGGTCAGCCGGACCTGCTGGCGACGCTGCGCGAGGAGATTCTTGCCGTGGTTTCGCGGCACATCCAGCTCGATCCTGACAAGGTCACGGTCAAGCTTGACCGCGGCCCGGCCGTGTCGACGCTGGAAGTCGATATCGAAGTGCCAAATAATTTCGAGAAGACCAAGGCTCTCGCTGAGAGGCGAGCAGGGGCGGCTTGATACTACCCTGGCAGCCGCGCCGTAGCAGCCGTGTCCCGGATGCTGCGCAATGCCATCAGCGCGTTCACGCGCGTCTTCGACGCGCTATGCCTTCGCGGCGTAGTGCGCTGCTGATCCGGGACCGTCGGCGGGCACTATGGGTCCCGGCTCTGCGGAGCAGCGCGAAGAGCGCTGCGCCGCGTCCGGACACGAGAGCTACCCCACCATCCGGCCGCGGCCGCTCCAGAAGCCTGCCTTCAGCACCTTCTTGTCGACCTTGCCGACGCCGGTCATCGGCAACTCCGTGACGAATTTGATGTGCTTCGGCGCGTGCGCCGAGCCTTTCTTCGTTTTCACGAGATTGATCAACTCATCCGCATTCGGCTTCGCGCCTTCGCGCGCCACGACCACCGCCGTGACGGCCTCGCCCCATTTATCGTCGGGAACGCCGACCACGGCGACCATCGCGACATCGGCGTGTTGCGACAAGACGTCCTCGACCTCGCGCGGAAAAATGTTGAAGCCGCCGGAGACGATCATGTCCTTCTTGCGGTCGAGGATGAACATATAGCCGCGCTCGTCCTTGCGAGCGATGTCGCCGGTATGCAGCCAGCCGCTCCTCAGCGTTTCGGCGGTTTGCTCCGGCCGCTTCCAGTATTCGGCCATCACATGCTTCGCGCGTACGCAGATTTCGCCGGCCTCGCCGGTCGCAACCTCCTGGTCGTTGTCGTCGAGCACGTTGACCTCGCACGCCGAGATCGGGAATCCGCAGGACGTGAACATTTCCGGCGTCTTCGGATCGTGGTCGGCCTTGCGCAGCACCGACACCGGATAGCACTCGGTCTGGCCGTAGAGCTGCGAGAACACCGGCCCGATCCGCTCGATGCCCTCGACGAGGCGGCTCGGCGACATTGCGGATGCGCCATAGAGCAGCAATTCGAGCGAGGAGAGGTCGGTCTTGTCGAGCGATGGATGATCGAGCATCACGTAAATCATCGTCGGCACGAACAGCGTAAAGTTGATGCGCTCGCGCTCGATGGTCTTGAACACGGTTTCGGGATCGAAACCCTTCAGCATGTGCACGGTGCCGCCGCGCATCAGCGTCGGCAGCACTTTGGTGCCGGCGACATGGCTGATCGGGGCCACGGTGAGATAGCTCGGTCGGTCCGGGATCTCGAAATCCGCCAGGATCGCGCTGGCGGCGCCGCTATTCTCGCGGTGGGTGCGCAACGCGCCCTTGGATTTACCGGTGGTGCCGCCGGTGTAATTCAGCGTCGCGATATCGTCGAGGCCAGCAAAGCAGCGTGCCGTGGCGCTACCGGCAGTCTCGACCGCGGCGAGCAGGTCGGCGCCGTAGTCGGCGGGCCCGAGCGTGAACACGGTTTTCAGGCCAACGGCCTTGGCCGCGAGTTCGCCGCCGCGATCGCGAAAGGTGACGCCGTCGACCACCAGCATCTGCGCTTCGGAGTCCTCGAGCTGGAACAACTGATCGTCCAGCGAGCCCAGCGGATGCAGCCAGGTGATCGAAAGCCGCGACAATTGCGCGGCGACACCCGCGCACCAGGCGTCGGCGCGGTTGGCGGTCAGAAACGCAACGCGGGTACCGGGCTCGAAGTTCAGTCGCATGAACA
Organism: Bradyrhizobium sp. AUGA SZCCT0431; assembly: GCF_018131065.1. NCBI lineage: Bacteria > Pseudomonadati > Pseudomonadota > Alphaproteobacteria > Hyphomicrobiales > Nitrobacteraceae > Bradyrhizobium > Bradyrhizobium sp. AUGA SZCCT0431. The sequence goes on along the minus strand of NZ_JAFCLR010000019.1, from coordinate 88,878 downwards.
CGGCTTGAATGCGGCCGATCAGGTCGGTCGTGCCTTGATAGGTGATCGATCCGACGGGCCAGCTGAACGCGGTCCGCTCCGGGTAACGCGCCAGCGCCCGGCGCCGACGGGCTGGTGCTGTTGACCGCAGGCGCGGGCGGCCAGACCGGCTGGCTCAATCCGTTCGTGTTCGTGCGCGCGGTGCGTGGTTTCTTCGACGGCCCGCTGGTGCTCGCCGGCGGCATCAGCGACGGACATGCCTTGCGCGCGGCGCAGGCGCTTGGGTGCGACCTCGCCTACATGGGCACCAGGTTCATCGCCACGCGCGAGAGCATGGCGGATGCGAGATACAAGGATATGCTGGTCGCGAGCAGCGCCGACGATATTCTGCTGACCACGGCTTTCACAGGCTTGCAGACCAACATGCTGCGGCCGTCCATCGAAGCTGCCGGCCTCGATCCCGACGATCTGCCGGCGCGCGGCGCCATCGATATCGGCAAGGACATCGACATCGGCGCGCGCGAAAACCGCCCCAAGCGCTGGAAAGACATCTGGAGCGCCGGACATTCCACCTCGGGCGTGACCGAAGTGCTTGGCGTCGATGAACTCATCGCACGGACGCTTGCGGAGTACCGCGCTGCGACGGCGAAAATCCAGTTCACCTAATTCGCCACAAAATACCAATTCTTGTCGTAGTGAACGAGCTGGCTCGGCGGCTTGTCGTCGAACTCGAAGAAGTCTTTGGGATCGCTGCCCGGCGGCACGTGCAGGAAGCCGGTGAAATAGTGTTTTAGACCGCGCGAGGTCAGGAACAGCACGTAGGTGCCTTCTTTGGCCGTGTCGATGACGATGTCGTTTCCGCCGGCGGAAACGTTGGGCTCGGTTGCGCCCAGCGCGATCATGTATTTGTTGTAGGAGACGTTCGGTTTGAGCTCGCCGGCCTCGACGCGGGCGACGATCCGTTCGCGATCGGCGCGGTGCCAGTGGAAATTCCGTTGCAGCGCGACTTTCTGCAAGGGTGCGTAGACCAGCAGCGCCAGCGTCGCCGCGCACATCAGGAACGGGATCGCGAATTTTGCGCCGCCCCGTGGGATGCGAAGCAGCAGCGTCGCCGTCCAGAGGCAGCAGCCGAAGAACACCAGCGCCGTCAGCGGCAGGATGCCGAGCAGCACAAGACCGGACGGCCAGTCCGCCATCGACAATTCGAAGGTCGCGAGCAGCAGCGTGCCGATCGAAATGCCCGTGGCCGCCAGCAGCGCTGATCGGACCGACGGCCTGGCCGCGGCGGTCGTCGTCTCGGTTGTCGCGTCGATCATCAAAAGGCTGCTTCTTGTGCCGGCTCGGCCCTTAACGAGCCATTAACCAAATCCGCGCCAACAATAGAACCACAGGATAGCCGGCCGCCACGGCCGGGCGATCCGCAAATAAGGGGGCGCAAGATGGATTTCGATCAGTTTTATGCCAAAACCCCGGCCACCATCGACGAAATCAGGTGGCGGGTGACCCGCGCGCTGGACCGGCATCCGCTCTGCCGCAACGTCGAATTCGATATCGTCAGCATGCCCCGCACCGGCAAAAGCAACTGGACCATCAGCCTGCGCTCGGTCGCCCCCGATGCGCTCTGGGAGGCCTCCGATATCGTGGCCGACATCCAGGAAGCCTACGATCTGGCCGCGGCGGCCTGATATTTTGCCGATTCGGCGTGATTCTCGCTCTTTTCCGGGGGCACTAACCCCTTGAGCGGCATGGTAAAGCCTTAATTACCGTCCAGTTTTCAGGCATCCTCGGTAGCGTTTTCGAGCGAAGTGGATACCGGTTCGCGTCAAGAAAACGCGTCAAAAAATATAAAGACTGGAGCCGACAGGCTCCAGGATCGGCGGAATGGAGACGTTTTTGACCAAAGCCATTACGATCGTTGCGTTGACCTGTTTCCTCGTAGTCGCCGCCGCCGCCACCGCAATTCTCGGCCGCGATAGCCTATTCGCCGCGCGTTACGAACTGGCCTCCGTACCGGCCGCGGTCCAAAACCCGGTCTCCAACAAGGAAAGCAAGAAGGACAAGCTCGCCATCGCAACGATGGCGCTGGCCGCGTTCGAACCGCCGCAGGCCGCGTCCGTGCTGAGCGAGCCGCTGCGCCAGGCCTATGCCTCGACCGCGCCGGCCGATCTCGGAATTCCGAAAGTCGCCGCACCCGCTATGGCGCCTGCTGCCGCACCGCCCAAGCCCAAGGCCGCCGCCAAACCGGCCCCGCAAAAGAATTACGCGCTGCTCAGCGACATCCAGATCGCCGGGATCAAGGAGCGCCTCAAGCTTTCCGCCTCGCAGGAATCTTATTGGCCGCCGGTGGAGACCGCGTTGAAGGCTGTCGCCCGCAAGATTCACGCAAAGCGGCAGGCCGATCCCAATGCGGCGGGCGGCATTCCGATCGATCCCGAGGCTGAAGAAGTCCAGCAGCTGAAATCGGCGGCGATGCCGTTGTTGTTCCAATTGCGCGAAGACCAGAAGAGCGAAGTGCGCTCGCTCGCCCGCATCATCGGGCTCGAAAAAGTAGCCTCCATGATCTGAGCGATTGCGGCGGCCGTAGCGCACGCCGCCGGTTCCATCGTTTCCACATTTTCCCATATCGGAACATCGGCCCTATCAGCGCGTTTTCCCGCGTGGATCAAGGAGCCGAACCATGCGCACTTCGACGGCATATTTTGCAGGCGTGGGAACCGTGGTCGCGGCTGTTGTCGTGGGCCTAGGCGGCGGCATGTTGATTTCGAACATCGTCAGCCCGCATGCGCCCAAGATCGAAACGAGCAAGCTTGAGCTGCGGATGTCGGAAAAGCCGATCGCTGCGACGAACGTGTCGGCGGTCGCACCGAATGCAGCGCAGAACCAGCCGCAGAACGAACCCGTCACGACGACCTCGACGCAGGGGCAGCCCACTGGAGCGGCAGCGAGCACGTCGCCCGCAGCGTCACCACAGCCGACGACTGCGGCACCCGTGACGCTGGCGGCAGCGTCTGAAAAGACAAACCCTGAGCCGGTCAAAACGCCCGAAGCCGCTTTTGCCAAAACGCGCGACGCCGATATCAGGCGAGAGGCAAGGCGCGCCGCCGAGGAGAAGCGCAAGGCCGAGCGTCGTCAGCACTGGGTTGAACGACGCCGGCCGCGGCAGGATCAGGAGCTTCGCGAGGTCGAGGAGAAGATCCGCGAAGAGACCGAGCCGCGGCAGGTCTTTGCGGCCGAGCCGGCGCGACTCGAGACGCCCCGGATCAGATTGTTCGATCTGGACTGATCGATCCACTACCTGACGATCCAGATCGCGTCACCTATCCGCCACGCGATTCCACCACCTTGCGGCAGGGGTCGGACAGTTTCGACTTGTTGTCGCGCAGGCAGGCGTTCATCTGCGGCGGCTTGCCGATATGCTCGGCGCAGAATTTCCCGGCATCGGAACGGCAAGCCATCTGCTCTTCGCGGCTCGGCCCGGATTGGGCTGAGGCCAGCGCACTGCCGGCGAGCAGAAAAATCAGCGAGACGAGGGCGGTTGCGGCAGGCGTGGATTTTTGAACTGGCTTTCTCATGGATCACCTTGGCAGGGGCGTTGACGGGGTTGAACGACAGTTCGCGGAAACTCGTCGAGGCCGGCCGCGCGGTCCATGCCATGTTCATGGCAGCGAAAATTCCCCTGCAAACGCCCGGCGACATCGACACACCATCTTCATGGGATGTTGCCGCACGCCGGTCTGGCCCAAGTACCTCTCCGCGTCGGCTGCGGTGACCGGTCGGTCCATTGCAGGCTGCACGGCAAAATCAGGAGAGGTTACATGTTGAGGAATTCTGGATGGCTGAGCGCCGGTCTGACGGTGGCGGCGCTTTCGCTTCATACCGGCTCGGCCCAGGCCGCGGTGGTCTATTGCAAGACGGCCGGCGTGCCGCAGGGCTGCGTGGTGCGGCCGACGCCGGTGGCCGCGGTAGCGGTTGCCACACCCCGCGTTGGCGTCGGCGCGCGCGGCGTCGGTGTCCGCCCCGGCACAGCGTGGAATCGTGGCGGCCCGGTCAATCGCGTCGGCCGGCGGTAACTTCAGGCGGGCATAGCGTTTTCGAGCGAAGTGGGTACCGGTTCGCGTGAAGAAAACGCGTCAAACCTCAAGCGCTACCGTCGCTATCGGGAAAGCGGTGCGGCAAGGTCAGCCGCACCCGCGTTCCGCCGGCGCCGGATGTCAAATCTAACCCGGCGCCGCAGCGCGCGGCGCGGCTTCGCATGTTGCGCAGGCCGCGTCCCGCTTTGGCGCCCTCGGCGGGGGCTTCGCCGTCAGGCGCCAGCGCAAAACCCTTGCCGTCGTCCGCAATCGTGATGCAGCCCTGGTCGAGGTCCGCGGCGTCGCGCAAGGTCCCGATGCTGACCGTGATGCGGCGCGCGCCGGCGTGCTTGACCGCATTGGTCAGGGCTTCATCCAACAGCCGCATGATCTGGATCACGTGCCAGGGCCGCAATTCCGGATGTACCGGCAGGCCCGGTGGCGTTATCAGCCAATCGAGTTCGATGTCGTGCGGGCGCAGCTGCGCCATCGCGCGCTCGCGCCACGATCCCAGCGCCAGCATCAAATCGCCGCCGATGTCGTCCATGGAGTCGATGACAAGGCGCAGATCCTTCAGCGCCGCCCGCGCGGCGTCGCCGATTGGAGCGCTCGCATCATTGCCGCGTTCGCTGAGCGCCACGATGCTGACGAGCTGGCCGCCGAGGCCATCGTGCAGGTCGCGCATCAGCCGGGTGCGCTCGCGGGCCAAGGCTGCGGCGCGCGCGCGTTCTTCCTCGCGGGCGAAACTGGCCTTCAATTTGTCTTCGGCCTCGCGCACCTGGGTGACGAGGCGGCCGGCAAAACTGTCGACCTGGTTGAGCGCGCGCGCGAACCGCCAGGTCAGCGCCGCGCCGATCGCCACCAGCATCGCCGAATAGGACAATCGCGAGAAGAAGATGCGCCGATCGGGCACGATCTGCAGCACGGAGAGCATGTCGTGAATCCAGCTGGTCAGCACGATGGTGACCGCGCAGCCCAGCAGGATGCTGGCGGCGTCCTGCCGCCGCAGCACCGCATTCCCTGATATCAGCGCCATCATCACGAGACAAAGCCCGACCGTCGGCGTGCCGATGAACAGATACAGCGAGCGGACCGAGGCCTGGCCGCCGATCAGGCCGGCAACGGCAAGCATCACGCTGGGTGCGAAGATGACCGCGCCCCAGCGCGGCCATTTGCGGCCAAAGAACAGAATGCCAAAGGCCAGAACAAGCCCGCTCTCGAGCGGCGCGGAAGCGATCGCGATGGAATTGAGCGTGGCGTAACGGGACTCGTCGAGCGGGGTCGACAGGAATGCCTGCAAGACGCCGACCGCCATCGCCGCCGCCAGCATGCCGTAAGCCGGTTCATGCCGGCGCATCACCCACATGATCGTCAGGATCACTGCGAGGATCGCCTGCCAAGCCGAAAACACGATCGGCAACGTGACGAACAGCAACGCCCGCCGGTCGTAATAGGGACGAACGACATCGTCAGGTCCAACGTAGGGCGTGTCGAGAAACGCCGAGATCGGACCCCACACCAGCACGCGAATGGTGAGTTCGTTCGAACCGCCGTGCAGCAGCGCTGACGGAATCACGGCGATCTGCGGCGTAGAGCGGTCAGGCCGGTTGGCGACCGGATCGCGCCTCGTGTCCAGCACCACGACGCCGTTGACAGCGACTTCGGCGGCATTGGTGAAGCGCGGCAGATAGATCGACCAGGCGCGCGGCGGTTGCTCGGCCGGAAATGTGAACCGGCCGGAATAGGTTGGCTGATCGTCGGCAGGTGACCGCGCGCTGGCGAAGTGCGGCGACGTGACGGACCGCTCGGTGTCGCCTTGCCTCAGTCTGAACTCGGTCACGGCATAATTTTCAGGCGGCGCGGGCAGCGGCTGTCGCAGGATAAAGCCGCAGGCGATGGCGATGAGGATCTGCAGCAGCACATACTGCAACAGGCGGGAGACCTGCAGCCGCCGGCGCATCTCGCCGGGAGGAGCCTCGATTGCGGCGTCCTCGGTCACAGCCGGATCAGGCCTTGCTGCACCGCCTCGAACACCGCTTCGCCCCGGGTGTGCACTTCGAGCTTGCGATAGATGCTCTTGATGTGTCCGGGCACGGTCTGCCGCGACAGGCCGAGATGGCCCGCGATCTCGGCGTAGCTAAAACCCTTGGCGATGCCCCAGAGGATATCGATCTCGCGCGGGGTCAATTTGGCGGTATTGAGCGGCGGGCCGGGCGGCGGCTCCGGATTGTTCTGGGTCCGGCGCACGATGAAACGTGCGATCGAGGCCGAGATCGGCGAATGCCCGGCCACGAGGTCGCGGACCGTGGCCGCGATGTCGGTCGGAAACGCGTCCTTGAGCAGATAGCCGGTGGCGCCGACGGTGATCGCCGAGATCACGCTCTCCTCGTCGCCGAGGATCGAGATCACCATGATTTCGGTGTCGGGAAAGCGCTGGCGCGTCTCGCGGATCAGATCGATGCCGTGCCCGTCAGGCAATTGCAGATCGGTCAGCAGCACCTTTGGCGCACCCTGCGCCAGGCAGGCCTTGGCCTCGGCCAGCGTCGCCGCCGCGCGCACCTGATAGCCGGCCTTGGTCAGCGCGTCCTGCAGCCGCCAGGACGTCGGCGCGTCGTCTTCGACCAGCAAAACGGAAATGGCCTGCGAAAGCGGTTCATCGCTCAACGGCGTCATGGAATTGGCTCCGGCCGCCTGTCCCCGCGGCGCCCCTGCGCGAGTTTAACCGTTCGACGGCGTTTTGGGACAGCCATATTCATGGGGGAGGTAGGGGGAAGAGGGGCCATGCGGGGTATCGGTCGAAGGGCACGACATGGTCTGCGGAGCCTAGTGCGGACTCGGGGTGGTTAGAAAACTGTGGCACTTCAAATTTGGGCCACAAGGCCTACATAGCTCCGACTACGCGTCCCTATCGCCAAAGGACAAGGCTGCCTACCCTGGTAAGTCTCGTCGCATGGTCCACGACGTAGTTTGATAGCGAATAGACGGCTCCCGCGAAAACGGGGGCGGTCATTCTTGAGTGAGGGAAAGTGAATAGACAATGCCCTCTGATTTTCCAGACCTTCATGCCGAAAAGCACAGCGTTGTAAGGGAGCTCTTATCTCTACGGCCGATGACAATTACACCCTGGCCAGATGGTGTTTCCAACAGAAGTTGAATGTTGATTTCTTCTGGTTGGCCGTCCATTGCCTCGAGAAGTACTTCAAGGCTGTGCTTCTCATGAATGGACGATCGTCGCGCGGATTCAGCCATAACATAGAAAGGTTGTACGAAGCGGTGAGGCCGCTTGCTCCGGAACTGCTGATCGCTCAATTCGTACGGCCTGAGAATATGCCGGCACGCATGTGGCGCGAAGAACCCGTAGTCGATTTTATTCGTCGCCTGTATCAGGACGGAAATGCTGACAATCGCTACCTGCTTTATGGGTATGGAAGAAACCCTGAGGACCTGTTCAAGCTGGACCAGGTTGTGTTTTCGGTCAGGCGGCTCGCGCAAGCATTGGAAGTGCGGTACGTGGGCGACAGAGAGGATGACGGATTGCCGAGGTATTCCCGCCGTGAAGCCTTGGCCATGAGGCCGACCAGACATGAAAATCTGCAAAGTAATCTTGAGCAGACGATGGAAGGCAAGCGAGGCGAAGAGTTGCAGAGCGTCTTGTTGAACTGGAATTTTCCGTTCACTGACCATCACTATCGGCATGAACAATCAACGTTCACCTTCGCGCATCAGAATCCCATTCTAATGACACGTCTCTACGAACCCCTCGACTGCGGTCAGAGTCACTTCGCCGAGGGGGATAGATTGTGGGAATGGGTCCAATCAATATTCAACTGCCGTCCGCTCTTGTTGCGGAAATAGAAGCCGAGCGAGTGACGCGCAAAGCGGCGACACTTGCCGCTGGACGAGAGTGACTTGCTTGCAGCGATGCTTCAGGAGCTATTCAGGTGAAGTAGATCGGAATAGGGTTCCTCCGATCTGCGTCTCGCCCGTCTGTCTCTGGTCGCAACACTCGATTGTTTCAAGTCAGTTCTGGTTTTCGGAAAGAGTGTCAAGCCCCGAAATAAAAAATATTTCGCTTTTCCAGAAGTCAAATCAGGACATATCTTCGCCCATCCCGTCCCACTCAGAGGGCGTCGGCCGTCGTCACGGACGTTGGACGGGTTGCGGTGGACGCCGATGTTGCGAAGACGTAACGCGACAGAGGCGTACGGCGAAGGCGCGTGGTCCTGACACCCCGTTGCTGGTGTCAAGTTCCCGAGAAGCCAAAAGCCAATCGGGGGCGACGGTGGCAAGATAGCTGGTTCACCGGGGAGATCGCGTTATAAGCCGTAAAGCCATTGCGCAGGGAAGGCCGGGTGTTCACCGCTGCCCTGTATGCTCGTGTGCAGCCTATTTAGTGCAAACCGCACACGAGACCGCGGGTGCAGCGCGCACCCGGTCTTCCCTGCGCCCTCTATTTTCGAGGGCGGGAAGTTTCTGGCAAAGCTCGGGCGCATCGCGTCGCGAGAACGCGAACACACATTCAGCTGTCATCACCCGCGCATGCGGGTGATCCAGTATCCCAGAGATGCCTGTGATAGAACTGAGAAGCCGCGGCGTACTGGATACCCCGCATGCGCTGGGTATGACGGCCTTGTGGGGAAGCCCGACACTAGGAAAAGCCCTCGTCTCCTGATCTTATCCAACCCCCAGACATTCCGGCGAAAAGGTCCCCCCGATGACGACGCGACGCGAACACGATCTCCTGGGCGACCGCGATGTTCCGGCGGAGGCCTATTACGGCGTCCACACCTTGCGGGCGGTGGAGAATTTCCCGATCAGCGGCACCCCGATCTCGATCTATCCGGATCTCATTGCGGCCCTGGCCTCGATCAAGATCGCCGCGGCGAAGAGCAACCGCGAACTGGGATTGCTCGATGCCAAACTCGCCGACGCCATCGTCGCCGCCGCGGAGGAAGTGCGATCGGGTGAACTGCACGACCAATTCGTGGTCGACGTCATTCAGGGCGGCGCCGGCACCTCCACCAACATGAATGCCAACGAGGTGATCGCGAACCGCGCTTTGGAGCTGCTCGGCCGGCCCAAGGGCGATTACAAATTCCTGCACCCCAACGAGCACGTCAACATGAGCCAGAGCACCAACGACGTCTATCCGACGGCGCTCAAGCTCGCGGCTTACGGCGGCATCATGCGGCTGGTCGAAGCGATGGCGGTGCTGCGCGAGGCGTTCGAGCGCAAGTCCGACGAGTTCAGGGACATCATCAAGATGGGCCGCACCCAGTTGCAGGACGCGGTGCCGATGACGCTGGGCCAGGAGTTTTCCACCTATGCCGTCATGTTGGGCGAGGACGAGCAGCGGCTCAAGGAGGCCGTGCTGCTGGTGTGCGAAATCAACATGGGCGCGACCGCGATCGGCACCGGCATCAACTCGCACCCGGACTATGCCGGTCTGGTGTGCCGGCATCTGCGCTCCGTCACCGGCATTCCGGTCGTGACCGCGACAAACCTGGTCGAGGCGACGCAGGATTGCGGCAGCTTCGTTCAGCTTTCCGGCGTGCTCAAGCGCGTCGCGGTCAAGCTGTCGAAGACCTGCAACGATCTGCGGCTGTTGTCCTCAGGTCCGCGCGTCGGGTTGAACGAGATCAACCTGCCGCCGATGCAGGCGGGCTCCAGCATCATGCCGGGCAAGGTCAATCCGGTGATTCCCGAGGTCGTCAACCAGATCGCCTTCGAGGTGATCGGCAACGACATTACGGTGAGTTTTGCGGCCGAGGCCGGCCAGTTGCAGCTCAATGCGTTCGAGCCGATCATCGCGCACAGCCTGTTCAAGAGCGTCAATCATCTGCGCGCCGGCTGCCTGACGCTGGCCGACAAATGCGTCGACGGCATCACCGCCAACCGCGAGCACCTGCGCCGCGGCGTCGAAAACTCGATCGGCATCGTCACCGCGCTCAATCCCTATATCGGCTACGCCAACGCCACCGAGATCGCGCAGCAGGCGCTGGTCACGGGCGAAAGCGTCTACGATCTGGTGCTGGCCAAGAAACTGCTCACGCCGGAGCAGCTCGACCAGATCCTGCAGCCGGAAGTGTTGACCCGGCCACGCGCGATTACGGTGACGTTGGTGCAGGGCAAGGCGGAGGTAGGGACCGCAGGACCGAGTCAGATCGACTGATCGCGTATGCCGATCTGTATTCGGTCATGATTGGGCCTTGCGACCGTGTGCAGGCGTGATCCGCGCTGGCGGTGCGCGGTGCTGTTTCTCATCAATGCTTGTGTGCGGCGCGAAAAGCATCCGTACTTCCACGGAAAAGTCGCCCGATCGGGCCATTTCAACCTGTTCCGCGAATAATTTGTGAACCACATGGGGCGAATTCACTTGGCCTTTAACGCCTAACTCGTTCCATCGGGGCACAAAAGGCGATGGCAACGTCTTGCAAGGTGAATTCCGTGGCAATAGCGGAAGCGAGCAAACCGGTGTGGAAGTCGCTCTGGCCGCGTCAGCCCGCCGAGGCGGACGATAGCTCCGGCTGGGCATGGACGCAGTCGCATCACCGGATGACCATTTCGGTGATTCTATTGGCGCTGAGCTTCTCCGCGGTATGCGGCTGGGTGCTGCTGGAGGCGCGGCGGGCGACCGAAGCGCGTGCCACCGAGGTCGCCACCAGCATCGCCAATTCGCTCAAGGCCGATATCGCACGCAACGTGGACCTGCTCAATCTCTCGCTCGAGGGGGTGATGAGCAATTTGAAGCTGCCCGGTCTCGATCGCCTCAGTCCGGAAATGCGCCAGCTGGTGCTGTTCGATTATTCCGCCACCGCGCGTCATCCGACATCGATGTTCGTCATCGATGACACCGGACGGATCACGCACGATTCCAAGAATCTGGTGCCGCCGCAACACAACATGTCCGACCGGGACTATTTCCAGTTTCACAGAGACAATGAATTTCCCGGCCTGTACATCAGCCGTCCGATCGCATCCCGTGTCACCGGTCTCTCGCTGGTGGCGTTCAGCCGGCGGCTGTCGCATCCGGACGGCTCGTTTGCCGGCGTCGTGCTCACTGCCATGCTGCAGGACCATTTCCAGGCGATGTTCAAGGATGCGTCGCTGGGGCCCAACGGCACGGTGACATTGGCGCGCACCGACGGCATCGTGCTGATGCGCTGGCCGTTCCGCCAGGATTTCATCGGCAGCAACATCAAGCGCGCCGAACTGTTCACGCACTTCCCGAAGGCTCCCAGCGGCCACTATGAATCGCGGGCGGTATCGGACGGGATCAAACGGCTGTTCGTCTATACCCAGATCGGCAATTTGCCGCTGATCGTCGTGGTCGGCCAATCGCTCGACGATGTCCTTGCGGCGTGGTGGCGGCAGGCGATCGCGATCGGCGTCTTGATGGCCGTGCTGTGCGCCGTGACGGTGATGCTGGCCGCCTTCCTGCATCGCGAATTCGCGCGCCGCAGTGCCGCGGAAAAGAAGCTCACCATTCTGGCCACGATCGACGGGCTCACCGGCCTTGCCAACCGCCGGCATTTCAACCGCGCGCTGGCCTATGAATGGCGCCGCGCGATGCGCAGCCGCGCGCCGGTCGCGCTCTTGATGATCGATGCCGACCATTTCAAGGCCTATAACGACGCGCATGGCCATCAGGCCGGCGACAGGCTGCTGCAGGCCATTGCCGCGTCGATCGCGGCGAATGTGAAGCGGCCTTCGGATATGGGCGCGCGCTATGGCGGCGACGAGTTCGCCGTTCTGCTGCCGGAAACGCCGCTCGGCGATGCGGCAGCGCTGGCGGCGCGGATTCGCGAGGATCTGATCGTCCGCTGCGGCGCGGACGAGATTCAGCGCGGCCATGCGAAACTGAGCATCGGCGTCGCGTCGCTGGTGCCCGGCGCCGAAACCAGGCATCGCGATCTCATCGCCGCCGCCGACAAGGCGCTCTATGAGGCCAAACGCCTCGGCCGCAACCGCACCGAATTGGCGGAAACCGAGGCGGGCTCGATAGTGCCCGATGCCGGCGCGTATTCCGGTGAAGAGAGCAGGGCTGCCCAGATGGCCGATCAAGCGCGATCTTCCGCGGTCGCCCGGATCTAGCGGTCAGCCTCCCACGGGCAATGCGGCGCTACAGCAGCCCCCGATAAATCCCCGGCTCCGAACCTTCGATGGCCACCGCGCCGACCGCCTTCGAATAAAACTCTGCCGGCCCCACGCCGCCGATGATGGCGTAGCCAAAGCCTTGTTGCCGCATGTCCTCGAGGCAGGCGAACAGCAGGGCTTTCCCGATGCCGCCTTGCCGAGCCTTCGGATCGACGCCGGTCGGACCGAAGAAGTTGCGACAGGTCGCATCATGGCAGGCGAATCCCACGATGGTTTTTTCCCGGACCGCGATGAAGCAGGAGACCGGCTGGCGGCTGAACGCGACATCGGTTTCGCTGGCCCATGCCTCGCTGAAATTCTGCCGCACCCAGCCTGTGACCTTGTGCTTTTCGGGGGCCAGCGCACGGCGCATGACGATTCCGGCGTTGCGCAATCGATCATAGGCAGGCCGGGAATCGGGCAGGGCATAGAGTTTGACGAGCATGTCCATCGGGTGCGCGCTTCTGAATGGAGGTGGCGGTCGTGCCGAAGGGTACGAGGGGATCGCTTCGCCCGCAATGCTGGCAGCAAGTTGGCCGTCACGGCGACGTGGCCGCGCCACGCGAAGCCCGAAAGGGCGAAGCGTGGTGCCCCTGGCCGGAATCGAACCAGCACTCCTTGCGGAACTCGATTTTGAGTCGAGCGCGTCTACCAGTTCCGCCACAGGGGCCCTCGGGGCGTCGGCCAAAGGCCGGTGCCGCGAAGCCGGCGGAATATAGCGGGCGGTTTCCCCGGGTCAACCCGCGCGGATGTGATTGTCCCGCGCCTCGACAGCGCCATATCAGCGGGATAGGACCTTGTTATCGTTGGAGAACGCCCGTGACGCTTCATGCCACCGCAAATCCGTCACATGCCGGGCTTGGTGCCAATCCCGCTGTTGTCGCCGCGCTGGCGATCGCGGCCATCGCGGCGGCGACCCTGGCGGGCGCCTGGTTCTTCCAGCTGGTGCTGGATATCCGCCCCTGTCCGCTCTGCCTCGAACAGCGCTACGCCTATTATCTGGCGGTCCCGCTCGCCCTTCTGGTCGCCTTCGCAGCCTCGCGGAACGCGCCGCGGCCGGTGCTGCTGGCCGGCCTTGGGCTGCTGGCGCTGGCGGCGCTCGCCAACGCCTGGCTCGGCGGCTACCACGCCGGCGTCGAATGGAAGTTCTGGCAGGGCCCGACCGATTGCTCGGGCCCGCTCGTCAATCTCGGCAGCGCCGGCACGCTGCTCGAGCGCCTCGACACCGTGAAAGTGATCCGCTGCGACGAGGTGCAGTGGCGCTTCCTCGGCCTCTCGCTCGCCGGCTACAATGTGCTGATCTCGCTGGCGATCGCTGCGATCGCGGCGTGGGGTGTCAAGTCAGCGAAGCGGGCCTAGTCGTCCACATCGTCCTGCGGCCGTCCGAACAGATGGACGATGCCGGGCGTCGTGATGGAGACGAACACGAAGCGCGACAGATGGTGCGCGCCGACGAAAATCGGGTCGATATGCAGCGTCAGCGCCAATGCCAGCATGGCGTCCATCGCGCCCGGCGCAAAGGCGACCACGACGTCGGCCAACCGCACATTCGTGGTTAGCGCGATGATGGCGACGAAAATTGCCGAGATCACGATCGCCACCGCAAACGAGCCCAGCCCCGCATTGACATGGCTGAGCAGCGTCGACCGTTTCACCCGCGCAAAGCGCGTGCCGATCACCGCGCCGATGCCGACCAGCGCCACGCCGCGCATCCAGGGCGGCAGCCCGCCCTCGATCATTTCCGTGCCGTGCAGCACGCTCGAGGCGATCATCGCGCCGAACATCCAGCTCGCCGGAAATTTCATCAGCAGCAACAACAGCGCGACCGCGACCGCAGCCGCGATCAATACGGCCAGTTCGAGCGGCGAGGCGATGATGGCGGCGATGTTCGGCGGTGCCGATGGTGCGATTCCGGTCAATGCCAGCAGCAGCGGCAGGGCGGCGGTGAGGATGATCACGCGCATGGTCTGAACCACGGCGATACCAGCGACGTCGGCGCCCTTCTCGGCGGCGAGGATGGTGATTTGCGACAGCGCGCCGGGGCTTCCGGCCAGCAAGGCCGAGGTCTGGTCCCAGCCGTGGAAGCGCTGCAGGTAGAAGCTGCTGCCGAAGGTCGAACAGAAGGTGGCGAGCGCCAGAAGTCCGATGGTCAGCGGATAGGAGCTCATGTGCTGGATCAGCTGCCGCGACACCAGCGAGCCCAGCGTGATTCCGAGCAGCAGCAGCACGCTTTGCGTCAGGATCGGCGGCATCGCGAGCGGCCGTCCGCAGATCGCGGCGATGCCGACCGCGAACATCGCGCCGGAGATCAGTCCACCGGGCAGGTTTGCCCAAAGAAACAGCAAGCCGCCAGCGGCGCCGAGGACGATTGTCTCGATCGTGGAGAGAATCCTGGCGCGGTCAGGAATCGCAGACGTCATCGATGCGGGGATCAGGCTCACGCCGCCTTATGGCAAATCCCGCATCGCGCGACAAATGCACCACGCGATTGCTGCAATGCGTACGCCAGCCATCATCGGCCCTGGCGCGGGCGGTCAATGCGCCGGCAAGCAACTGGCGCCCGCGCGGGGGCCGCGGGCGCCAAGCGACACCATCAGACATGCAGATGCGAAGTAGCCCTTGTCCTGAAGCAGGAAGGGCAGGTGGTTACTTCGCTCCCGCCGCCTTTTCCTTGTCGGCAAATTCCTTCTTGCAGGCGGAACGGAATTTCTTGCGTTCCTTGCCCTTGAGCCCCTTCTCGTCGGCTTGCTTGGAGCATTCGAGCGAGCCGGGCGTCCGCGGCTTCGCGGCGGCCTTCTTGTCGGCCGGTGCCTTGGTTTCGGTCTTCGGCGCCTCGGTCTTTGCAGCCGGCGCCGCGGTTTGCGCCGACGCCACGCCCATCAGCAGGAATGAGGCAATCGCGGTCGCGGTGACAAGGGAAGAGATCTTCGTCATGGGGCACCTCGGATTGAAGACAAGGGCGCGACCGTCGCGCCGTGATGCTGAACGTTAAGTGAATGGACCGGAATATCCGCTTCCTTGACAGCCACATTATTTTGAACGGAAAATCGCACCGCGCGTTGTCGCAAGCTGTGGTTGCGCTAGGATGGGCGTTGCAGATGACTGCTCAAGAGAACTGTCCAAGGGAGCCTTAGGATGACCAATCAAGCAAAAATACTCTGCGCAATGGCGGTGTCGGGTTTTGCGGCGTTCATGGTGACGTCGCCGGCGCAGGCCCTCACCGCGCAGGAATGCAGCGCGAAATACCAGGCCGCCAAGACCGCCGGCACGCTCGGCGGCCAGAAATGGAATGACTTCCGCAAGGCGCAATGCGGTGCGGATGCCACCGCCGCTGCGCCAGCAGCCGCGCCGGCCGCAGCACCTGCTGCCGCGCCCAAGGAAGCCAAGGCCAAGAAGGAAGCCGCGCCCGCAAAGGAAGCTGCGGCGCCGGCGGGACCTGCAGTCTATCCGAACGCCGTGGATCCGAAATACGCCAAGGAAACCGCTGGCAAACAGCGCATGCACACCTGCCTCGATCAGTACAACGCCAACAAGACCAGCAACGGCAATGGCGGCCTGAAGTGGATCCAGAAGGGCGGCGGCTATTACAGCGAATGCACCAAGAAGCTGAAACCTACGGCCTGAGCTATCGCTGAATACGCAGACTTGCTTCACCTCTCCCGCTTGCGGGGGAGGTCGGCGCGTAGCGCCGGGTGGGGGCTCTCTCCACGAGTCGCATCGCTGAGAGAGCCCCCACCCATAGCCGATGCTACGCATCGGCGTTCTTAATCAAGGACGGCGGCCGTAGGCCGCCTACGCCTCCCCCGCAAGTGCGGGAGAGGGAGCGCAGCTTCCATCGCGGATGCAATTTAACGCATCACGCGTCTAGCCTTCATCCTCGAGCAGCTTCTCGGCTGATTTTGCGATCAGCTGCGCGCGCTTGCGTGGGCCGCGTTCGAGGAACAGCAGGCTCTGGCCGAAGATGAAGCAGTAGAACAGGAACGCCTGCGCGTCGGCTTCCTCTGCCGCCAGCCCCGCCGCCCGATAGAGCTGCCCGACATTTTGCAGGCGCGCGGCATCGACGCTGGCGACCGCTGCGGCCGCGGCCTCGTCGGATCGCGCCCATTGCCGGATCGCAAGCTCCACCGCCATGCCCTCGGTATTCATCCGTTCCGAATAAAGCGCGACCAGCGCCCGCAAGCGTTCGCGCGCGGTGGCGCCATCGAGGCTGGTCTGCCTTTCGATCGCGGCGATGCGCCCGGTGCTCCAGTTTTGCAGCATGCCGTCCAGCAGCGCCGCGCGATCCTTGAAGCGACGATAGAAACCGCCCTTGGTGACGCCAAGATTCTTCGCCAGCACCTCGACTCGCACGCCCTCGACACCGGTGCGGGCGATTTCCGCCATGCCGGCCTCGATCCAGGTCGCGTCCTTGCGATTCTCGCTCTTGCCGTCGGTCATTGATTCCAGCCTCACCGATTCTTGATACGGTACCGTATTGCTAACCCGTTCATGTCCTGATACGCTACCGTATCAGGAATCGAAAGCGGGCAGAAAAGCGGGCAGAAACGATAAGCGGGAGCGAGACGATGGAGACGGACGCGACCTATCGCGGCACGGTCTATCCGTGGCAATGCGATCATGTCGGGCACATGAACATCATGTGGTATGTCGGCAAATTCGACGAGGCGAACTGGAATATGTTCGCGCGGCTCGGGCTGACGCCGTCCTATTTGCGCGAATCCGGCCACGGCATGGCCGGCGTGCAGCAGAACATCAGCTACAAGCGCGAACTTTTCGCCGGTGATATCGTCGAAGTCAAAAGCCGGCTGCTGGAAATCCGCGACAAGTCGATCCGCTTCCTGCACGAGATGCGCAACGCCGAAACCGGCGAGATATCAGCGACCTGTGAAATCACCGCCGTGCACCTCGACCGGCAGGCCCACAAATCGATGCCGTTCGCGCCTGAGATCCGCAATACCGCGCTAAAGCATCTCTGCCCGGCTGAGGCGGTGCTGGCATGAGCGGTATGGCGCGCTTCGAGCCGAAGAATCCGGATTTTCGTGAGATCGCGACCGATACGTTCGAGCGCCAGCACGCGATGCGCACGCTCGGGATTTCGATCGCACGGCTGGAGCCGGGCGAGGTCGAGCTTGCGATGGCGTATTCGCCTGATCTTACCCAGCAGAACGGTTTTGTGCATGCGGGCATCATCACCGCGGGCCTCGATAGCGCTTGCGGCATCGCCGCCTTCACACTGATGCCCGATGGATCCGACATCCTGACCGTGGAATTCAAGACCAATCTGCTGGCGCCGGCCCGCGGGCAACGTTTTGCGTTCCGGGCCAACGTCGTCAAACCGGGTCGTACGCTCACCGTATGTGAGGGGCGCGCCTATGCCGAACACGACGGCATCGAGACGCTGATCGCGACCATGACGGGGACGCTGATGGCACTGCCACGCCGCGCCAGCGCCCCGTTGCAGGACAGGGCGCCCGCGCCCGCCTGACGTCGGACGTTGCTCGGAGCATGGGACGTGCGCTGAACGCCTGTTTCAGGGCAGGTTTGTGCTGCAGCTATGGCGGATCATAGAAATTTCTTCTATGATCCGGCCGTGCACATGAGTCTTCCATCTTGATCATCTTCACCATGCAAAGCGTGCTGGGACTGGCGTCGGGGATGCTGGTCGGGTTTTCGCTTGGCCTGGTCGGCGGCGGCGGATCGATCCTGGCGGTCCCGCTGATGGTCTATGTGGTCGGCGTGCCCGAACCGCATGTCGCGATCGGCACCAGCGCCATTGCGGTCGCCGCCAATGCCGCGGTCAATCTGTCCAACCATGCGCGCGGCGGCACGGTGGTCTGGTCGTGCGCGCTGATGTTTGCCGCAGCGGGGATGGCGGGCGCGTTCGGCGGATCGATCCTCGGCAAGATGGTCGACGGGCAAAAGCTGCTGGCGCTGTTCGCGCTGGTCATGATCGGGATCGCGCTGCTGATGCTGAAGACGCGGTCGCGGATCGGGCTGCCTGATGTCAAGATGTCGATGTCCAACATGCCGGCCATCGTCAGCCTTGGTCTGGCGACGGGGACGCTATCGGGATTCTTCGGCATCGGCGGCGGATTCCTGATCGTGCCGGCGTTGATGCTGGCCACGGGCATGCCGATCATGAACGCGGTTAGCTCCTCCTTGGTCGCCGTCACCGCGTTCGGCATGACCACCGCCGCCAGCTACGCCTGGTCCGGCCTCGTCTCCTGGGCGCTGGCGGGATTGTTCGTCGCTGGAGGAATTGCCGGGGGATTGGCCGGCACCGGCGCCGCGCGCCACCTTGCAGAGCGGCGCGGCGCCCTCAACATTGTGTTCGCCGTGGTCATTATTGCGGTAGCGCTCTATATGCTGGCGCGTAACATATCCTCATCCTGGGCGTAGACAGGGGTGAGGCCGTCGCGAGAGCAGCAATGAACCAGCAGAACAAACCAGCCGGAACCAAGCCGCACCGCAGCCGGCGCGAAGCGCTCGGCCTGCTTGGCGCCGGCGTAACCCTGCTCGGCACCGCCGCGATGCCACATCAGGCGTTTGCGCGTGATGACGACGCGGTGCTGACCGAAGCGCTGGTGCTGCGCGACCCGGATATCCCCGCGGCCGGCAACCCCGACGGCGACATCAACATCGTCGAATGGTTTGACTATAATTGTCCCTATTGCCGCAAGATCGCGCCGGAGATCGCGCAGGTCGTGCAGGACGACGGCAAGGTCCGCCTGGTGCTGAAGGACTGGCCTATCCTCGGCGAAGTTTCCAAGATCACGGCGCGGATGGCGCTGGCGGCCAAATATCAGGACAAGTTCATGCAGGCGCACGAGGCGATGATCGGCGTCAGTTCACGGCTGACCGAGGCGCGCGCCCGCGAGCTGATCGCCGAAAAGGGCGTCGACATGGATCGCCTCAACCGCGACCTTGCCACCAACGCCAAGGCGATCGACGCCATCCTCGCGCGCAACCACGCCCAGGCCGAAGCCTTCGGTTTCCGCGGCACGCCGTCCTTTATCGTCGGCAAGTTCCGCGTGCCCGGCATCCTGACCATGGCGGAGTTCGAAATGGTCATCAAGGACGCGCGGAAGGCGAAGGCCGCTAACTAGTCTCGCCAATGGAAAGAGCGCCCTCGTCGGTGACGAGGACGCCCTGATTTCCCGTGCAACTGGTCGCGTGATTACTTCGACGCGATCTTGGTCCATTCCTCATGGGCGCGCGTTTTCAACGCTTTCCAATCGGTCGCGGCCACATCCCAGTTGACGATGGTGCGGTTGTTCTGCGCGACCTGACCGTTCGCCACACTCGATGTGTTCATCGAATCATAGACGTAGACGCCGCAGACCAGCAGCAGCGCGCCCAAAATCATTCCCAGAAACGTTCGCATGACATCCTCCGATGATGCGCAAACAACGCAGCTTTGAGAGGAAAGTTCCCGCCGGGCTATTTGCCGATCCGGCCCACGCGTTCCACAAGGAAATCGACGAATAGTCGCGCCCGCACCGGCAATTGCCGGCCAAAGGCGTGCACGACGTGCATCGGAACCGACGGCATCGCGACGTCAGGCAGTATTTCGACCAAACGACCGGCCGCAAAATCGTCCTCGACGGCGAAGCGGAGCACCTGCGCGATGCCGGCGCCGTGAAGGGCTGCGTGATACAGCGTAGTGCCGTCGTCTGAATCAAGCACGCTTTCGGGGGTGATGGTGGTGTCATCGGCGAAAGCAAACGGATAGGGCTTTCCGGCAAGCAGATAGCGCAGACAAGCATGCTGGCGCAGATCTTCGACGCTGCGGGGCACGCCGCGCGCGGCGACGTAACCCGGCGAGGCGATCATGGCCATCGGCAGATCCGCCAGCTTGCGCGCCGTCAGATCGGTATCGGCGAGATCGCCGATGCGCAACGCGACATCAAAACCTTCCCGGATCAGATCGGCATGGCGATCGCTGACGCTGAGTTCGAGTTTGACGTTGGGATGCCGCGCCAGGAAGGCTTGCGACCATTCCCCGATCAGCGTTCGCCCGACAAACACCGGCGCGGTCACGCGCAACAGGCCGCGCGCGCTCTCGGCCATCTGCACGACGTCCTCGGCGTCCTCGATCGCGCGGAGTAGCGGTGCGACGCGTTCGTAATAGGCTGCGCCCTCGGTGGTGAGGCTCAGCGTCCGCGTCGACCGCTGCAGCAGCCGGACGCCGAGCCGGCGCTCCAGCCGCGCCACGCTTTTCGAGACGGCCGACGCGCTGGAGCCGATGGCGCGGCTGGCGTTCGAGAAGGAGCCGGAATCCACCGTCCGCACGAAGGCGACCAGACCGGCGGTTTTCTCCAGAATTGTCGTCATTTCGGAATTCCAGGCACAAATCCTGCGATCTATGTGATCCTAATAAGCCATTCAGTCCGAAGTAGATAGCCGGTCACAAACGCCGGCAACAGGGCCGGCCTGTCAGGAGAATCAAATGAGTGACCTCAAGGGCAAGGTGGCGATCGTCACGGGGGCGTCGAAAGGCATCGGCGCCGGTATCGCGAAAGGCCTGGCCGCGGCCGGCGCCGCCGTGGTGGTGAACTACGCGTCGAGCCGCGAAGGCGCCGATCGCGTCGTCGCCGACATCACGACCAAGGGCGGCAAGGCGATTGCGGTGCAGGGCGACGTCGCTGATGCCGCCGACGTGAAGCGTTTGTTCGAACAGACCAAGACGTCGTTCGGCACGCTCGACGTGCTGGTGAACAATGCCGGCGTCTACCAGTTCGAGCCGCTCGAGAAGGTGACCGAGAAGGAGTTTCATCGCGAGTTCAACACCAACGTGCTGGGAACGCTGCTGACCATCCAGCAAGCGCTGAACTATTTCGGCCCGCAGGGCGGCAGTGTCATCAATATCTCGTCGATCGCGAGCCTCAATCCGACGCCGGATTCGGTGATCTATTCCGCCACCAAGAGCGCGGTCGATTCGATCACGCGCAGCCTGGCGAAAGAGTTCGGCGCGCGACAAATCCGCGTCAATGCCATCGCGCCGGGAGCCACGGCATCGGAAGGGCTCGAGAGTGCCGGCCTGCTCGGAGGCGACGTCGAAGAGCAAGTCATCGGCATGACGCCGCTCGGCCGCTACGGCCAGCCCGACGACATCGCGAAGGTGGCGGTGTTCCTCGCATCAGATGATTCCGCCTGGCTGACCGGCGAACGAATCTCGGCGTCCGGCGGCTGGCGCTAACCGGCCCGCGGGCGTTCGCCGCATCAAATGCGTCCGAACGCCCGCGTTACTGGAATCATTCCTCGCGCAGCCACGCCAGCATCGGCGCGTTGATCTCGCGCGGGTAGGTGTGGCTGAGATCGTCCAGCTCACGATAGGTCACGTTGGCGCCGGCCGCCGACAGCAACTGCTGGGTTTGGCGCGCCAGCTGCACCGGAAACATCCAGTCGAGCTTGCCATGCACGAGGTGGATCGGCAGGCCGCGCAATCGCTCCGCATCCGCCATTTCAGCCATCAGCGGATGGAACGTCGCCGAGACCGGCGCCAGATGCGTGAACGGCGAGGCGCTTTCGAGCCCGCTGACATAGCAGAAAGTGCCGCCGTCGCTCATGCCGGTCAGCAGCATTTTTGTCGCGTCGATATTCCAGCGCGAACGCACCTGTTCGAGAATGCGCATCAGGTTCGGCGTGTCGGTATCCTCGCCCATCAAGGCCCAGGTGGTTTTGCTATTCGAAGCATTCCCGGTCGCGGTCGGCGCGATCAGGATGGCGCCGTGGCTTCGCGCGTCGCGCAGCCAGTTCCACAGGAAACCGCGGCCATTGCCGCTGCCGCCATGCAGCGCCATCACCAGCGGCCAGGCGCGGTCCGGCGTATAATATTCCGGCACATAGAGCGAGAAGCCACCGCGGCTGCCGGGCTCGTTATGGTCGTGGAAGATGCCGGTGTTTTCATTGGCCGGTTGCGCCAGCCGTGCGGTGAGATCGGCATCCTCGCGCAACGAAGGTTCGACAAAGAACTCGCTGACCGGCGGCAATTTCGCGACCAGCGCATAGAGCGCCTCCTGCGCCCGCGGCGAATAGCGCAGTGCCCGAAACACGCTGACCAGATCGCCATTGCCGTTCTGCACTTCGCGTAACCCTGCGAAGGCGGCCAGCGCCGCGTCGCTGGCGGTCTCGAGCGCGGTCTTGATATCGCTGAATTCCGCGGGCCACTGCGAAAGCCGCGGGCGCACCGCGCGCAGCGCCTCGTCCGGCGTGCCGGCAGCTTCCATCACGCGACCAAAATCCGGCGGGTTCAGGTAGCGCGCGACAAAGCCGAGCGCTTCAAGCGATTGCAGCAGCGGCGGCAGCACGGCAACGACGTCGTCCACCACCGCCTCGCTCATCGCGCATTCCCTGATTTGATCAAGTCTGGTGAAGCCTTGTCTCAGTGCAGTCTTTTTCAGTGCAGTCTTGCTCAGTGAAGTCTTGGCGCCTTCAGCAGCTTGGCGCGTTCGACCGAGGTCAGCACTACGTCGAAAGTGACGCCCTCATGATAGACCGTGAGCGGCACGTCGACGCCGGCAGGGCCCAGCGACCAGAGTTTTCGGTAGAAGCCGGTCTGGCTGGTGATCTTGTCGCCGTTGATCGCGAGGATGACGTCGCCGGTCTTGATTTCCGCGCGCGCCGCCGGACCCTTGCCGGCGACGCCGACCACCACGATGCGGTTGTCGATCTCCGTCGAAAACATCCCGAGCCATGGCCGCGCCGGCTTGTTGACGCGGCCGAACTTGCGCAGATCGTCGAGCACCGGCTTCAACAGGTCGATCGGCACGATCATGTTGACGTGTTCGGCCTTGCCCTCGCGCTCGCGTTCGAGCTGCAGCGAGCCGATGCCGATCAGCTCGCCCCGGCCAGAGATCAGCCCGGTGCCGCCCCAGTTCGGATGCGCGGGGTGGGTGAAGATCGCTTCATCCAGCAGATATTCCCAATAGCCGGCGAATTCCTGCTTGGCCGCGATCTGGCTCGCGACCGATCGCGTGCGGCCGCCGGCGCCGCCGAGCACGACGCGGTCGCCGACCCTTGTGATGGCGGAAGAGCCGAGCGGCAGCGGCTCGATGTCGAGACGCCCGAGCGCCTGCACCAGGCCGAAGCCGGATTCGAAGTCGAAGCCGAGCGGATGGCCCTGCATCACGCGGCCGTCGCCCAGATGCAGCCACACGGTCTCGGCCTCGGTGATGAGATAGCCGATGGTCAGCACCAGGCCGTCGTCGATCAGCACGCCATTGCCGGCGCGCTCGGTGCCGAGCGTTTCCGCGCTGAAGGCGTCGGCGGGGATAATCGAATGCAGCCCGACCACCGAGGCCAGTGCGCGGTCGAGATCAAAACTGTAATCGCCCGGGCGCGGCTGGTTGGCCGGCGGCACTTTCCATTCGGTCAAAGAGGGCATGAAGGGTCTCCCATACGGTTGCGCGTCGCTTAACCAACGCCGCGCAACCCGAATAGATCATGGTCCTGCCAGCGGCAGCCTTTGCCGGATTATATCAGCGAAACGGCCGCGGATCGAGATCGCGGATCGAACGCGGGTTTGCGATCCGTGCACTGATGGAACGCGCGTCAGCTCCGCCATTCCCGATAATCGCGCTTGACTTTGTCGGCCGCAACCGCTGCGGCGGCGTTCAGCCAGCCGCGCGGGCGTTTCGCAAGGTCGGCCTGCAGCGCCTTGACCGGCACCGCGCCTGCCGCGTGGACCGACGCCACTTCCAGTCCCATCGCCTCCAGCAGCTTGAGGTGCAATTTCTTGCCGGCGGCATCACCCAGCTCGATCTTGCGGGAATCGGCGGCGATGCGCCGAAAGATGAATTGATGGCGCACGTCGAGAAACGGATCCGGCGCGCGATACCGGCTGTTTGCCAGCGCCAGGAAATTCGACTTCCCGGATTTCTTGCCGGATTTTTGGCCATTGGCATATGTCCACGCCGAGGGCACCAGCGCCTTGGCCTCGCGCAATACCTGCCCGCCGCGCCAGTCGCCGACCGCGACGTAACGCGGCCGCCCCAGGCTGCCGCCACCCTTGTGGAGCAGGCGGCACAATCGGATGCTCTTCCTGTCCACGCTGTCAGGCAGGCTTTCGATCAGCGCTTTGGCGATTGCGGGCGGCGGCTTGTAATCCGGGTAGTCGGCCACTTCCTTCCAGAACTCCTTCAGCTTGTCTTCCTCAGGCTCGGCATAGGGCCGCAACCAGCTTTGATCTTCGAACAGCAGCGCCGGCCGTGGGGCTTTAAGGCCGTCGCGATAACCCCGGAGCAGGGCGTTGGCGGCATGCCTGAGGTCGACCGCCGGATTCGGCGCAAGCTGGATGCTGGCCGCAAGCCGGACCAGATCGAGCACATAGGGCATGACGGCGGCTTCGTCGAAATCGTTGACGCCCCAGACCAGGCGGCCGTCCGCATCGCGCCAGGTCCCGAAATTTTCCAGATGCAGATCGCCGACCGAAAGCAACTGCGGCGCATCCATCAGCTCCGGACACCAGTCGCCGATTTTTCTGGCCCAGCGGAAATAGGTCGCCCGCAGAAAGATGAAGGGGTTCTTCGTCATCTGTTTGTGCTTGTAGGCGATATCCTTTTTGACGACGTCGCACTGCGTGGCGAGCCAGGCCTCGTATGCCCTGTTATCCTTGCGGAAAGACATGTCATGTCCCCATGCGGTGCGGCCGCTCGAAAGCCGGCGCGTCAATTAGACGAATCTACCTCAGGATGCCGTGTATGGAAACGTCTCGGATGACGGGAGTAGGCTTTTTGGCAATCTTGGTACGGTCGCTGCCGTCGGTCCGACTCCACTCCGCTCCTCACTCCGCCTTGGCCCGCGCCCGCGCGGGCAATATCCGGAAGGCGCGATTCTCCTTCAGCCAGGCGGCGCGCTCGTCGCGCAGCAGGGTGCGGCGGACCTTGCCGGAATCATCGCGCAGGCCGAAATTGACCACTTCAAAACTTTCCGGGTGCTTGTAGCGGCTGAGCAGGTCGGAGAGGAAATCGCCCATGCCGTCGGCGACCGATTGCGCGTCGGTGTCGGGCCCAAGTTCCAGGATTGCGTGCACGCGCTGGCCGAATTCCGGATCGGGCAGGCCGACCGCGACGCAGGAGCGAACTAACGGATGCGCTGATACCGCGGCCTCGATTTCGGCCGGGTAGATGTTGGCGCCGCCGCGCAGGATCATGTCGGCGAGCCGGTCGCCGAGATAGAGATAGCCGTCGGCGTCCAGCCTTCCGATGTCGCCGAGCGATTCCCAGCCGTCGGCGCGGCGTTTTGGTTCGGCGCCGAGGTAATGATAGCTGCTGCCGGCGCCGTCATTGGGCAGGAAATAGATTTCACCGGTCTCGCCGGTGGCGACCTCGTTGCCGTCCTCGCCGATGATGCGCAGGCGGGAGGTCTCGGCGATCTTGCCGACCGATCCCCTGTGTTCGAGCCATTCGACGCCCGAAATGATGCATGCGCCCTGCGCTTCGGTACCGCCATAGAGCTCATAGATGCGCTCGGGCCCGAGCCATTCGATCCATTTTTCCTTCAGCCATGGCGGCATCGGCGCTGCCATGTGAAACACGATTTGCAGGCTCGACAGATCGTAGCGGCTGCGCACCTCACCCGGCAGCGCCCAGATCCGGTGCATCATGGTCGGCACGAAATTGACCCACTGCACCCGGCTCTCTTCGATCAGGCGCAGGCATTCCTCGGCGTCGAACTTGACGAGGCCGGTGACGCGCCCGCCATGGAACAGCGCGGTGTGCGACACGATGAAGGGCGCGTTGTGGTAGAGCGGCCCGGGGTTGAGCAGGGAAGCGCCGATCGGCATGCCGAGCGCTGCCGGTCCCGCGGTATCGATCACGGCGGGCCGGTGGTCGAGGATCACCTTCGGCCGGCCGGTCGAGCCGCCAGAGGTCATCGCCTTCCAGTAGCGCGCCACCGGATTGTCGATCGGCTCAGTGGAAAAGCCCTCCGGCACAAAATCGGCGGGCAGCGAATTCGGTGCATTCCAGTCCGGCTGACCGCCGACGACAAGCGAAGGCTGGAGAATCTCCAGCACCGCAGCCGCCTCGCCGCGCGGTAACCGCCAGGTCAGCGAGGTCGGCGTCGCGCCGCATTTCCACACCGCAAACGTGGTCTCGAAAAAAATGTTGCTGTTGGGCAGGCCGATGGCGACGAAATCGCCGGGCTTGACCCCCTTGGCGGCAAAGGCGCGGGCACGGGCGTTGGCATTGCGCTCCAGTTGCTCCCAGGTCAGCGTCTCAGCGCCATGGCTGATCGCGATCGTGTCTTTCGGTTTGCGCTCGGCATACCAGCGCGGCACGTCGGCAAGGGGGATCAGCATGGGGCGTTTCCATTGCGGGGCGTCTTGATGCCGCTCTTGTGTTTCGTATCAGGCGGCATATGGCCACCGCTGGCACTTCGCCAACAGGAGACATTTCGCCAACAGGAGACATTGTCACTCAAGACGGGCGCGGCGTCCATATTGCCGCAGATAACAGCAACCCCGATCGCGAGCGTTCACCTCATTGAGCGGCTTGGGCGGCTGACCGCCGACGACTTCCGTTCACGGACATCCCGGGGTCCACCGTCATGTCTCAAAAGTGCTACCTGCTGATATCGCTACGGGCTCGCGCACCGATAGGTCGCGTCCGCTTCCGTCGTGTGCCGTGCGCCGGAAAGCGTGTGCCGTGCGCCGGAATTGGAACCACGCGTGCCGCATTACTACGGTGGTACTTATGCGCATTTTGTTGTTGCGTCCGGCGCATTTGCATCTAACTCTTTGCGACGCGGCGAGCAGAAATCCACATCGCGGCCGATGGTTAGAGTTTTGTTGTTGGGAGCAAATTTGTTGTCGAGAGTAAAAGCGTACCAGGGTGAGTTTGATCTCGGAGCAAGATCGCCGTTTCGCGACACTCCAAATGAAGAAGGCCGCGAATGTCTCATCGCGGGCTCCCTTCAGTGAAGCCTCTGGGCGGAACAGGTAACCGCCTTCTTGCAGCGCTGCCGCCGTCGGACCTCGATCTGCTGGGGCCCGTGCTGGAGACGGTCGCGCTCGATCCGGACGCGGTCATTTCGCGAGCGGGTGACCCGATCGAGCATGTCCTTTTCCCTCATAGCGGCGCCATCTCGCTGATGATCGACATGGCGGACGGAGAGACGGTTGCCACCGCCGCAGTCGGGCGCGAGGGGGCAATAGGCATTCTTTCAGTGCTCGGGCCGTCACCTTCGGCCGTTACCGCGGTCGTTCGTGCGGCGGGCATCGCCTCGCGGATTCCTGCATCGCGCTTTCACGCCGCTTTCAATCGGAGTCCGGCGATCCGGCACCTTGTCCAGAATCACGCCAGGGCGATGCTGGTACAGTTCCAACTCGGCTCGGCCTGCAATGCGCTGCATCCGGTCGAAGCCCGCATGGCCCGTTGGCTGCTGCAGTTTCGCGACCGCATCGACCACGACGTGCTCCCGCTCACCCAACAGGCGTTGTCGCAGATCCTTGGTGTGCGACGAACGACGGTGACGCTCTTGATGGGCAAACTGCGCGCTTCCGGAGCGATCAGGTCCGATCAACGAGGCCGGATCGAGATCGACCGATCGCGGCTCGCGGCGGCATCGTGCGAATGCCACGGCACCATACGTCTCGAAGTCGAGGAGATCCTTTCGGTGAACACGGCCCGATCACGCGCGGCGGTTCCGCCGGTTGGTGTGCGCATCCCGGAAATCGAATCGGGCGATGTCGTGTGAGCGCGACCGCCGACCTATCGGCGCTGCGACCGGCCGTTGCGTCGTTTCTTCGCCTCGAGCTTCGCAAGCTCGCGCAGCACCTTCGCTGTCTGGCGCAGCTCGTTGCGCGCGGGGCCCGGCTTTAGCCGTCGTGCTTCTTCAAGAAAGTCCCTGGCCTGCAGCAGCCAGGTCGACGTTTCAGTTGAGATTTCCATGCGCGCCATGGTGTCCCCCATTGCGCTAAAGCATGATCCGGAAAAGTGGGCACCGGTTTTCCGAAAAGATCATGCTCAAACAAAGAGCTAGAGTGGGATGACGAATCGAAGAGAAGTCATCACGCTCTAGCGACGGTCAGGCGCTGGAGCCCGAGCCGAGACGCCGCGTCCGGATGCTCGGCTCGTGGACCCAGGCTTCCCGCGCGAACCAGTCGTGATAGGTGCTGCAGATCGGGCAATGGGTGCGCGAGAAGAACACCGCGCTGCGTCTAAAGCTCTCGCGATCGATCTTGATGCCGGTGGGGATCGCGCGTCCGCTTTGCGGACATTTCACCATAACCATACCCATGTGTCCCTCCCTTGAAATGGTACTTGCCGTTTTTGCAGCAAAGCACCGGCCGGTTGGATTTGCGCCTCTTGTCGGTGCGGTGACTGGGGGGGCATAGCGCACCTGTGCCTTTGTTTGATCGAGCATGGGGTGGGCATGCTCGTTGCAGGGCTTAATCCAACCGGCCGGATCCCTCCTGAACGAATCCTCTATGTGAATTGGGCGCCGCTTTTTTAGCCGGCTTTGTGGAGAATCTTGGCGAAGTGATCTCTGATCGGCTCACCCGTTTCCGTCGCAAGCTTTTGGGCAAGGGCCAGCAATTCCTTGTTCTGGCCGGATGCGGCGTCGAAGGTCTTGCGCGCCTGCGACGCAGACAAGGTAAAGACATCCGAAACGGACTTGCTGCCCAGCAGATTGACGAAGAAATCGATCGCGGAGGCGACATTGGCGTTTGAGATTTCGAGCACCTTAAGCCCGTAGTCGGTCGTGCTTCTGGCGTTGCTCGAATAGCTCTCGCGCAGCGCTTCGGTCATCGCCTCTGACGCGACCTTCATCTTCTCGCAACCTTCCCGCGCGCGGGCAAAACCCTGCTCGGCCAGCTCGAAGCTCACGCCAGGCAACGCGATCTTTGGGAGTTCCAAGAGCGGCATCCCGAATACATTCGTTCCGTTCGGTGCGACTTTCGTTTCGCTTTCACTCACTGCGGCATTACCTTTCTCAAGCGAAAGCCCTTTCCCGAGACGCTCGCTTGCGTCACGAGAGCTCACGCTCCGTGTTCGATTTGTTTTTTGATGAGCTTCAATCCAGCCCCGCACCACTGTGCCCTGCGAAAACGGGACGGTCGGTTCGATTTGCGACTCTCGATTAAAATTTTTTCGACGATGTCAATTCACACCATCGTATATAGGTATGGTTAACGGGGATGATGTTGTGAATTAAGTGGACACTGCGAGGCGCAGGCTTTCGTTCGTTTCCGCCGCTGTCTTGGGCGGCCGCGCCGACCAGGGGGTAACCCAATAGGGCGAGTCTCAGGGGCATGCCCGGGCGGTAAAATTGCTGCCGATCGGCATGCACGCAGTATCGGAGCGGAGACCGCGATCCGCCCGGTTCTGCGATGGTGCAGGGCCGAGCGGCGATCGAGGCAATGTGGAAAAGCATGGCCGAACAAGTTGGCGATCCGAAACTCACAGTCCTGGACGTCAAGCCGCTCGGCCCCTCTGCGGCACGCGAGATCGGAAATTTCAGCCTGAAGACCAAGGGCCCGACGCCACAGGAAGTGAGCGGGAAGTATGTTGTGGTTTGGGAAAAGGTCGGAAACGACTGGAAAATGGCGACCGATATCTGGAACGATGGCAAGTAGGCTCCTCGCGGTTGTTGGCTGATGACAACACCCCGCGCGTGATGTTTTGGCTCGCCGCTGCAATCATGTTGGTCAGCTCATCCTGCCCCGCAGCGGCAAGTGTCCAAATTGGGAGAGCTTGGAGCTCGTAGGGCTCAATCCGTCCTGCGGCCCTCAAGACGGGCGCGGCGTCCATATGGCCGCCGATAAATGTAGCTCGGATCGGAAGCGCGAAGCGTAGTTGCGCGGCTGCGCATTGACAGATTTAGCTATCAGTTATGGAATAACCGCGCTTTCACCCCAAATGCCAGGAGGGTGCAAATGAGCGAACTTGAGAACCGACAGCTTGTCGAGCAAGCCTACGCCAACTTCAAAGCCGGCGATATCCCGACCCTGATGCAATCCATGTCAGAGGACATCACGTGGCAATTGCCGGAGGTTGAGAACGTGCCCTTTGCCGGCAAGCGACGGGGGCGCAACGCGGTCGGCGAGTTCTTTTCGACGCTCGCCAGTTTACAGGATGCGCGTTCATTCGAGCCCAGTGAATTCATTGCACAGGGCGACAAGGTCGTCGTGCTCGGTCACTACGTCTGGCAGGTCAAAGCCAACGGGCGCACCTACGAGAGCGACTTCGCGCACGTGCTCACCGTCCGCGGCGGGCAGATCGTGGCCTTTCAAGAGTACACGGACTCAGCCGCAGCCGCCAAAGCGTTTCGTTGAGGGTGAGCGCCGGGCAGGAGCCATAGACCGCGCCGGAGCCGACGTGGGCTTGGTGTCGCACGTAAGCTCCGCCGTTGAGCGGCGGTAGCCCCATGGCGGCCCGCGATAGCACCTTCCCCCTCAATTGCATTCTTAGGCGTATGCCTGAGATCGATTCACGCGCGAGGCGTCGATCGGGTCGGGAGCAAGCTTGCCACCGCTGTTGTATTCAGCAGCAGCTTTCCGTGCTAACTTTGCGGGGCGGGGCTTCGGGCTAGACCTTCGGGTAACGCCGATGCGTACACTCCACGAAGAGGCTCTTGAACAGCGGCTCACTGCGCTTGAGGGCGTCCGTCCCTGGTCTCCCCGGGTGGTCTCGCGACTTGAGAGCCTCATTCGATCGAATGAAGACAGCGCTCTCTTTCGGGTCAATCCGCTAAAGTTCGCGCACGAACGGAGCATCGCCGAGAGCGAAGCAATCGATCTGTTTCTTCATGCGGCGGCGGTCGGCTTGTTCACGATGGACTGGATGGTGGTCTGGGGCAGAGAGAATGCGACGTGCATCAGATAGTCTTGCACCGGCAAACCGTCCGGGTCGTGAAAGATGACGGGCCGGATCTCCGAGGCAATTGTGAAGGATTGGCGTTGCGCTTTCTCTGCCTTCCGGAAAGTCGCGAAGAAAGACTCGTTCTGAAAGATTCGTGAGCGGTAACTGACCGTTGGAGGATGCATCGTTGGAACGCAGGCTTGCAGCAATTCTGGCTGCTGATGTGGCCGGTTACAGCCGTCTCATGGGCGCGGACGAAGAAGGCACGCTCGCTCAATTGAAGGGGCACCGGCAAGCGCTCGTCGATTCGAAAATCGAAGAACATCGGGGCCGTATCGTCAAGACGACCGGGGACGGCATGTTGGTCGAGTTCGCGTCCGTGGTTGACGCGGTACGATGCGCCGTTGAAGTGCAACGCGGCATGAGCGAGCGGAATGCCAAGGTAGGTGTCGATAAGCGGATCGAATTCCGGGTTGGCATAAACCTCGGCGACATCATCATCGACGATAACGATATTTACGGCGACGGCGTGAACATCGCCGCACGGCTTGAGGGCATGGCCGAACCGGGCGGAATTTGCATTTCGCGCCAAGCACACGATCACTTGCTCGAAAAACTCTCGTTCACGTGCGAGAAGCTGGGGCTCCGGAACCTCAAGAACATCGCCAAGCCCGTCGAAGTCTACTCGGTGAATTTTGATTCCGTCAGCATGACGCAGGAGATCAAATATTGCCGAACGTCCGATGGGGTGCGCCTTGCCTATGCAACCGTGGGGCAGGGTTCACCTTTGGTCAAGGCGGCGAACTGGATGAATCACCTTGAACACGACTGGGAGAGCCCGATCTGGCATCATTTGCTGGAAGGATTGGCGAGGAATCACACCTTGGTTCGATACGACGCACGAGGCAACGGGCTGTCGGATTGGGATGTCGACGAGCTTTCTCTTGAGGCATGGGTCGGCGATCTCGAAACCGTGGTCGATGCCGTTGGGATAGACCGCTTTCCGCTGTTTGGCGTCTCCCAAGGCTGTGCCATCTCCATCGCTTATGCCGTACGGCATCCGGAGCGCGTTAGTCGCTTGATCCTGTATGGTGGTTTTGCGCTGGGCGGCGGCAAGCGATCACCAGCGGAACATGAGAAACGAAAGGCGATGGGAACTTTGATGCGCCTTGGATGGGGCACGGATGATCCGGCATTTCGGCAAATGTTCACCTCGCAGTTCATTCCCGAGGCTACAAAGGAGCAGGCTGATTGGTTCAACGACCTGCAACGAAAGACCACATCACCTGAATGCGCTGCTCGCTATTTCGAAGTCGTCGGAAATCTCGATGTGCGCGAATTGCTCCCGCAAGTGCAGGTCCCAACCCTCGTCATGCATGTGCGTGGCGATCTCATGGCCCCGATCGATGCGGGCCGTCAAATGGCGGCCGGGATTCCCGGTGCTCGTTTCATAGCGCTGCCGGGGCGGAATCACCTCTTTCTGAAGCACGAACCCGCCAGTGCTCGGTTTTTCGAGGAGATCAATCTGTTTTTGACCAAGTGATCCGGGCTGGAAGCCAAGCGGCCCAAAAGCAATCGCTTGACCACTATCAAGCGGCCAGCAGGACATCTCGATCCAGCTATCTGTACGCGACCGCACCGCTCGATGGGCCCGTTAGCGAGAGGGATATTGAAGTCTCGGAATTCGGCGTGCGGGACCCGTCATGCGCTGCACGATCACCGATCATCGTTGGGGACCGGGTGTGTGGGGATACCTCGGTGTCGCCCGGCGGGCAAATCAATTCCGATTATCGGAATTCGTGTCAAGCCCCGAAATAAAAAATATTTCGCTTTTCCAGAAGGCAAATCAGGGTCATATATCTGCCCATCCCGTCCCACTCAGAGGGCGTCGGCCGTCGTCACGGACGTTGGGCGGGTCGCGGTGGACGCTGATGTGCTGGCGACGAACGGCACTGATGCGTACGGCGAAGTCGTGTGGTCCTGGCGCCCCGTTGCTGGCGTCACGTTCGTGAGGAGCCAAACGCTTCTTGCGGGCAATGGTGGCAAGAAAGCCCGTTCACCAGGGAGAGCTCGATATAAGCCGTAAAGCCATTGCGCAGGGAAGGCCGGATGCTCTCCGCTGGACCTGTATGCTCGTGTGCAGCCTACTTAGTGCAAACCGCACGCGAGACCGCGGGTGCAGCGCGCACCCGGTCTTCCCTGCGCCCTCTGTATTTCGAGGGCAAGGAGCATCTGGCAAAGCTCGGGCGCATTCGCGCCGCGAGGTCGCAGGCGCATATCCATAGCGTCGGCCGCATGGCAGGTCACCCGCCCGGCGCTAGGCCGGGTCAGGCGAAGCTGATACGATTTTATCCAAACAACGATCGGGGACCGTAGCATGGACAATCGCAGCGACATCTGGCGGGGCATTGACGTCATCAAGCCGCGCTTCATCGATTTGGCCGACAGGGTCTGGGCGATGCCCGAGGTCTGCTACACCGAGGCACGCTCTGCCGCCGAACATCTGGCCGAACTGCGCCATCAGGGTTTCCGCATCACCGAGAATGTCGCCGGCATTCCCACCGCCCTGATGGGCGAATGGGGGGAGGGCGGTCCGGTCATCGCCTTCCTTGGCGAATATGATGCGCTGCCCGGTCTCAGCCAGGAGGCGGGCGTCGCGGAACACCGCCCCATCGAGGCCGGCGGCCATGGCCATGGCTGCGGCCACAACCTCTTGGGTTCGGCGGCATTGCTCGCCGCCACCGCCGTGAAGGATTGGCTAGCCGCGAGCAAGACGCCGGGGCGCGTGCGCTATTACGGCTGCCCCGCCGAGGAGGGCGGTGCGGCGAAGACCTTCATGGTGCGCTCGGGCGCCTTCGATGACGCCGACATCGCCATCACCTGGCACCCCAACAGTTTCTGGGAAGTCGCGGTGACGCCGTCGCTGGCCAACACCCGCGCCGATTTCATCTTCACCGGTCGCGCCTCGCATGCCGCGGTCTCGCCGCATCTTGGCCGCAGTGCGCTCGATGCGGTGGAGCTGATGAATGTCGGCGTCAACTACATGCGCGAGCACATGCCGAGCGAAGCCCGCGTGCATTATGCGCTGCTCGACACCGGCGGCATTGCCCCCAACGTGGTGCAGGCCCACGCCCGCGTGCGCTATTCGATCCGCGACCGCGATCTGCCCGGGATGAACGCGTTGGTGGGCCGCGTTCACAAGATCGCGCAAGGCGCCGCGCTGATGACCGAAACAAGTGTGGAGATGCGGATCATTTCCGCCGTCTCCAATGTTCTGGACAACACCCCGCTCGAGCAAACCCTGCACCGCATCATGACGGATCTGGGTCCCCCGCATTTCGACGAGGCGGACAAGGAATTCGCCACAAAAATCCGCGCAACCCTGACCGACAAGGACATCGCCTCCGTCTATCATTCGATCGGCATGGATCCGACCGACCGGCCGCTGGCCGATTTCATCGTGCCGCTGGATGCCAAACGCAATCCCCAGATCGGCTCGACCGATGTCGGCGATGTCAGCTGGGTGGTCCCGACCGTTCAGGTCCACGCTCCGACGGTCGCCATCGGAACGCCGTTTCACACCTGGCAGATCGTCGCCCAGGGCAAGAGCCCGCATGCCCACAAGGCCATGGTGCAGGCGGCCAAGGCGATGGCCGCGCTCGGTGTCCAGGCGCTGGGCGAGCCGGAGCTGATCGCTGCCGCCAAAGCCGACCTCAAGAAGCGCACCGCCCGCACGCCCTATGTCTGTCCGCTGCCGGACAACGTCGCGCCGCCGCTGGATATGTCGTTGGGTTGAGCGGGCCTGACCTGGCGAACGAACTTTTCGCATGAGGGGCGGCGCGAATGGAATTCCCACCACTTCCCTATGTGGCGGTTGCCGAATCGTTCAAGCTGCCGCCAGGCATGAATTTCCGCGGCACGTCGGGCGTTGCCTTCAATTCCAAAGGCAACATCTTCGTTATTCATCGCGGGCTGATGCCGCTGATGGAATTCGACCCCGACGGCCATTTCATCCGCGGGTTCGGCGAGGGCATGTTCGAACGCTCGCACGGCCTGCGGATCGACGCGCAGGATAATATCTGGGCGACCGACGTTGCCGCGAACCTGGTCTACAAGTTCAATCCGTCCGGTCGGCTGGAAATGGTGCTCGGCGTCAAGGGCCACACCGGCGAGTGGCATCCGTTCGGGCATCTGCGGCTGTTCCACGAACCGAACGAGGCGGTGGTCGGTCCGACCGGCGACATCTACGTGCTGCAGGGTCACGGCAGGGGCACGTCGTGCGTGATCAAGTTCGATCCTGACGGCAATTTCATCACGACCTGGGGCGGCAACGGCAAGGGGCCGGGCGAATTCGATCTGCCGCACTCCCTTGTGTTCGACGCGCAAGGGCTGCTCTACATCGCCGACCGCAAGAACGAACGCATCCAGGTGTTCGACGCCGACGGCAATTACATCCGCTGCTCGCAGCATCCCGGCGCGCCCTGTGGGCTGTTCATGGGCGACGACCAGCACATCTGGCTGGCAGCCGGTCACACCGGCCAGATCATGAAGCTCGATTTGAGCGGCAAGGTGGTGGGGATGATATCAGGCGCAGGGCAGGGCAAAACGCGCGGCAAGTATGGTGAAGCCCATTACATCGCGGTGAGCCCGCGCGATGAGGTCTTCGTCGCCGACACGCTGAACTGGCGCATCCAGAAATATGTCAGGGAATGACTTTGCCGGTGACCGCGCATGATTGACCAGGAGTACGACACGATCATCATCGGCGGCGGCTCTGCCGGCGCCACGCTGGCCGCGCGCCTCAGCGAGGACCCCGCCCATCGCGTGCTGCTGCTCGAGGCCGGGCAGGATTTTCGCACCGCCGACACGCCGGAGCACATCCAGATCCCGAATCCGATGCGCGCCATCGGCGATGATAATTTCCGCTGGCCCAACTTGCTGGCAAAGCGAACCGAGCGGCAGGCGCCGCGCCTGCTGTGGCGGGGGCGCGCCATGGGCGGCAGTTCCACGATCAACGGCCAGATCGCCATCCGCGCGATGCCTGACGATCTCGACCGCTGGGAAGCCAGCGGCTGTGAGGGATGGGGCTGGGACGCGATGCTGCCCTGGTTCTGCAAGCTGGAGACCGACAAGAATTTTCCGGACGCGGCCTACCACGGCGATCGCGGCCCGATCCCGGTGTATCGCGCGCCGGTGCCGGATTGGGGAAACGTGGACCGGGCGCTGCGCCAGTCCGCGCTCGGCCTCGGCTATGGCTGGTGCGACGACCACAACGCGCCGACCGGAACCGGTGTCTCGCCCTACGCCATCAACAGCGAGGCCGGACGCCGCGTCTCCACCAATGACGGGTATCTGGAGCCGGCGCGCGGCCGTGCGAATTTGCAGATCGTCGGCGATGCCCTGGTCGAAGGAATCGAATTCGAAGGTAATAGACTGCACGCCCGCGCGGTCCGGGTCCGAATCGGCGGCAAATCATATGCACCCACCGCGAAGCATGAGGTGATCGTGTGCGCCGGTGCCATTCACTCGCCCGCCATTCTGCAGCGCTCCGGCATCGGTCCTGCGGCATTGCTGGAAGGCTTGGGCATCCCTGTTCTGGCCGACCTGCCGGTCGGCGAAAACCTGCTCGACCATCCGATCATGGATGCGCTGCTGCATCTGCGCGAGCACGGCCAGGTCAATACGCTGATGCACCGGCACACCAATTGCTGCCTGCGCTACAGCTCCGGCCTCGAAGGCGCCGGGGAGAACGACATGATCATGATAGCGGGCAACCTTGCCCGAGACGTCAATCAGACGGCCAGCACCGCGCGCGGCCGCATCGCGGTGTCGGTCTATCAGGCGTTCAGCCAGGGCCACGTCCGCATCACCACGACAGATCCGACCATCGATCCGGCGGTGGAGGAGCGCATGCTGTCCGATCGCAGCGATCTCATTCGTATGCGCGACGGCGTGCGCCGCCTGCGCGAGATTTGTCTGCAGCCCGCCATCACCGACATCGCCCACCGCGTTGAGTACGGCGCGACCGGACGCTCGATGGACGAGGCGCTCAGCGACGCCGAGCTGGACGACTGGCTGTTCACTGAGTGCAGCGACGCCCAGCACGCCAGCGGCACCTGCCGCATGGGCGCAGCCGACGACCCGCGCGCCGTGGTCGATCCGGAATGCCGGGTGATCGGATGCACCGGCCTGCGCGTCATCGACGCCTCCATCATGCCGGAAGTCCCGCGCGCCAATACCCACCTGACGACGGTGGCGATCGCCGAGCGGATGGCGGACAGGTTGAAAGCTCAGAGGTGAGGAAGACCAACGCAAGCCGGGCGTCAGGTGAACTGCCGGCAGGATGCATTCCCGGGTTGCGCATCGGCAGAAAACTGGCTATTGGGACGGCTCCGCAACGCCATCGATGGAGGCGACCATGTTTACGTCTGCGCGCTTCCCGGGTTCGATACGCGATATTTGACGCGCGTCCCGGGATTCAAACCCCGGGTGAAATATCCAAATCCTCAACGCGATCGAATCTTGGCTGCGGACCTCTGAGTCCGCGCTGCGGAATTGTTGTCATGACCTCGAATCTGTTGCTGGCCCTTCGCCGGGAGGCCGCG
Source organism: Bradyrhizobium sp. AUGA SZCCT0431 (assembly GCF_018131065.1). Taxonomy (NCBI): domain Bacteria; kingdom Pseudomonadati; phylum Pseudomonadota; class Alphaproteobacteria; order Hyphomicrobiales; family Nitrobacteraceae; genus Bradyrhizobium; species Bradyrhizobium sp. AUGA SZCCT0431. The sequence goes on along the minus strand of NZ_JAFCLR010000019.1, from coordinate 51,282 downwards.
CGCTCCGACCTGCTTGAACGTCGGCTCCGGAGATATCATCCCCGGTTCCAGGGAGAGGTGCGTGTTCTGGCAATGCGGCACTCGCGCATTGCGGACCTTGCTGCGAGCTTTCCCGCGCTTCTCTTCGCGCTGGCCGTCCCGCGGCCCGGGCTCGATCCCGCGCCGGCGCTCGCGCATGTCGTCGATGGCCTCGGTCTAGCTGAGGCGGCGGTGGCGGCCGATGTGCCGATGTGGCTGCGAAAGGTGCCGCCGGAGGCGCTCACGCGTCCGATCGGGAGACTGCCTGACGGCGAGCTGTTTCGCCGGCAGATCGCGAACCATTTTCCGCGCTCGCCCAAGCTCGCCCCAACTTGGCTGCAGGTCGTGGCTGATGTTGCCGATCTCGCGCATGAGGCGGCGGCGGTGTGGATCGCGCGCGAGCTTGTCCGCGAGCAGCGGCGTGTGAATCCGGCCCGATTGCGGCTGATGAGTCTCTGGTCATGGTTTTCCAGCCAGCCGGCAACGTACGGGCACGGGCTGATCGGCAAGCCGTGGACGCCGGACATGCGCATCGGTCCGGCCCTTGCGGCTGCAGACGACTGGCGAATGCTCATCGCATTGCAGGTGAATCTCGGTCGCCTGCCGATCAGCGACATGTGGCTCCGGACCGGTCGCGTGGCCGGTTATGATTTCCTGCCCTTGGACACCATCGTCGCTATCGCCGAAGAAGCGGACGCCATGCGGAATTGCCTGCACACCTATGGCTACAACCTGGCGCATAATCGCTCGCGGCTCTGGAGCGTTCGGCGCGACGGGGAGCGCGTTGCCACGCTGCGCGTTGCTTCGCGTTATCGCGATCCGCTGCCGAATATCGTCGAGCTCAAAGCCGCTGGGAACGCAGAGGTGCCGCGTGAGCTGTGGTGGGCGGCGCGCCAGTGGCTGCACATGCATGATCTGTCGCAGGTCGACATGGGGTGGCGTGACTGGGGCACGGCGCCGCTCGACCGCGCCGCTTGGCAATCGCTCTGGCGACCATATTGGATCGCGAAGCGCCGTATCCCGGAATGGCTGCCGATGGCACCATCGCGCAGTGCGCTTGAAGCGTTGTGAAATAAACCGCGCGAGCCTATGGATCGAGCTCGGTATCCCAATACAAATAATCCAGCCAGCTATCGTGCAGATAGTTCGGCGGGAACAGGCGGCCGTTGCGGTGCAGTTGGTGCACGGTCGGTGCGAACGGGTGTTGGCGCGGGAACATCCGCGCCTGCTGCGGCGTCAGATTGCCCTTGCGCAGATTGCACGGCGAACAGGCCGCGACGACGTTGTCCCAGGTGGTCTGGCCGCCCTTGCTGCGCGGGATGATGTGATCGAAGGTGAGGTCGTCATGCGCCAGGCAATATTGGCAGCAGAACCGGTCGCGCAGGAAGACGTTGAACCGGGTGAAAGCGGGATGCGTGGTCGGCTTGACGAAGGATTTCAGCGACACCACGCTCGGCAGCTGGATCTCGAAGCTCGGGCTGTGCACCGCGCGGTCGTAATGCTCGACGATGTTGACGCGGTCGAGGAACACCGCCTTGATCGCGTCCTGCCACGACCAGAGAGACAGCGGGTAGTAACTCAGCGGCCGGAAATCCGCGTTCAGCACGAGTACCGGCCAACCGCCTTGCGAGACGTGTGCGTTCAAGAAACGCTCCTGACTCCCATGTTAGCTGCGAAGCAGCATGCGCCCTGCATACTACAGGCAGCGTGACGGGATTGTGAAGAGCGTTCCGGGCCTTATCCAGCATATGCCGCCCACGAATCGCCACGGTTCCCGGCCTCCAAGGCACCTCCGAGGCACCTCCAGGGGCGGGCATCCGCGGTCAATCCATCGTGATCGGGCGTGCCAACCCCCGAGCCGCGCGGCCGCTCCTAAACCTTCTCCAGCTTCTGCAGACAGCGGCCGACGCCGACCTCTGATGGCATCGGCGTGTCCGGAAAGCTGGTTTTCCAGTTGGTGACGCCGACTTCGCCGACATAGATGTCGCCTCTGGAATCCAGCGCCAGGCCGTGGGGTGCGAGGAATTTGCCGGTCTCGATCCCCGGGCCGTCCTCGCCGCCGAGCCGGGCGATCCGCTGGCCCTTGGCGTCGACGATGGAGAGCCGCGGCCCGAGATTCGGTACCTTGAGGTTGACGGGCATGCCGGGGCCGAGTTCGCCGACGATGAAATGCGGCTGCTTGCCGCCGCAGCAATGCAGCGCACAGGGCCGGTGCAAATTGTTCCACTGGGTCTCGTATTTGCCGTTGCCGTCGAACACCTGCACGCGGTGGTTTTCGCGGTCGGCGACGTAAACGAAGCCGTCCACATCGGTTGCGATGTTGTGGACGATGTTGAACTGGCCGGGATCGGAGCCCGGCTCACCCCAGCTCTTCAGCAGCTTGCCGTCGGGCGTGTATTTATGGACGCAGGCGTTGCCGTAACCGTCCGAGACGTAAATCTCGCCCTTCGGCGACAGCGCAGTATGGGTGCAGCGGTGGAACGGCTCGCCGCTCATATACGGCTTTGGCCGGTTCGGGATGCCGATCGTCAGCAGCACCTTGCCGTCGACCGAGCACTTGCGCACGGTGTGGTCGCCGTCATCGGTGCAATAGAGATTGTCGTCGGCGTCGATGTGCAGCCCATGGGCGCGGTTGAACAGACCTTCGCCCCAACTCCTGAGGAAATTCCCCTCGCGGTCCAGCACCACCATCGGATGGGCGCCGCGGTTGAAGACGTAGATGCGGTCGCGGCTGTCGACCGCGACGGAAGCGACGTCGGAGAGATTCCAGCCATCGGGCAGCTTCGCCCAGTTCTCCACCACGCGGTAACGGTGTTCGCCTGAGCCCAGAATGGACGGCATGCTTAGTCCCCCATGATGTTAGCTTGATTCACGCGACGGCCGCCGCTGGCTTCGCGCCCCGCGGCAATAGCCCTTCCTCGATCGCCTTGATCTGCAGCGCCAGATGTTTCGATCCGATGCGGCATTGCGCGAGGCCGCCGGCGATGAACCACAGGCCAGGCTGGCCGGTGCGAGTGTACATGTTGCGCAGTTCCTGGCCGTCGCCAAAGCCCCAGATGGTGCCGACGCGGTTCATGACGGCTTCGCCGAACAGAAGCCGCACCAGCTCTTCCTGCCGCTTGTAGCCGGTCGCCAGCACGACGAGATCGGCGGCGATGGTCTCGCCGTCCTTCATCTCCGCGCCATCGGCGACAAAGCCTTCGACATCGGCGAATTGCTTCAGAGCGATATCGCCTTTGACGATCAAATCGGAGCAGCCGACGTTGAAATAATAACCGCCGCCGCGGGTGAGGTATTTGAACTGCCAGCCGGTGTTATCCTCGCCGAAATCGAGCTTGAAGCCCGCGCGGTCCAGTCCCTCCAGCAGCTCCTTGTCGAGTTCCTTGGATTTCTCCGTCGTCAGCGCGTGGCTCCTCCGCGCCACCTTCAGCGGCATCGAGGTCGCGATCAGGTCGTTGTCCTCGAGCGTGCCCTCATTATAGGGCGCGTACACCAGCTGCGCCGAGGGCTCGATGCTCACGACCAGCGTCGATGAGCGCTGAAACAGCGTTACCTCGGCGCCGCTTGAATGCAGATCCTGCGCGATGTCGTGGCCGCTGTTGCCGGTGCCGATCACGATCGCGCGCTTGCCCTTCCAGTTCTCGCCGTCGTCGTACTGGCTGGAATGCATCACAGTGCCGCGAAAATCTTTCAAGCCGGCAATCTCGGGCCGGCTCGGAATGCCGCTGACGCCGGTCGCCAGCACGACATGGCGCGGATGCATCGTGCGCGTGCTGCCGTCGGCGCGGCGCAGCGTCACGCTCCAGCGTTGCGCCGTCTCGTCGTAGCTGCCGCCCTCGAACTCGGTCTCGGTCCAGAAGTTCAACTCCATGGCTTCGACATAGGCCTCGAACCAGTTGGCGAGCTTGTCCTTCGGGATGTAAGTCGGCCAGTTCGGCGGGAAGTACATGTAGGGCAGGTGGTTGACCTGCACCTGGTTGTGCAGCGTCAGCGCGTGGTAGCGCTTGCGCCAATTGTCGCCGATGCGCTTCTCGCGATCGACGATCAGCGTATCGACATTCAATTGCTTCAGCCGCGCCGCGATCGAGAGGCCGGATTGTCCGCCGCCGATCACCAGCACGGTCGGATCGTGTTCGGCATAGCCGGCGGAAGCCTTGCGCAGATCGAGCCAGTTGGGGCCGCGGAAATCACGCGAATAGGCGCTGCCGCGCGGCCGCGCGACGCCGATCTGCTCTTCAAAGCCCTTGAGCTCGCCGAGTTCGGTCAGCAGCGTCCACGCCCTCAGGACATTGCCGGCATCCGGAATCAGCCGGATGATGCCGCTGCCGCGCCCGACCTTGGTCTCGAATTTGAAGATCGCCTCGATCGCGTTGGTGCCGGCGCGCATCACCTTGCGCGGGGCGGCGCGGTTGGGATCGACCGCAAAGCCGCTCGGGCCGGCGGCCGGCGCGTGCAGCGCGAGCTCTTTCAGGATCGCGTCCGCGCCGTTGACGGTCTGGATGTTCCAGCTCAACGCCAGCACGTCGCGCCAATGGCTGTCGGCATGAAACAGCGTCTTCAGCAGGCCGCTATCGGATTTCGCCAGCGCCTCTTCGAACTGCGCCAGCCAGTTGTCGGCGGCTACCGAAATATCGTCCGTCTTGTCGAGCATGCGCGTTTCTCGTCACCGGCCGTCTATGCGGCGTTTTCCCTGTTCCCGCGAGCCTATACCCATTCGGGAGACCGCAGGAAGGGCGTGAGGAGATAGCGGACATTCGCTAAAGAGCGAGGATATGCCCCTGGTCCGGCGGCACACGGCCGTTGAGGGTGTCGAGATAGACCTGTCGAACCGCCGCCGGTCCGCGGCCTTCGGTCACGGTGAGCCACCCGTCCAGCATCGGCGCAAAACCCGACCATGCCGCGCCAAACCGCGTGCCGACGCCGCCCGAGCCCCATTCCTTGGCGCGTTTGCGAATCTGGACGGGCGCGGAGTACCAGGTTGGCTTGGCGCCGGGCAATTCCGGCTCGTCGGGCGACGAACTGCGATGGGTAAGTCCGATGCGTCCGGAATATTTCATCTGGTCGCCGAAATGATTATGCAGCGTCGCGCGCAATTCGCTGTTCCCCGCCATGTCGACCAACGCGACAGGTGAATCCGGTGGCAACGATGTCACGGCGTCATAGGTCACGACCTCGTCGTAGCAGCCGAGCGATTTGACGAATGCCACGTTCGGAGCCGAGGTCAGCCCGATCACCTTGATTCCGTTGCGCCTTGTGTGCAGCAGATGCGCAAGCCCGAACGCGGTCTTGCTGGAGGCCGAGGAGAGCATCACGCTCTGCGCGCCGAAGAAATCATTCTCGGCGAGGAAATCATCTACCAGAAAGGACAGCATGAACAGCGGTCGCAGCAGCGCCTGAAAATCGCCCCGACGTCCGGCGAAGGAGGGATCGCCGCTGACGCGGGCATAGGCGTTGTAGACCGGCGCAGCGACTTGTCGATGCGCGGCGGCATCGCGCAGGCCGTGCTTGCTAACGTCAGCCGCTTCGATCACCACGTGCGTCGCCATCGGGAAATAGCCGAACAGGCGTTCGCCCTCGGCAATATCAGGATGCTTCGACGCGATCACGTCGCCGAATCCCCACACCGGAATATTGCCGAAACCCTTTGGCGCAGGAAACAGCTGCCAGTAATTGAACTGGTCGCCAAGCACGGCGTAGGTGATGTTGTTGGCGGTGAAGGCGAAACTGACAACTTTGACCAGCAACGCCTCACCCGGCAATGTGCCCGCGTCGGGTAGCTCTGTCTCGATCACTTTGTATTGCTGCAGATCATGGCGGGCGACGATAAAATCAGTGGCGTGCATGTGTCCGATCCTTGTTCGTGACATGCCGCGATCTTTGCGCTCTCTGACGGCCCTTTTGCAACAGCAAGTATGTTCAACAAGGACGTTTAAAACGCTGTTCGTTTGAAACGCTGTTTGCTTCCTGTGCCGCGATCGCGCGTAAACGCCCCTCGGCGTGGAGATCCCTGAGCTTGCGCTTGAAGATCTTGCCGGTGGCTTCGCGCGGCATTGCGTCCATGAACTGGATGTCCTTTGGCACCTTGAAGTTGGCGAGGCGGGTGCGCAGGAATTCCTGCACCGCCGCCGGCGATAGCGCGGCATTGGTGTCAGGCTCGATGCAGGCGAACAATCGTTCGCCGAATTCGTCGTCGGGAATGCCGAACACCGCGCAGTCGCGCACGCCGTCCATGCCGATCAGCGCGTTCTCGATTTCGGCGGGATAGATGTTGACGCCGCCTGAGATCACCATGTCGCGTTTGCGATCGCACAGGAACAGATAGCCGTCCTCGTCGAGATAACCGACGTCGCCGACGCTGACCAAACCATCACGCCCGGCCTCGGTGCGTGCCTCGGCCTTGCCATGATAGTCGAAATCCGGCACCGACATTTGCCGCATGAAAATTTCGCCGGGCTCGTTGACGCCGCACATTTCGCCGTCGGGCCGGAAGATCTTGACGACGCCGCCTTCGATGGCGCGGCCGACGGTGCCGGGCTTGGCCAGCGCTTCCTCGGCCGAGTGCCACACCGGGATTCCGGTTTCGGTCGAGCCGAAATATTCGTTGATGACCGGCCCCCACCATTCGATCATGGCGCGTTTGACCTGCGGCGGGCAGGGCGCGGCGCCATGGACCACGAAGCGCAGCGACGACAGATCGTAGCGCTGCTTCACCTCGTCCGGCAGCCGCAGCAGCCGCACGAACATGGTCGGCACCATATGCATGTGGGTGACGCGATGGCGCGCGATCAGTTGCAGCATGTCCTCGGGGTCGAAGCGCGGTTCGAGCACGATCGTGCAGCCGCTGCGAAACGCCAGCATGCCGTAGGAGCTTGGCGCCGAATGGTACATCGGGCCGTTCATCAGGACGACCTGATCGTCATCGGCCTTGATGCCGTAGGCGATGGTGCCGACGCGCGCCGAGGCCGCTTGCTGTTCCGGCTTCATCGGCTTGCGCCGCACGCCCTTGGGCAGGCCCGTGGTGCCTGACGTATAGAACATCGGCGCGCTGCCGATCGGCGGCTCGGGCAATGGCGGATGGGTGTCGCGCCAGGCGTCCCAGTCGGTCATGCCATCAGGGATTTGCGTCAGCGCGGGTGGAACATTGAACGCGGCGGCGATTTCCGGCGGGGTGGTCACGATCAACAATCTGATATGGGCTGGTAGCCCGTCCCTGATTTGCGGCAGCAGGTCCGCGTGGCAGACCAAAATCTCGGCGCCGCTGTCGGCCAGGATATAGGCGACCTCTTCGGCCTTCAGGTGCCAGTTGATCGGCACCACCGGGCTGCCAAGCGCGGCGGCAGCGCCGGAAACTTCGAACAGCGCAAAATCATTGCGCAGCATCATGGCGACCGGCGTGCCGCCGCCAAGGCTGAGGCTCTGAAATCCCGTCGCCGCGCGTGCGATGCGGCCGTGGATCTGGGGGTAGCTGATGGAACGTTCGCCGCCGATGATCACGTTGCGTGCTCCTTATCGGTCGTCCAGAATTTCGCCGAAACCGACCCAGCTCTTGCCGTCGAAGCGCCGCAGCCGCAATTGCTGGAACGGCAGATAATCCTCGGCATCGGTCGACACCGTTATATCAGGCAACAGCAGCGGCAGCGAAACCTGGCGCAGCGAAGCCGCCTGGCGCATGACGTTCTCGCGGCTGAAATCGTCCTTGCACGCCGCCAGCACCTTCGTCATCAGGTTGGCATAATGGTAGCCCGCCGCGTAGTTCGAATTGTTGAGGTCGGCATTGGGCAAATACTGTTTCATGAACGCGAAATACTCCTTCACGCCGGCGTCATTGGCCCATTGCGCGTCCATCGTGTCCTTCTGGTTGCTCGACGAAATTAGCCCGACCGCGTTGTCCAGTCCGCCGGGCTCCAGGAACGAGATCGATGACGCCGATGTCGGCACAAAGAACAGGTCTGGCTTCCAGTTCAGTTCGGCGACGCCCTTGATCATCTGCGAGGTGAACTTGCCGAGCACGACGCCGAACATCACGTTGGCGCCGGAGGCTTTCAGCGTCGCGAGCTGCGAGCTGATGGTCGGCGCGCTGGTCTCATAGCTCGCCTCGGAGACGATCATGGTCGCGGCCTTGTCTCCCAGCGCGCGCTTGAAGCCGGCGACATAGTCGCGGCCGAAATCGTCGTTTTGCGCCAGGATGGCGATCTTCGCATCCGGCTTGGCCTGCAATATGTATTTGGCATAGACGACGCCCTCGGACTGATAGGTCGCCATGCCCGGCATGGTCCATGGGTAATGCTTCGGGTCGGCCCATTTGGTGGCGCCGCTCAGCACGAACAGCTGCGGCACTTTCTTGCTGTTGAGGTAGCGATGCACGGCGTTGTTGGTCGCGGTGCCCAGCGAGCCGAACATGACCAGCACTTCTTCCTGCTCGACCAGCTTTCGGGTCTGCTCCACGGTCTTGGGCGGCGAGTAGGCGTCGTCGAGGGTGATGAACTTGACCTTGCGGCCATTGATGCCGCCGTCCGCGTTGACCTTCTCGAAATAGGCCTCCTGCGCCCGGCCGATGATGCCGAACCCGGATACCGGCCCGCTATAGGGCAGCGTCTGGCCGATACGGATTTCGCCCTTGTCGTCGGCGGCGACGGCTGCGGTCGCCAACAATGCGAACACCATGCTCAATGCAGTGCGTGATACGCTCATCGTTCCCATCCCTCTGTTTTGATTATTGTCGAAGCCGAGCGCGCGCCGCCTAAGCGCGCGCCCGCCTGAGAAAGTCGCTGCCGGCATCGTCGAATTCGGCTTTCAGGCGCGCGACGAGTTCGGCGACCGGCGGCGCATCATTGATCTGGCCGATGCCCTGGCCCGAGCCCCAGATGTCGCGCCACGCCTTGGACTTGGTGTTGCCGCCGGAGCCGAAATTCATCTTGGTCTTGTCGGCGACCGGCAGATTGTCGGGATCGAGGCCCGCGGCCACGATCGACGGGCCGAGATAATTGCCGTGCACGCCGGTGAACAGGTTCGAATAGACGATGTCATGGGCGGCGTGCTCGGTCAGCGCCTTCTTGTAGGCGAGGTCGGCATTGGCCTCTTCGGTGGCGATGAAGCGGGTGCCCATGTAGGCAAGGTCGGCGCCGAGCGCGAGTGCGGAGGCAATGCTCCAGCCGTCGGAGATCGCGCCCGACAGCAGGATGGTGCCCTTGAACCATTGCTTGACCTCGCGCAGCAGCGCGAACGGCGACAGCGTACCGGCATGCCCGCCGGCGCCGGCGCAAACCAGAATGAGCCCATCGACGCCCTGTTCGGCGGCCTTGCGCGCATGCTTGACGTTGATCACGTCGTGGAACACGACGCCGCCATAGGAATGCGCGGCTTCGACGATCTCCAGCGGCGGCCGCAGCGAGGTGATGATGATCGGAACCTGGTGCTTGACGCAGGTCTCCATGTCTTTCATCAGCCGGTCGTTGGAGGCGTGGCAGATCTGGTTAACCGCGTAGGGCGCGACCTTCTTGCCGGGGTGCAGCGCCTTGTACTCACCGAGTTCATTCTTGATTCGATCAAGCCATTCGTCGAGTTTTTCGACCGGCCGCGCGTTCAACGCCGGAAACGATCCAACGATGCCGGCCTTGCACTGGGCGATCACGAGCTCCGGCCCGGACACGATGAACAGCGGCGAGCCGACCACCGGCAGTTCAAGCGAATTGGTAAGCGACGGGGGCAACGGCATTCAATCCTCCCTTTGGGTTTCGAGGCCGGCGAACGGTTCCGCTCCAGCCGGCTTGCTTATGCGCTGCATTATAGGGCTGGACGGGTCGTCTCCGACGTTCAATATTGAACAGCTGACCATTCAGTAATGAACATATGGGCCTGATCGCCGATGGACTGGGAGCTGTGTAAGACCTTTGTCACGGTGGCCGAGACCCGCAGCTTCGCCGCGGCGGCGCGCCAGCTCCGTTCCAGCCATCCGACGGTCGGCCGCAAGATCGCCGAACTGGAGGGCCAGCTCGGCATACCCCTGTTCGCGCGCTCCAACGAAGGCCTGTCGCTGACCTCGCAGGGCCGCAAATTCCGTGAGCATGTCGACGCCATGGCGGCGGCCGCGCTGCGCGCCGAGGCCGCAGTGTCGGCGACCGGTGCGGACGCCCGAGGCGTGGTCAAGCTCTCGATCGGGGCGACCTTTGCCTCGCACTGGCTGATGCCGCGGCTGGGTCCGTTCCTGCGCGCGCATGACCACGTCCAGATCGAGATCATCACCTATCCGTTTCCGGCCAGCGTGCGGCGCCGCGAGGCTGATGTCGTGCTGCGTCCGGTGGATAGCGGCGAAGAGAATTTGATCGGCCGCAGGATCGGCCGGCTCGGCACCGGCTTCTACGCCTCGCGTGCCTATGCGGCAGGGCGCCGGCTGCCCGAGCGGCGCGACGAGTGGAAGGGGCACAGCGTGATCGGTTTTGCCGACCGGGCCTCGAACGAACGGCTGGCGCGCTGGAGCGATCTCATCACCCGGCAGGGGTCGGTGGTGCTGCGCTGTTCGTCGCAGGGCGACATGCTGGCCGCGGCGAAAGCCGGCCTCGGGATATCGGCGCTGTCATGCTTCGTCGCCGCCGGCGATCCCGATCTGGTGCGGGTCGCGCCGCAAAAGCTCGTCAGCGTGGCCGATCTCTGGCTGCTGGCGCACCCGGATCTGGTGGAACTGCCCGCGGTGCGCGCGGTGATCGACTTCGTCACGGCATGCGCGCGCGAGGACCGGGTCAGGCTGCGCGGCTGAACTACTTCGCGAGCACGCCCTCGCGATTCTTCACGACGCGGTAATAGCTCCACCACAGATGCGCCGCCGCCCCGCGCAGGGGACGCCATGGCTCCGCCAGCGGCGCCATTTGCTTGGCGGTCGGGCGCGTCTGCAGGCCGAGCCCGATTTTGATCGCTTCCTGGATCGCGATATCGCCGGCCGGCCAGGCATCGCCATGGCCGAGGCAGAACAGCAGATAGACGTCGGCGGTCCACGGGCCGATGCCATGCAGCGCGGTCAACGTATGGTGCGCGGCGTCGGCGTCCTCTTCCGCCAGCACGTCGAGGTTCAATCGCTCCGCGGCCAGTTCGCGCGCGATGTTCTTCAGCGTCTTGATCTTGGCCGCCGACAGGCCGAGCCGTCCGAGGCGCTCGGCGCGCGCCTTGCGGATGGGCTCGGGATCGAACGGATCGAACGCGGCGGTGAGGCGTCCCCAGATCGCCCCGGCGCTGGCGGTGGAGAGTTGCTGACCGCACACGATATGCGCCAGCCCGGCAAAGCCCGGCTCGCGCTGGCGCAGCGCCGGCATGCCCGTGAGTTCGAGAATCGGTTTGAGCCGCTTGTCCTGTACGACGAGGGCCGCAATCGCGTCTTCGAGGTCGGCCTGGGAGTTGAGGTGAATGGTCATTGCCCGTTAAAACCATCATGTCCCGCGAAAGAGATCAATGCCGTCACCTGTGTTCCGATTTGCGCCAAGCCCCAATGGCTACCTCCATCTCGGCCACGCTTTTTCGGCGTTGTTGAATTTCGAGCTGGCGCGCGCGAGCGGTGGAAGATTTCTGCTCCGCATCGAGGATATCGACGCGACGCGGTGCCGGCCGGAATTCGAGGCCGCGATCTATCAAGACCTCGAATGGCTCGGCATTGGCTGGGAGGCGCCGGTGCGGCGGCAATCCGAACATCTTTCCGACTTTCGCGAAGCGATGGAAGAACTGTCAGGCCGCGGCCTGATCTATCCCGCCTTCGAGAGCCGCGCGGAAATCGCCCGTCTGGTGGCCGAACGGGAGTCCGCCGCGAAAACCGGAGCGTCCTGGCCGCGTGATCCCGATGGCGCGCCGCTCTATCCGGGCGCCGCGAAGTCGTTTTCCGCGCCGGCGCGGCGGCGATTGATCGAACAGGACCTGCCTTACGCGTTGCGGCTCGATATGGCGGCGGCCATGGCACAAGCGCCAGATCTCGCCTGGATCGAGCACGGCGAGGGCGCTGGCGGCGAAACCGGCCTCGTGGCCGCCCGGCCGGAAGCCTGGGGCGACGTCATCCTGGCGCGCAAGGAGACGCCGACCAGCTATCATCTGTCGGTTGTGATCGACGACGCCCTGCAGGGCGTCACCGACGTGGTGCGCGGTCTGGACCTGTTCTGGTCGACCAGCGTGCATCGGCTGCTGCAATCGCTGCTCGGTATTCCGCAACCGGCCTACCGGCATCACCGGCTGGTCCTCGACGACACCGGACAGAAACTGTCGAAGTCGACCAAGGCCACCGCCTTGCGCGAATTGCGTGGGCAGGGCGCCACGCCGGCCGACATCCGCCGTCTGGTCGGACTTCCGTAATTACTGAGGGTTGCCCCAAAAGGCCATCGTGACTCCGGCTGCCGTGGCATGCCATGCTTGGTTCCAGGATGGGTCAGGGGATCATGGCGGCATCACCGCGTTCACGGCGTACAACACGGCTGACCAGGAGGCAGCCGAAGAAGAAGCGCGTATCGCGCGTTGGCGTGAAGAAACGCGGCCCGCGGAAAGCGGCGGCCGGGCCCGGCGTGGTCGAAGTGGCATTGGCGGCCTTTGCACACGAGGTGCGCACGCCGCTGACCGGCATTCTGGCGATCAGCAATCTGTTGGCCACCTCCGACCTCGACGAGCGCGAACGGCGCTGGGTCGATACCATCAAGGCCGGCGCGGAACATCTGGCGAGCCTTGCGACCTTGTTCGTCGATGCCGCGCGCAGCAGCGGTCCCGGGCTCACCGTGCGCCACGATTTCTTCGATCTGCGCACGCTGGCGCGCAACGCCGGCGATTCGCTGACCGGGCGGGCGGCGGCCAAGGGTCTGCAGTCGTCGGTCGAGATTTCCGAAAAGCTGCCGGCATTCGCCGTCGGCGATCCCGTACGGCTGCGGGCGGCGCTGGAGAACCTGATCGACAATGCGGTGAAATTCACCGAACAGGGCAGCGTCACGCTTGTTGTGTCGCCGCTGCGCGCGCCCAGGGGCAAGATCGGCGTCGCCTTTGCGGTCTCCGACAGCGGCATCGGCCTCACGCTCGGCGAGATCAAGCGCCTGTTCCGCCCGTTCTCGCAGGCCAATGTCTCGATCGCCTCAAAGTTCGGCGGCACCGGGCTTGGGCTGTCGTCGGTCAAGCAACTCGCGCGCGCCATGGGCGGCGACATCGTGGTGACGCAACGGCGCGGCGGCGGCACCACCTTCACGCTCAGCGTCGTGATGTCGCCGGCCAAGGGCCCGATTACGATCATGACGGGGGCCGACGGCGAGCCGTCGACCGGGGCGCTGCGGTCCTTGCACCTGCTCAGCGTCGAGGACAATCCGTTCGGCCGCGTCGTGCTTAACGCCATCCTGACCGAACTCGGCCACCAGACCGAGTTCATCGGCCAGGGCGAGGCCGCGCCGGAGCGGATCGCGCAGGGCAGTTTCGACGCGGTGCTGATGGACATGGTGCTGCCGGGCATCGACGGCATCGAGGCGATCCGGCGCATTCGGGCGCTCGATCCGCCGCTCGGCCGCATCGCCATCATCTGCGTGTCGGGGCGCGGCGAGGACGAGGCGGCCTCGCGCGCCGCGGGGGCCGACGCCTTCCTGGTCAAGCCCGTCAGTCCACGTGCGCTAGCGACTGCGCTGCTTGAAGCGACACGCCGCGCGGCAGCCGCGACTTGATGATCGCCGCGTTGAGTTCGCCGCCATAGACGAAGATCGCGGCGAGGAAATACAAAAACACCAGCGCGATGATGACAGATGCGAGGCCCGCATACATCGTCACGTAATTATTGGCGAAGCGCGCCAGATACTGGCCGAACACGATGCCCGATACCAGCGACGCCACCATGGTGAAGATGATGCCGGGCAGGATCTGCAGAAACCCCCTGCGTCCCGCCGGCAGCCAGGCGTGCAGGATGAACAGCGCCACGATCAGCGCGCCAATCGTGATGCTGTAGCGGGTGACGTTGAGGAAGTGCTCGTTGGTCTCGACGAAAAATGGAATGTGGCGCCGTGCCGCCTCCAGCATCAGGGGAAACAGCACGATCAGGAACGCCATCGCCAGCGCCGTGAAGGCGGCGACCAGCGTGTAGCCGATCGACTCCAGCCGCAGCCAGTACCAGCTGCGCGGCTCGATCACGGAATAGGCGCGGTTGAGCGCCACCCGCAGCGCCTCGACGCCGTTCGAGGCGAAATACACCGCCAGCACCGCGCCGATGGTCAAGAGGTCGCCGCGGGTCGTGGTCAGCACGTCATGGATTTCGCCTGAAAGCGAATCGGCGACCTGTTGCGGCCAGACCTGCAGCAGCAGCCCGACCGCCTGGTCGGCGAGTTCCTTGGACCCGACAAAAGCGGCCAGCGACGTCAGCACGATCAGGAACGGAAACAGCGCCATCAACGTCGACAGCGCGATATGGCTGGCGATCGCCCAGCCATCGTCGATGAGGAACTCGTAAAAGGCATCCACCACGACGTGATAGACGTATTTGACCTGCCTCACATGCCACCCTGGCCTGGCGGTTGACGGTTCGATTCGAGATACTAGAGCGTTTTCAAGCGAAGTGGGTACCGGTTCGCATAGCAATCAAGTTTACGCAGATTGCGTAGACTTATCTGCGATAGAAAACGCGTCAAAACAAGAATCTGATATTATTGGGCTAAAAGCCAGATCGATCAGGCATCTGTGCAGGCTCGGTGAACGTATAGCGGCCGGCCCGGCGCGGTGTTATGTAGCGCCGATGGCATCCTTTTTTGGTTCGATTGTTCTGCCGATCGCGGTCGCTGCCGTTGCGATCGTGCTGTTATTGGGCCTCATCAACATGATGCGGGGCGGCTCGCCCAGTCGCTCGCAGAATCTGATGCGGCTGCGGGTGTTGCTGCAATTCATCGCCATCGTCATCACGATGGCCGTGGTCTGGGCGATGGGCAAATAGGGCAAGTAAGAGGGGATCCGCCAATGGTCGTGCTTAATCGAATCTACACGCGGACCGGCGATGACGGCACTACCGCGCTCGGCAGCGGTGAACGCCGCCCGAAATATGATCTGCGCGTCAGCGCCTATGGAACCGTGGACGAGACCAACGCCGCGATCGGCGTGGTGCGGCTGCATCTGGCGCAGGCGCGCGAACTCGATGCGATGCTGGGCCCGATCCAGAACGACCTGTTCGATCTCGGCGCCGATCTCGCGGTGCCCCAGCGCGACGGCAAGGCGGAGCGGCTGCGCATGCTGTCCAGCCAGGTCGAGCGGCTCGAGCGCGATATCGATACGCTCAACGCCCATCTGGCGCCCCTGACCTCCTTTGTGCTGCCCGGCGGCACCCCCGCTGCGGCATACCTGCATCTCGCTCGCACCATATGTCGCAGAGCGGAACGGATCATGGTGGAACTGGCGGCCCGGCCGGAAGAGCCGGTCAGCGAACCTGCCATACAATATATGAACCGCCTGTCGGATTTCCTGTTCGTCGCCAGCCGCGCCATGAACGATAATGGCGCCGGGGACGTGTTGTGGGTGCCCGGCCAGAACCGCTAAAGTGGTCGTCTGAAGGGGGCGATTTTTGGCTTTCGCGCGTTGACCGCCGATAGCGGGACCTTTAGGTTCCGCGCCCAAGCTAATAGAAAGCTCACCAAACCCCAGAATTCAAGCGAAAGAGGATCGATGAAGGTTCTTGTGCCGGTAAAACGGGTGGTCGATTACAACGTCAAGGTCCGCGTCAAGAGCGACGGAACGGGCGTGGAACTCGCCAACGTGAAGATGTCGATGAATCCGTTCGACGAAATCGCCGTCGAGGAAGCGCTGCGGCTCAAGGAAGCCGGCAAGGCGACCGAAGTGGTGGTGGTATCGATCGGGCCCGCACAGGCTTCGGAGACCATCCGCACGGGTCTGGCGATGGGCGCCGACCGCGGCATCCTGGTCAAGGCCGAAGGCAATGTCGAACCGCTGGCGGTCGCCAAGATTCTCAAAGCCATCGTCGACGAAGAGAAGCCCGGCCTCGTCATCCTCGGCAAGCAGGCGATCGACGACGACTCGAACCAGACCGGCCAGATGCTGGCCGCACTTCTCGGCTGGTCGCAGGCGACCTTTGCCTCCAAGCTCGAAGTCGACGGCTCTGATTTCAAAGTGACGCGCGAAGTCGACGGCGGCCTGCAGACCCTGAAGCTGAAGGGGCCGGCCATCGTCACCACCGATCTGCGGCTCAATGAGCCGCGCTACGCCTCGCTACCCAACATCATGAAGGCGAAGAAGAAGCCGATCGCCGACAAGAGCGCGGCCGACTACAGCGTCGATCTCACGCCGCATCTCGAAGTGCTGAAAACCACCGAACCGCCCGGCCGCAAGGGAGGCGTCAAGGTCAAGGACGTCGCCGAACTGATTTCGAAGCTCAAGACCGAAGCCGGGGTTCTCTGATGACCACGCTGTTGATTGCTGAACACGACCACGAGGCCCTCAAGGACTCCACCAACAAGGCGCTGACCGCGGCCACCCAGCTGGGTGCCGAGGTTCACGTGCTGGTCGCCGGTGGCGGCCAGGGCACCAAGGCGGCGGCCGAGGCGGCGGCGAAGCTCGCCGGCGTCACCAAGGTGCTCGTTGCCGAGGGCGACGCCTACGCCCATGACCTTGCCGAGCCGCTGGCGGCGCTGATCGTGGCGTTGGCGCCGTCCTATGACGCCTTCGTCGCGCCCGCGACTTCGCGCTTCAAGAACGTGATGCCGCGCGTCGCAGCTTTGCTCGACGTGATGCAGGTGTCCGAAATCATCAAGGTGGTCTCATCAGACACGTTCGAGCGGCCGATCTATGCCGGCAACGCGATCCAGACCGTGAAGTCCAAGGACGCCAAGAAGGTCATCACGGTACGGACCTCGACCTTCGCCGCGGCCGGTGACGGCGGCAGCGCTGCGATCGAGAACGCTGCCTCCGCGGCCGATCCGGGCCTCTCCACCTTCGTCGGTGAGGAAGTCGCCAAAAGCGACCGCCCCGAACTGACGTCCGCAAAAATCATCGTCTCCGGCGGCCGTGCCATGCAGAGCCGCGAGAATTTTGCCAAATATATCGAACCGCTCGCCGACAAGCTCGGGGCCGGCGTCGGCGCCTCGCGCGCCGCCGTCGATGCCGGCTATGCGCCGAACGACTGGCAGGTCGGCCAGACCGGCAAGGTGGTGGCGCCGGAGCTCTATGTCGCGATCGGCATTTCCGGCGCGATCCAGCATCTCGCCGGCATGAAGGATTCCAAGGTGATCGTTGCGATCAACAAGGATGAGGACGCGCCGATTTTCCAGGTCGCCGATTACGGCCTGGTCGCGGATTTGTACCAGGCGGTTCCGGAGTTGACCGAGGCGCTCGGCAAGCTCGGAAAATAAAGGCAGTCAAACAGCGGCCGGACGCGTAAGCTCCGGCCGGTGTTAAACTAGGGCAGCGTTTTCAAGCGAAGTGGCTACCGGGTTCGCTTGAAGAAAACGCGTCGAGAACAGGTTTAAGCCTCGGTTCGGACCGGGGCCTAACGGGATGAACTGGCGCGATATGCGTGCCGTTCGGGTGGATGACAAGATGGCGGTGACAATCAAGAAGGTCGGCGTGATCGGCTCGGGCCAGATGGGCCATGGCATCGCCCATGTGGCGGCGCTGGCCGGCCTGGACGTGGTGCTCAACGACGTGTCCGCCGACCGGCTGAAATCGGCGATGGCGACCATCAACGGCAACCTGTCGCGCCAGGTCGTGAAAAAGATGATCACCGAGGACGCCCGCAAGCAGGCGTTGGACCGTATCACCTCGACCGAAACCATCGATGGGTTGGCGGACTGCGACCTCGTGATCGAAACCGCGGTCGAAAAGGAAGAGATCAAGCGCAAGATCTTCCACGAGGTCTGCGCGGTGCTGAAGCCGGAAGCTATCGTCGCCACCAACTCCTCGTCGATCTCGATCACGCGGCTCGCGGCCTCGACCGACCGCCCCGAAAAATTCATCGGCATTCATTTCATGAATCCGGTGCCGGCGATGGAACTGGTCGAGCTGATCCGCGGCATCGCCACCGATGACGAGACCTTCGACACCGCCAAGGCCTTTGTCACCAAGGTCGGCAAGCAGGTCGCGGTGTCCGAGGATTTCCCGGCCTTCATCGTCAACCGCATCCTGCTGCCGATGATCAACGAGGCGATCTACACGCTGTATGAAGGCGTCGGCAATGTCGAGGCGATCGATGCGGCGATGAAGCTTGGCGCCCACCATCCGATGGGCCCGCTCGAGCTGGCCGATTTCATCGGCCTCGATACCTGCCTGTCGATCATGCAGGTGCTGCATGAGGGGCTGGCGGATTCGAAGTACCGGCCGTGTCCGCTCTTGGTGAAATATGTCGAAGCCGGCTGGCTCGGCCGCAAGACCCAGCGCGGATTCTACGACTACCGCGGCGACAAGCCGGTGCCGACGCGCTGAGCCTCAATTTCTCGTTAACCAGCCTCCGCTAGGGTCTCCCGGCGTTTCGGGAGTCGTGCGTATGGACATGATGGCTATGGTCTCGAGCATGCTCGCCATGCAGGCGGGCGGTCTGCAGCAGCAGATTCAGACCTCGATCATCAAACAGAACAACGACGCCGAGAAATTCGCGGTCCAGACCCTGCTCGGCACCCCCTCGACGGCCAACCTGGCGCCGGGCGTTGGCGGCAATCTGAACGCGATCGCCTAAAACCCTTGCTTAGACGCGTTTTCTACGCAGATAAGTCTACGCAATCTGCGTAAACTTGATTGCTATGCGAACCGGTATCCACTTCGCTCGAAAACGCTTTAGGACCCCGCCGCCGCCGGCTTCACCGCCGCCTTGATCAGCGCAATCGCGTCGTCGCTGGCCCATTCGGCGGGACCGGCCAGATTGGCGATTTCGCAGCCCTGGCCGTCCACCAGCACCGAGGTCGGCATCCCCAGCGCCTTGCCTATGCCCTTAAGATCTTGAAAAACCTTGGCTTTCGTGTCGCTGAAATAGGCCAATTTGGTCAGATTGGCCTCCTTCAGGAAGTTTTTGGGCTTTTCGGGATCGCGGGTGTCGATGTTGATCGCGACCACCTCGAAATCCTTGCCGCCGAGCTTGGTCTGCAGGCTGTCGAGCGCCGGCATCTCTTTCCGGCAGGGCACGCACCAGGTGGCCCACAGATTGACCAGCACGGTCTTGCCACGCCAGTCCGAGAGTTTTCGGGGCTTGCCCTCGGCATCCCAAAACGCGAGGTCGGGCAGCCTGAGCGGGCTGGTGGCCATGGTCAGCGCGGCGACCTCGCCATGCGCCAAAGGCCCGATCTTGCGCGCCAGTTCGACCGCCCCCGCACAGGCGGCATCGCCGCCCGAGCCGCGCTTGAAGCCGCCGAACCCGTAGACCCCGGCAAAGCCGATCGCAGCCCCAATCAGGACCGCGCCGATGGCGATGGGGATCCGGCGCGTGGCGGCCGGGCGAGGGGTAGGCGTTTCGGGCATATCGTTTGTCATCCTGTATCAGATACGGCTATGCAGTGCTCATGTTACGGCCGAAACCGGCACGGCGTTTCGCCGGTTTCGACGATAAAGGCCAGACCTGAATAGCCAGCACCTGAATAAGAAGTCGTGAGCGAGAAGTCATGAGCAACAAGATGTGGGGCGGCCGGTTCACCGAGCGTCCCGATGCGATCATGGAGGAAATCAACGTCTCCATCGACGTCGATCGTCACATGTATTCCCAGGACATCGCCGCGTCCAAGGCCCACGCCGCGATGCTCGCCGCGCAGGGCATTATCACGGCCGGTGATGCGAAAAATATCGGCAAAGGTCTAGACACGATTCTGTCAGAAATCGAAAAAGGCTCGTTCGATTTCAAGCGCGCGCTCGAAGACATCCATATGAACGTCGAGAGCCGGTTGACCGATCTGATCGGGCCCGCCGCCGGCCGGCTGCACACCGCGCGATCGCGCAACGACCAGGTCGCGACCGACTTTCGTCTGTATGTGCGCGACACGATCGATGAGCTAGACGCGGCGCTGGCCGCGTTCCAATATGTCCTGGTAGAGCGGGCGCTGGAACATGCCGGCACCGTGATGCCGGGCTTCACCCATCTGCAGACCGCCCAGCCCGTGACCCTCGGGCATCATCTCTTGGCCTATGTCGAGATGGCCGCACGCGACCGCGGCCGCTTTGCCGATGCGCGCAAGCGGCTGAACGAATCGCCGCTCGGTGCGGCCGCACTCGCCGGCACCTCGTTTCCGATCGACCGCCATGCCACCGCCAAGGCCCTGGGTTTCGACCGGCCGATGGCCAATTCGCTCGACGCGGTATCGGACCGCGACTTCGTGCTGGAAACCCTGTCGGCGGCGTCGATCGCGGCGGTGCATATGTCGCGCTTCGCCGAGGAGATCGTGATCTGGACCTCGCCGCTGGTCGGCCTCATCAGGCTGAGCGACAAGTTCACCACCGGATCCTCGATCATGCCGCAAAAGCGCAACCCCGATGCGGCCGAACTGGTGCGCGCCAAGACCGGGCGGGTAATCGGCGCGCTGACGGCGCTCTTGATCGTGATGAAGGGGCTGCCGCTCGCCTATCAAAAGGACATGCAGGAGGACAAGCAGGGCGCGATGGAAGCGTTCGCCGCGTTGTCGCTCGCGATCCGGGCGATGACCGGCATGGTTGCCGACCTCGTGCCCGACGAGAACAGGATGAAGGCGGCCGCGGGCGAGGGCTATGCCACCGCCACCGATCTCGCCGACTGGCTGGTGCGGACGCTGAAAATGCCGTTCCGCGACGCCCATCACGTCACCGGGCGCATCGTCGGCCTGGCGTCGAAACAGGGCGTGGCACTGCACGAACTGCCGCTGAAGGCGATGCAGGAGGTCGAGTCGAAGATTACGGCAGAGGCGCTGCGGGTATTGTCGGTGGAAGCGTCCGTCAAAAGCCGCACCAGCTATGGCGGCACCGCGCCGAAGAATGTGACGGCCCAGGCCAAGTCCTGGCTGAAGCGGCTGGAAAAAGAGCGAAAATTGGGCTGAGGCCAAAAATTTCGCTGCAATTCCATGGTTATCTCGGGGTTGTCAGGTCTCGCCAGAGCAAGCCAATCTTTGTATGGTGCGGCCCGCGTATTGGGGATTTTCGTCGTGAATCGTAACTACCGGCCGACATCGTCAGGATGGGCCATCATCCTGCTGAGCGTGACTGCGCTTGCGCTTGGCGGCTGCGGCCGCAAGGGCGGCCTCGATCTGCCGCCGAACGCCTCGAATGCGTCGTCGCAATCCGCGGCCACCGATTCGGAGGCCGAGCGCGCGGCCCAGCCGGGCGTTTACAATCCGGGCTTCGGGTCTGACGCCCAGCCGGAGGCGGCTAGAGGCAAGAAGAAACCGTTCATACTCGACCCGCTGCTGGGTAACTGAGCGCACCATGAACCACTTCGACTATCGCAACGGCGTGCTCCACGCCGAGGCGGTCAATCTTTCCGATCTCGCGGATGCCGTGGGAACGCCGTTCTATTGCTATTCGACCGCGACGCTGGAGCGCCACTACCGGGTATTCACCGAGGCCTTCGCCGGCGAGAAGACGCTGGTCTGCTACGCCATGAAGGCCAATTCCAACCAGTCGGTGCTGCGCACCTTGGCGAAACTCGGCGCCGGCGCCGACGTGGTTTCCGGCGGCGAGTTGAAGCGGGCGCTGGCGGCGGGAATACCCGCAAACAAGATCCTGTTTTCCGGCGTCGGCAAGACCGAGGCCGAACTTCGCGCGGCACTGGCGGCGGATATCCTCTGCATCAACGTCGAATCCGAGCCTGAACTGGAATTGTTGTCCCGGCTCGCGGTCGAAATGGGCCGGACCGCGCGGATTTCGGTGCGCGTCAATCCCGACGTCGATGCCGGCACCCACGCCAAGATCGCTACCGGGAAATCCGAGAACAAATTCGGCGTGCCGATTGCGCGCGCCCGCGAGGTCTACGCCCGTGCCGCAAGGCTGCCCGGGATCGAGGTCACCGGCACCGACATGCATATCGGCAGCCAGATCACGGATCTGAGCCGCATGGAGACCGCGTTCCGGATTCTCTCCGACTTCGTGCGGACCTTGCGTGCCGACGGCCACAACATCTCGCATATCGATTTCGGCGGCGGGCTCGGCATTCCCTATCACATGGACCGCGAAGCGCCGCCGCTGCCGTCAGCCTATGCCGCGATGGTCAAGCGGGTGACGCATAATCTCGGCTGCACGCTGATGTTCGAGCCGGGCCGGATGATCGTCGGCAATGCCGGCATCCTCGTTGCGCGCGTGATCTATGTGAAGCCAGGCGACGCCAAGAATTTCGTCGTCATCGATGCCGCGATGAACGATCTGATCCGCCCCACGCTGTATGAAGCCCATCACGACATCCTGCCGGTCCGCGAAGCTGCGGCAGGCACCCCGACGATTACCGCCGACGTGGTCGGGCCGGTCTGCGAAACCGGCGATTATTTGGCGCTCGACCGCCAGCTTCCCGAGCCCAAGGCCGGCGATCTCCTGGCGATCATGACCGCCGGCGCCTATGGCGCGGTGCAGTCCGGTTTCTACAACACCCGCGCGCTGGTGCCGGAAGTGCTGGTCAAGGACAATCAATACGCCGTGGTGCGTCCGCGCATCGAGGTCGACGAACTGATCGCGATGGACCGGCAGGCGCCTTGGCTGTGACCCAAGGCATATTTGTCAGCGCGCGCTGACATTGTGCCGATTTCAAAGGAGTTTCCGATGCGCATTCTGGCTTTGGCTGTCTTGACGATGGCGGTGGTTTCGGCGACGTCGCCGGCGCGCGCCCAGACCTATAATCCGAGGTATCCAGTCTGCATCAAGCAGATCCAGAATTTCGGTGGCGAACGTATCGAATGCGCCTATACCTCGCTGGAGCAGTGCAACGCGACCGCACTGGGCCTTCCCGCCCAGTGTATCGAGAATCCGTATTACGCAGGGCGGCCGGAAGGCAGCGGCCGGCGTTATCGCCAAGGCTATTAGAGTCTATTGAGAGGGGCCGGCCCGACGACTGGGTCGGCCGGCAAGCGGTCCACCGGGGAGTTGCACCGCGCTACTTCGCCGCGTGGCTGCCGCCCTTTGCCCCGCCCACCACGACACCCGCGGCCTTTTCGATCGGCTTGATCGCCTCGGTGAAATCCGACTCCGCGCCCTGATCGCGGATCACGACTTCCCACAGACGCCCGACCGCTTCAGCGACTTCCATCGACAGCCCCAGCGATTTCATCTCGTCCAGCGCGAGCCGCACGTCTTTCACCATCAGTCCGGTGGCGAAGCCGAAGTCGAACGTCCGCGGCAGCACCGCGCGCGGAAACTTGTCGCGGCTGGCGGTATTCATTCCCGAACCGGCATTGATCACGTCGACCATCACGGCCGGATCAAGTCCCGATTTGACGCCCATCACGACCGCTTCCGACGTCGCCACCATCGCGGTGGCTGACAGGAAATTATTGGCGAGCTTCATGGTCTGCGCGGAGCCCGGTTTTTCGCCAATGAAGAACACCTTGCCGATGACACCGAGCGCGGGCTTCAACATGTCGCAATCGGCGCGCGGGCCCGACACCATCACGGCGAGCGTGCCTTTTTCCGCGCCGCCGACACCGCCGCTGACGGGAGAGTCTATCTGCACGATGTTCTTCGCGGCCAGGAGGCGGTGAATCCGCGTTGCCATTTGCGAGCCGACGGTGGAGAGGTCGACGAAGCGCTTGACGCGCTTGCCGTCGATCACGCCGCCGGTGCCGGTTGCGACGTCGAGCGAGGCCTGCAGCGACGGCAGGCTCGCCAGCACCGTCTCGCAGCGATCGGCGATATCCTTTGGCGATGACGCCACTTGCGCGCCGAGCGCCACAAGCTTGTCGGTGGCTTCCTTGCGCGTATCGAACACGGTGAGCTGGTGGCCTGCCTCGATCAGGCGGCGCGCCATCGGGAAGCCCATCTTGCCGAGGCCGATGAATCCGATTTCCATGGTGGTATTCCCCTATCTCGTCATTGCGAGCCACCGGGTCGCGCGAATGCGCGCCCGATGACAGGCTCCGCAGAAGCAATCCATTCTTTCTTGGTGCGGCGAGGTGGATTGCTTCGCTTCGCTCGCAATGACAGAAAATTCTTGTTGGATTGTTGGTCGGTTCTAAGCCTTGTCCATTTCCGCGAACACTTCGCGCGCGATGCGAAAGCTGTCGACGCCGGCGGGCGCGCCGGCATAGATCGCGACCTGCATGAAGATTTCGCGGATCTCGTCTTTGGTCACGCCGTTGGTCAGCGCGCCCTTGATGTGGGTGCGCAATTCATGCGGCCGGTTCAGGATCGAGATCATGGCGAGGTTGAGCATGCTGCGGGTCTTGCGCGGCAGTTCCTCGCGGCCCCACACCGCGCCCCAGCAATATTCAGTCAGGAGTTCCTGGAACGGACGGTTGAAATCGTCGACGTTCTTCAGGGCGTTGTTGACATAGGCCTCGCCGAGCACGGCTTTGCGCACTTCCAGGCCCTTGTCGTAGGTCTTCTTGTCCATGACGTTTCCTTCGGTATTTTTGCGGGGTCGGGCGGACGTTAGGGGGTCGAAGCCCCGCAGTCACGCCTTCGTGTTATGCGTATTTCCGGGTGTGGGTTGGCCTTGGAAACGGGTGCCTCATTGCCGCCGCTGTGCTAGGCTGATTTGTCGGCAACCCGGAGAGTTTATTGAACGGCGCCAACCCTGACCCCACGGAGCCAGCGCGCGAGCCTGATGCGGTCGCGCGGCTTCAACTGACGCAGGCCCTGCAGCGGGCCCAATATGCGATCGCGTGGGAGCGCGGGTGGCCGATTCTGGCCCGGCTGTTGACCGTCGTCGGACTGTTTCTGGTGGCGTCCTGGGCCGGATTGTGGCTGGCGCTGCCGTTTGTCGCCCGTGTCGTCGGCATCGCCTTGTTCGCAGGCCTGGCGCTCGGCGCGTTGTACCCGATTTTGCGCTATCGCTGGCCGACCCGTGAGGAGAGCCTGAGCCGGCTCGACCGCGGTACCGGCATCCGCCATCGCCCGGCGACCGCGCTCACCGACACGCTGGCAAGCAAGGATCCGATCGCGCTGGCCCTCTGGAAGGAGCAGCGCGAGCGGACGCTGGCCTCGATCAAGCGGATCCGCGCCGGTCTGCCGTCGCCGCGGCTGCCGATCCACGATCCCTGGGCGCTGCGTGCGCTGGTCATGGTGATGGCGGTGGCGGCCTATTTTGCCGCCGGTGACGAACGCACGATGCGCATCGCCGCGGCGTTCGACTGGAACGGCGTGCTGGCGCCGGCCAATATCCGGGTCGATGCCTGGGTGACGCCACCGGTCTACACCAGCAAGCCGCCTATCATTCTTTCCGCCGCGAGCAAGGACGCTGGACCCAATAGCGGGCCGCTGGCGGTTCCGGCCGGCAGCACGCTGCTGGTGCGCTCCAGCGGCGGCTCGATCGATGTCGTGGTGGGTGGCGGCGTCAGCGAGGTCGCGCCCAGCGAACAGGCGCCGAAGGGCACCAACGAGCGCCATTTCAAGATCGCCGGCGACGGCACCGCCCATGTCCGCGCACCGGCCGGCCAGCCGCAATGGCGGTTCGCCGCGACGCCCGACCGTGCCCCGACCATTTCGCTGGCGAAGGATCCCGAGCGCCAGGCCCGCGGCTCGCTGCAGATGTCCTACAAGCTCGAGGATGATTACGGCGTTACCGAAGCGCGCGCCTCGTTCGCGGCCCGGCCGGCCGATCCCGGCAAGGAAGCAGTCAAGGAAATCGGCAAGGAACCGGCAAAGGGCGCCAAAGGCGGAGACAAGGCCGCCGAAAAGACTGCCGAAAAAACTGCCGAGGCGCGCCCGCTGTTCCCGGCGCCGCAGTTTCCGCTGGCCCTGCCGAACGCACGCACCCGCAATGGTGTCGGCCAGACCGTCAAGGATCTTAGCGAGGATCCCTATGCCGGCGCCGACGTCACGCTGACGCTGACGGCCAAGGACGAGGCCGGCAATGAAGGCCGCAGCGAGCCGTTCAACATGCGGCTGCCGGAGCGGCTGTTCACCAAGCCGCTGGCGCGCGCGCTGATCGAGCAGCGCCGCATCCTGGCGCTGGACGCCAACCAGAATGGCCAGGTCTATGCCGCGCTTGCCGCGCTGATGATCGCGCCGGAATTGTTTACGCCGGAAGCCGGCCATTATCTCGGCCTCTACAGCGTCTCGCGCCAGCTCGAGGCGGCGCGCACCGACGACGCCATGCGCGAGGTGGTGGCGAGCCTGTGGTC
This sequence comes from Bradyrhizobium sp. AUGA SZCCT0431, assembly GCF_018131065.1. Classification (NCBI taxonomy): domain Bacteria; kingdom Pseudomonadati; phylum Pseudomonadota; class Alphaproteobacteria; order Hyphomicrobiales; family Nitrobacteraceae; genus Bradyrhizobium; species Bradyrhizobium sp. AUGA SZCCT0431. Next base: position 25,072 of record NZ_JAFCLR010000019.1, on the reverse strand, counting down.
GCTCGCGGTCACGATCGAGGACGGCAACATCACCGATGTCGATAAGGCGTTGCGCGCGGCACAGGAGGCGCTGAAGCAGGCGCTGGAGCGCGGGGCCAGCGACGAGGAGATCAAGAAGCTCACCGACAATCTGCGCGCCGCGCTGGATAATTTCCTGCGCCAGCTCGCCGAACAGCTCAAGAACAATCCGCAGCAACTGGCGCGGCCGCTCGATCCCAATACCAAGATGCTGAGCCAGCAGGATCTCAAGAGCATGCTCGACCGGATGGAGCGGCTGTCACGCTCCGGCGACAAGGATGCGGCAAAGCAATTGCTGGAGCAGCTGCAGCAGATGCTGGAAAACCTGCAGATGGCGCAGCCCGGCCAGGGCGGCGACAACGACATGGAGCAGGCGCTGAACGAGCTCGGCGACATGATCCGCAAGCAGCAGCAATTGCGCGACAAGACCTACAAGCAGGGCCAGGATTCGCGGCGCGATCGCATGCGCGGCAAGCAGGGCGAGCAGAGCATGGGCGACCTGCAGCAGGACCAGCAGGGCCTGCGCGACCGCTTGAAGAAATTGCAGGAAGAACTCGCCAAGCGCGGTATGGGTCCGAGCCAGCGCGGCGAGAAAGGCCAGCGCGGCGAAAAGGGTCAGCAGGGTCAGCAAGGCCAGCCCGGCGGCGACCAGGGCGACGGCGAGGACGGGCTGGAGCAGGCCGATGGCGCGATGGGTGACGCCTCCGGTCGGCTCGGCGAAGGCAACGCCGACGGCGCGGTGGATTCGCAAGGCCGCGCGCTGGATGCGCTGCGCAAGGGCGCGCAGAGCCTGGCTGAAGCGATGCAGCAGGGCGACGGCGACCCGGCGGGCGACGGCCCGGGCAATCCGAACGGCCGGCAGCAGGGCGCGCAACGGAATACCGATCCGCTCGGGCGGCCGATGCGCAACAACGAGTTCAACGACGATTATTCGGTGAAGATCCCCGGCGAGATCGACGTCCAACGCGTGCGCCGCATTCTGGAAGAACTGCGCCGGCGCCTCGCCGATCCGGCCCGCCCGCAGATCGAACTCGATTACATCGAGCGGCTGCTGAAGGATTATTGAGTTTCGACATCCTCACAACTGTCGTCGCCCGGCTTGACCGGGCGACCCAGTATTCCAGAGACGTCAGTATTCAAATCGAGAGGCCGCGGCGTACTGGGTACCCCGCTTTCGCGGGGTATGACGAGTTGGGGTGGTGGCGCCTTCGAGGCTCTATAGAAGTTAGCCGCCCTTCCTTGCCGCCAGCGCATCGGCGACCGCGGTGCGGATATCGGCCACCGAAAACGGCTTTGTCACCACGTCATGCACGATCGCATTGAGGCCGGAGGCGCGTTCGCGCTGATCGGCAAAGCCGGTCATCAGCAGGATTTTCAGGTTGGGGAAATCGCGCGCCGCCGCCAGCGCCAGCGCGATCCCGTCCATCACGGGCATCTGAATGTCGGTGAGCAGCAGGTCGAACGCACCCTTTTCGCGCGTCAGGATATCAAGCGCCTCGGCGCCGTCCTCGGCGGTGACGGTGTCATGGCCGTCCATGGCGATGGCGCGCGCCACCAGGGAGCGCATCGAGTCTTCGTCGTCGGCAATCAATACACGCGGCATGGCAACAGCTCATTTGCGAGCGGGACGTTCCGGCCAATTTTACGCGCGGCCGGCGGCCAGATCCCGCTTGTTGAAGAAGCGTACATCAATATTGCGGCCTTCGGGCGGCGGCGACGCCAGCCGCGACTTGAAATAGGCCCGTTCGCCCGGCTTCAGCACCGGCTGCTCCAGTACTGCGTTCCAGGCATAGATCTCCGCGCCCTGTTCGTCGCGAACGCTAAAGCGCAGCCGCGGCAATTCGACCGGCTTCCTGGTCTCGCCGACGATCATGCCTTCGATGACAAGCACCGGCTTGCCGTCGACGGTCTCGTTGGTGATCTTGATGTCCTTGAACGACAGCCCGCGCAAATTCACCTCAAGCCCGACCATCTTGTAGAACGTCGCGGTCTGCGGCAGCAGCCGCACCACGTCGGTGCGCCAGAACATCAGCGCCACGACCAGTGCGCCCATCGCGGCGCAGGCGACGGGAGCGCTGATGGACGGCAGGCGAATGGACGGCAATCTGGGCAGCCGGAACAGCTTGGCCAGCCGCGAGCGGTGGGTGGAAACCGCCTCCTGATGCGCCTCGGCATCCTGCTGGGCGACCGACGGCCAGTCGGCTTCATTTCCCCGGGAACCTTCGCCCTCGGCGGGCCAATCGGCCGAAATCGACGGGCTGTCGACCACGGGGGCCTCCTGGGCCTCTTCCTGGCGGGCCATGGCCTCCCACTCGGCGGCCGCGTCCGCCTCGGCATTTCCGGTTCCCTGGCTGGCTTCCGCCATCGCCGGCACGGCAGGTGCGATCTCGACCGCGTCCTCGGGGCGCGCCAGCCAGGTTTCCTTGCAGCGGGAACAACGGACGGTACGGCCGGCACCCAGGGTGGCCAGCTTGATCGCGTAGGATGTTGTACAATGGGGGCAGACGATGTGCATGGAGCCCGTTTCCACAGTGTCTTTGGGCCGATGCTACCTAGCGACCGTTAACGAATCGGAAACCATAACGGTCGCACAACCGTTTTGTCCGGTTCGCGCCCAAAACCTGGGGCTGCGAGCCCAAGGGTACTGGTTTCCGGTCAAGGCCCAGGCAAACGTCGAGGCCGAGGCAGAAGCCGAGGCCCATCTCGAGCGGAGCTGAGCTTGGTTCGGTTCGAAAATGTTGGATTGCGCTACGGGCTCGGCCCGGAGATTTTGCGCGACCTGTCGTTCCTGATCCCGGCCCATTCCTTCCAGTTCCTCACCGGCCCGTCGGGCGCCGGCAAGACCTCGCTGCTGCGGCTGTTATTCCTGTCGATGCGGCCGACGCGCGGTCTGGTCAATCTGTTCGGCCACGACGTCTCGCTGCTCGGCAAGGACCAGATTGCGGATTTGCGCAAACGCATCGGCATCGTGCTGCAGGATTTCCGCCTGCTCGATCACATGACGACTTATGAGAACGTGGCGCTGCCGTTCCGCGTCATGGGGCGGGATGAATCCAGCTACCGGCGCGAAGTGATCGATCTGTTGAAATGGGTCGGGCTCGGCGAGCGCATGGATGCGCTGCCGCCGATCCTGTCCGGCGGTGAAAAACAGCGCGCGGCGATCGCGCGCGCGGTGATCTCGCGGCCGCAATTATTGCTCGCGGACGAGCCGACCGGCAGCGTCGACCCGACGCTGGGCCGGCGGTTGTTGCGGCTGTTCATCGAGCTCAACAAGTCGGGCACCGCCGTGATCATCGCGACCCACGACATCACGCTGATGGATCAATACGAGGCACGGCGTCTGGTGCTGCATCAGGGACGGCTGCATATCTATGAATAGATCCGGTGACGAGCATGGTCCGCTGGTCGATCTCGGGCACGAACGCCCGCAGGTCCCGGCGCGGGCGCGCAACATGTCGCCGATCGTGCCGCGCGCCTCGATCTCCGGCCGCGCGCTGGTCGCGGTGGTCGCGATCATGACGTTCCTCGCCTCGATCACCACCGGCACCGTGCTGCTGGTAAGCGCGTCGGCGGCGGAGTGGCAATCGGAGGTCGCCAGCGAAATCACCATCCAGGTGCGCCCCTCGGCAGGCCGCGATCTTGACCGCGATGCGATCGCGGCCGTCGAGGCGATGCGGGCGCAGGCCGGCATCGTCGAGGTCCGGCCCTTCACCAAGGACGAGTCGGCCAGATTGCTGGAGCCGTGGCTCGGCACCGGGCTGTCGATCGAGCAACTGCCGGTGCCGCGCGTCATCGTAGCAAGGGTGCAGCCCGGCACCACGCCCGACCTCGCCGCCTTGCGCGCGCGGGTGTTGCAGGCAGCGCCCTCCGCCAGCGTCGACGATCACCGCGCCTGGATCGAGCGCATGCGCTCGATGACCGGGGCGACGGTATTCGCCGGCATCGGCATCCTGGCTCTGGTGATCGTGGCGACCATCATTTCGGTGTCGTTTGCGACGCGTGGCGCGATGGCGGCGAACCGCCCGATCGTCGAGGTGCTGCATTTCGTCGGCGCCGGCGACAGCTACATCGCCAACCGCTTCCTGCGGCATTTCCTCAGGCTCGGCCTCGAGGGCGGGTTGATCGGCGGCGGCGCTGCAATGCTGGGTTTTGGTTTCTCGGAATCGATCGCGAGCTGGTTCTCGGGCACGCCGGTCGGCGATCAATTTGCCGCGCTGCTGGGCACGTTTTCGCTGCGTCCGTCCGGCTATCTGGCGCTGGCGGCGCAAGCGGTGCTGATCGCGGCGATCACGGCCTGGGCCTCGCGGCGGACGCTGTTCGCGACGCTGGACGACATTGATTGAAGCGTTTTCGAGCGAAGCAATGGCCGGGGACTTGATCCGGGGGAGGGCACCGGACCAGACTCCACTTCGCCCAAAAAACTTCTAGAATTGCGAGCGGAGAGGACAGCAAGAACTGCATGCGTGTGCAACCCGACGATACGTCGCCGAATGCGCCGGCCGTGCGGCCGCGAGGGTGGCTGCGTGCGACCATCGTCGCCACACTGGCGCTCGGCTTCGTCGGCGCGGCGGTGGGCTTCATCGGCTTCCTGTCGCAATTGCGCGGCGTCGAAATCAAGCCGGCCCGCAATGCCGACGGCATCGTGGTGCTGACCGGCGGCTCGTCGCGGGTGTCGGATGCGATGGAATTGCTGGCCGGCGGCTATGGCAAGCGGCTCTTGATTTCGGGCGTGCACCCGACCAACGCCGCCAGCGACATTTCCCGCACGCTGCCCGACAATCATTCGCTGCTGCGCTGCTGCGTCGATCTCGACCGCTCGGCCGTGAATACGCGAAGCAACGCGGCGGAGACGCGGCGCTGGGTCAAGGACCGCGGTTTCAAATCGCTGATCGTGGTGACTTCGAACTACCATATGCCGCGGGCGATCGTCGAATTGTCGCATGCGATGCCGGACATCGCGCTGATCCCGTTTGCGGTGGTCGGCGAAAAATGGCGCGACGAGCCATGGTGGACCTCAGGTGCGACCTTCCGCCTGCTGCTGTCGGAATATGCCAAATATGTCGCGGCGGAGGTGCGGGTGCGGCTCGCCGATATCGGCATCGAAGTTTTGCCCGACGATCAGCCGGCCGGTTCGACGGCGCCGCGCCGGCCAGCGACCGCGCAAGCCAATTGATGGTCGTTGCCTGCGCTCTATCTAGGCCGCGCAGATCAGTTTCAACTCGGCTTCGAACCGGATGCTTCGCTTGCCCGCCAGCGCGGTACCCTCGAGGGTGCCGCCCTCCGCATCGCATGTCCCGGAAAACCCGATTCCGATTTCATGCCCGCCAAAGACAGGGTCTTCACCCCGCGCCGGCGTGTGTTCCTGATTGACCATCTGGCCCTTCCAGCGGCCGTTCGATGATGAATACGACCCGAGATAATAGAAGAAGGCATCGCCGCCGACGATGCGGCCGTTGTTCAGCAGCATGACGCCGGTCAAGCCGCCGGGCAAGCCGTCCAGGATTTTGAGGTGAATCGAGTAGAGCCCGTTGGAAATGCCGCCTTCGCCGATCGCGCCGGGTGCTGCGAGTTCGCTCTCGTCGAGCGGCGTCATCACGGATCGAAACGTCGCGTCGGGCATTTGCGGCGAGCCGCCCTCAAAGCAAAACGCGTTTCCAACCGCCCGTCCGGTGACCGCGATGGTCGAAATATCGGAGCCGAGCAGCGATTGATGATCGGCGCCGAAATTGTGCCGGCGGCTGGTCACCTCGACGGCGATCGCGTCGCCGTCGAAACGGTAGGTCCCGATGTGTGCGAACCCCGAATTGCCACCCAATAGCTTGCCGTCCCGGACGTAGCTGACGCTGCGTCCGACGGCTTCGTTGACCCTGAATTCGCTTTTGAAGAAGCCATCGAAACGGCGTGATGTCGTGCCCATACGGGACACCTAGCCCAGAACGCCATTTGCGTCACCCCGTTTTCCACCTCATCGAAGCAGGGTGGCGAAAATGCCGCAAACGCCTATTCCGCAGGCGTTTTCCGGTGCAAGACCGGGTGCGAATCGTGCAGCATCAGTGCCAGCTGGTGCAATTGGGTATCGCGAAAACCTTCGGCCTCGATCGCCTTCACCGTCGCCAGCACATAGTCGCGGTTGACGCCGGACTGGCCGTGACCCTGCAGCACGTGACGCAACTGGTCCGCCAGCGACAGCCTTCCGGCGTACTGCACATGGCCGCGATCGACCACATAGGCCAGCGCGCTGACGCGCTGCCGCGCCTCGTTTTCCAGCCACACCGAGCGCTTCACCTCGCGGTAGACCGAGGTGACCTGCTCGCGCTCGCGTAAGTAGGCGATGGTGGCGGCGCGGTTCTGCTCCGCGACCCGGAATGCGATGCCGCGGCAGGCGCCGCCGCGATCGAGCCCGAGCACCAGGCCGGGCTTTTCGGGGGTGCCGCGATGGACAAAGGAATAGACGCAGAGCGCGCGATGCTCGCCGATCAGCCGGGCCGGCACCCGTTCGACGAATTCGAAGCCCGGCCGCCACATCAGCGAGCCATAGCCGAACACCCAGAGGTCGCCGCTCGAGAATTCCGAATCTTGCAGGGTCATTGCGGACATCGGCACAAGCGTTTTCGAGCGAAGCATGCCCTCGGACCTGATCCGGGGGTGGGGGACCGGTTCGCGTAAAGAAAACGCGTCCAAACGAGGAACGGCTACCAGAAGGAGCCGGCAAAGCGAAGCGAATTCAGCGGCTTTTGCCCGGGTCTCTACTCGCTTACATTTGACAAAATCATGAGCCAAAGGTCGCCGCATGCCCGACATCACCCCTGCGCCGCGCCGGCGCCCGCTTTGGCGCCTTTTTATCTTGCCCGCACTGCTGGTGGTCGCAGCCATCGCCTGGAGCGGTTTCTGGTTCTATGCGGCGTCCGAGGTCGGCGTGCGCGCCGATGCGTGGCGCGCGCAGGAAGCGAAAGCCGGCCGGATCTATGATTGCGGCAAGCGCTCGGTCGCGGGCTATCCGTTCCGCCTCGAAGTCCGTTGCGAGGACGCCAGCGTGACGCTGGTGTCGCAAACGGCGGGCGCGGGCGCGCCGTTCACGGCGCGGCTCGGAGAGATCATGGTGATCGCCTCGATCTACCAGCCGAAACTCTTGATCGCCGAATTCAAGGCGCCGGCGACGATTGCCGATCGCGGCCAGCCGCCGTCGCTGAAGGTGAACTGGAGCGTTGGCCGCAGCAGCGTGGCGGGGCTGCCGGCCGTTCCGGAGCGCGCCTCGATCGTGTTCGACAATGCCTCGATCGAGCGCGTCAACGGACCGGTGCAGACGCCGCTGGCGCGCGCCAACCGCGTTGAACTGCACGGCAGGCTTGCGGAGGGATCATCGATTGCAGATCCGGTGATCCAGACCGCGCTGCAGATATCAGGAGGCAGCATTCAGGAATTGCATCCGCTGCTGGCGACGCCATTCGAATCAGATGTGCAGACCAAGCTCAGCGGCCTGAAGGATTTCTCGCCAAAGCCGTGGCCCGAGCGCTTCCGCGAAATGCAGGCCGCGGGCGGCAAGGTCGAGATCGTGCGCTCGCGGATTCAGCAGGGCGAGCTGGTCGCCGTGGCCGCGGGGACGCTGGGCCTCAACGCGCAGGGGCAGATCGAGGGCGAGCTGCAGATGACGGTGGCGGGTCTGGAGCGGGTGATCCCGGCGCTGGGTATCGACAAAATGCTGGAGCAGGGCGTGCCGCAGGCCACGCTCGATCGCGTGGCGCCCGGCGTCAAGAGCCAGGACCTCACCAATCTGTTCGGCGCGCTCGACAAGGCTATTCCGGGTCTTGGCAAGGTCGTCAAGCAGAACACCAATGTCGGCGTCGCCGTCGGCATCAATTCGCTCGGCACCGCAGCCGAGCTTGAAGGCAAGAAGGCCCGCAGCTTCCCGCTGCGCTTCGTCGACGGCGCGGTGTTCCTGGGGCCCCTGAAGGTGGGGCAGATCCCGCCGCTGTTTTGATTCCGCTTTGCCCATCTCCGTCGTCATCCCCCGAGTGAACACCAGCGTCCATCCGAGGCGCGCGTGCTTGCGCGTCCGATTTTCGATCGAATGGTTCCTCCTCTGGAACAATCTTCAATCATCGCGGTGAGATTCGCGATGCGTGACTCGCGTCACGGCGATCGCTGAACCGTTCGGACATCCTGACGGTGGTTGCGGGATGATCCCGCACCTCAACAGATGGATGGAGAACTGGAATGACGAACGTTACGAAGAACGATGCAGTCAATCATGAGCTTTCGATCGATGAACTCGACGCTGCGGCCGGCGGCTTCTGGAAGGAACTGGGCGTCGCGATGGGCGCCGGCGGCGTGACCGGCGGCCTAGGCGGTGCGGCGGTCGGCGGCATCGGCGCGGTGCCGGGCGCCATTGGCGGCGCGCTCCTCGGCGGCATCGGATATTGCATCAGCGCAATCTTTTGAGCTGATTGCGCAAGGCGAGACTGTCGAATCGTTTTCGATTCAGCAGTCTCGCTTTCGCGACTGCCTTCGGCGCGACGTCATGAGCGGGCGTCGCTTTTTTAATGACGCGGCCCCCGGGTTTGCATCGGGATCGAGTTGGCAAAAAATGACCTCGCGTCATTAATCGCCTTGGGCATATATCGCGCAAGTGATCTGCCTGGCGCAAACGGAGTACTCCGTGAAAGGAGTGCTTTACCCCCGAGGGAATGTTGCGCTTGGAAGCACTTTGGTGCTCGGCTAAGGCAGCTTCCGCAATCGAGTCCAGGGAGAGGTATGGCCCGTGATCGGCCGCCAAGCGGCTCTAGCAGCATCGCAAACTGCAAGTCCGGAACTACCACAAGAGAGGTTGTCCGCAGGAGGAGCAGATGACGCAGCGCCCCTCACGAGCAATGGGAATCTTGGGTGATCAAAGCCCACTAACAGGCTGCTCGGTGAGAGCGTATGAATGGGAGCTGTCGCTGCTGAAAATTCATCACCAGGCAGAAAGCGACGCGCTCTCAATACCTGATCCCGGTCCAGCGGGCTTCGATTTTGTCCTGCCGGATGAAGACCCCGAGGCTGAAGTGCTGTGGTCCCTGGCTAGAGATTTCATGTGGCGGCGAGCTTTGATGAAAGATGGCTAGTGAACGACTGCTGATGGCCCTGCGATTCCACCGTGCCGTCGATAGCTTGGAAATCTGGAGCGCGAGCAGCGACGGCTTTTCGTTCGTAATCACCCACGAGAGCCGCGCCGGCCCCGGCTTTCACGGACGGCCCGGCTACGTGGCGTCATGGCGTCCGCTTTATCAGGGCAGCGGGGCGATCAAGATCGGTGGATCGCCTTTTGCAACGTTCGAGGAGACCGAGGAAGCGTGCAACCTGATGCTGAAGCATCTGACGAGTGAAAGCTGACGGGAGGCTTGGGATAAATTACGAACAGGCCGGTCGCTAAACCGTTCCGGATCTTTTGAGGCAGGATGGTCAATATTGACCAACCCTCAAGAAGCAAATGTGGTTTGGTAATTTACGAGCGCTGCGCGAGGGCCGCCCCCGCGCCGCTCAAGAAGGCCCCAGCGCTCTCCAGCCCCGCGCTGGGGCCGTTCTTTTGAGGCGGCTAACCAGGCCTCAGTGCCGAGCAGCGGTCGTTGGCCACCGCATTTTCGCCTAACAATCATGGGTACGTGAACACAGGGCAGGTTCAAATGCCGGAGCCCTGTCATGTTAAGACTAGTATTTGTTGCGTCCGTACTCGTTGCCTTTTCTTCATCCGCATCAGAAGCACGCCCGCCCCGCATCGTTGGTCAAGCGCCGGGATGCAACGTAACCATGCCGTGCGACTTTTCGAATTCGCCAACGCAACGCGTTGGTGTGAACGCTTACGGCCGGGAATCGCGGAGCACAGAACGGCCGGCAATTCTGCCGCGCAATGCTAGGGCGGAAGCGAACAGCGGGCGTGGTCAGATCGTCGGCGGGCGCCCAGCCGGTTGTCCCCGCTCTTTCTGCGGCTGCGGCGCATCCATGCGGGTGTTCGGCCATATCGTGCCCGGATTAAATCTTGCCTCCAACTGGCTGCGGTTTCCCCGGACGGCGCCAGCACCGGGAATGGTTGCCGCGCGACGCGGGCACGTCTGCGTCCTGGAGCAGCATGTCGGAGGTGATACATGGATGGCGTACGATGCCAACTCGGGTAGCCACGCAACGAGAATCCATGCGCGCTCGTTGCGCGGGTACACAGTCGTTAATCCGCGCGCGTAATCCAAAGACTCTTATGTCGGCACAATGACGTTTCGCGGGCAGTTGCCCGCGATGCTTCATTCAGATGTCCGTTCTGTCAAAGGCTGCAAGCGCCTTCCGAAGAATCGAACGTTCTCCGCAAGGAGCTTGCAGGAACCTCAACGGGTAATCTTGTGAACCAGCGACTCGATGCCCGTGCGGATCGCAACGGCGGTGGCAATCGCAACCACGATGAGCGGCTGGTAGAGGGCGCCGCCCGACGCGGCATCGAGTTCGTCGATGGTCAGTTCGTCGGCTTTTTTGCTCAGCTGTTCCATTCTAGTCCCTCCTGTTGCCGGTGGAGGGACTATTCCCGCCATCCGTCAGGGCAGGAGTAAGCGCGGCAGGCGACGGTGGCTGTGACGACAGTCACAGCCGGAGTATTGGCACCCGCCGTCAGCGTGCAGACCAGCCCCTAGCTGACAAACACCACCCGCGTCTCCAGCGAAACCCGGCGGTACAGATCCTCGACGTCGTCATTGACGAGCCGGATGCATCCGGAGGCGACGAGGTGGCCGATGGTCTTGGGCGAATTCGTGCCGTGGATCAGTAGCCCGGGCTTGTCCAATAGCAGCGCGCGGGCGCCGAGCGGACTGCCGGGACGGCCGGCGGAAGCGGCCAATGCGTCGGCATCCCGGGCGTTTTGCGCGGAAGACCGCCAGTCGGGCCATTCCAATTTGTTGGTGACGCGGAAGAAGCTGCCGCCCTTGAGGCATTCCTGCGCAATCCCGATGCCGTAGCGGCGTGCGGAATTGTTGGAATCGATCAGATAGAGAAAGCGGTTCTCCCGGTCGACCACGATCGACCCCGGGACCACGGTGGTGCGGTAGAACACCACTTGGCGCTGCAGCGAAAACGGCAGGCCTTCGCCGGTGGAGCCGCCATCTTCGCCGGCCTTCAGGTCGGCCATCACGACGTCTTCGCGCGCGCGTGCCGTTTTTGGCGGTGGCGGCGCCGTCACGCTGGTCGCGACGACGACGGGGCCCTTGGTGACGACATAGCCATAGACCAGTGCCGACAAGGCGATGGCGAGTGCAAGCGCACCGGCGCCGAAGGCCCATGGCTTCCAGTTCGTGCCTTCCGACAACACTTCGTTGATTTGAGCGGCGTCGCGGCCTTCCTCGACGGCGATGTCATCCTCGATCCGCCGGATCGCGGCTTCAAGTGCGGCGACATTTGAGGCGGCGGCCTCGCGGGTGAGGTGGGACGACCTCATAATGAGGTCATAGGCGTCCTTGTAGATCTTGTCGCGGCCGAGGGTGTCCTTGCCGGCAACGGCCTTGGTCAGCAATGCGTAATAATCCACGGTCATGGCCTGACCCCTGAAGAACTATCTGACGGGAGGCGCGTACTGGATGCCGCCCTGGGTCCAGAGCGCATTCAGCCCGCGCGGAATGCTGAGTTTCGACTGCGTGCCGATGTTTCTCTCATAGATCTCGCCGTAATTGCCGACGGCCCGCACGGCGCGCGCGGCCCAGTCATTGGCAACGCCCAACTGCGCGCCGAATTCGCCCTCGGTGCCGACCAGCCGCTTGATATTGGGATTGGCTGATTTCACCGCATCGTCGATGCCAGCCTGTTTGACGCCAAGCTCCTCGGCATTGATCAGGGAATAGAGCGTCCATTTGACCAGGTTGAACCACTGGTCGTCGCCTTGCCGCACCGCGGGTCCCAGCGGCTCCTTTGAAATCACTTCCGGCAGGATGATGTGGCTGTCGGGCGCAGAGAGTTTTAGACGCTCGGCGTAGAGCTGCGAGACGTCGCTGGTCAGCACGTCGCATTTGCGATCATCATACGCTTTCAGGCTTTCCTCGGCGGTGGCGAGCGCGAGCACCTTGAGCGGCATGTCGTTGGCGCGGAAATAGTCCGCCAGATTCAGTTCGGTCGTGGTGCCGGTCTGGGTGCACACGGTCTTGCCGCCGAGTTGCAACGCGGTGTCGATCCTGGCATCTCGGCGCAGCAGGAAGCCCTGGCCGTCGTAATAGGCGACGCCTGCAAACATCAGGCCGAGCGAACTTTCCCGCGACATCGTCCAGGTCGAGTTGCGCGACAGCACGTCGATCGTCTTCGACTGCAGCGCCGAAAAGCGCGTGGCCGCATCGAGCGGCGTGAACGTCACTTTTGCAGGGTCGCCGAAGATCGCAGCCGCGACGGCGCGGCAGATATCGACGTCGAAGCCGCTCCAGGCGTTCTTGTCATCCATACTGGAAAAGCCGAGCAGTCCCTGGCCGACGCCGCAATTCAGCGTGCCGCGTTCCTTGACGGCGTTCAGGGTCTGGGCCTGCGCGGGATTGCCGCTCGCGAACAGCAGGGCCAGCAACGCGATGACGGGAAAGATGATGGGTCGCTTCTTGGAGCCGGACATTTTTTCCCCGCGATCGGTGGCTGCAGCTTCTTTGGTGGCGGCAAGTTCTTTGGCGGAAGTGATGTTGGCAAGCTAACACAAGTGGAAGCGTTACCAATGTGTTTCCGACAAATGAATTTTTGGACCCGCTCGCTTGCGCGACGGGAACGCGCTGGCGCCCGTCATCGTCCTGTGACGCGTTCCGGATCAGCCGGATGTCCGCGCCACGGGAATAACGCTGGCGACGATCGCGGTGCCAAGCCGGTTTGCGACCGCAAAACTTTCCCCGGCATCGATGCGCACCGCGTGGCCCGCTGCGATCTCGCGGGCCTTGTCGTTGATCGACAGTTCGCAGGAGCCTGTCGCTGCATAGACGATGTGAATGCCGGCCGGGCAGGCGTGCGTTGCGCCGCCCAAAAGGCAGCAGAGGTCAATCGCCACGCGCGACCGGTCGCCGATCAGATTGACGACTTCGACGGGTCCGGCTTCGAGCCGGCTGACAATACTGGTTTCGCCGGTAAACCGGACCGGCCTGAACGGCTGCCGGACGTCGATCTCTCCAACAGGTGTCCCGAGCACGAGACCCTCGCCGGAAACCAGCACCAGCTGGCGGTCATAGCCGCTCAAATCCGAGAACGCGCCCGGCGTCACGATGGCGGTCCGGCTGAAACGCCAGATGATTCCTTCCCAACTGCCCGGCGCGAATCCAGGGAGCATGGATACGGCGATATCGATCGTGACCCCGCCGCCGTTCTTCCAGGGCATATGCCGGTAGCTGGCGGGATCGAGCGCCGTTAGCTGAATCCCGCCGTCGGAGGATGTCATTGCATGCGTCCAAACGGTGTTGCTCAGCTATCAATCCGGATCTGGTAGCGCTGGGCGATATCAGCCAACTGGCCCCAGGTCGTGTCGTCGATTTCGATGCCCTTGGCGATCCGTGCGGCTCGTGCGAGCCGCTCGGGCTCACCGGCGATCAGCACCGGCAAGTCCTGCTCGGCGGGCTTGGCCGATTTCACCCAGGAAATCATGTCGTCGATCTCGGCCATCATGCTGTCGCGCGTCGAAAGCCTGATAGGGTCAATCACGATGCTCAGCATGCCATTGATGATGCCGCGTTCGGGCGGTGTCGATGTGGTGACGCTTGGCGAGCCGACAATGGCGCCGGCCAGGAGTTCGCACACCAGCGCCAATCCGGAGCCCTTGTGCTCGCCGAACGGCAACACCACGCCGCGCGGGTCGGTGTACATGACGGAAGGGTCGGTGGTGGGCTGGCCCGCATAGTCGAGCAACGCACCATCAAGCATCGGCTTGCCGGCATTATGCGCCACCCGCACTTTTCCCAGTGCGACGCGGCTGGTGGCGAAATCGAGCAGGATCGGCTCGTTGTTGTCGGTGCCGGGGATTGCGATGCAGACCGGGTTGGTCAGGAACCGGCCCTCGCGGCCCCGGAACGGCGCGACGCCGGGCGAACCCGAAGCGACGTTGACGAAATGCAGCGCCACCATCCCGGCGCGGGCGGCGATCTCGCCATAGGTGCCGACGCGGCCGATATGGTGCGCGTTGCGGAGCCCGTTGACCGCGACGCCATGTTTCCTGGCCGCCTCGATCGCCCATTCCACCGCCTGGCGCGCGACCACCTGGCCGTAGCCGGCGCGGGCATCCCACACCGAGATGGTTCCGGTGTCCGAGACGACCTCGGGTGTCTGGTTGATCTTCAGCGTGCCGGCGTCGAGGTCGCGCACATAGGCGACCAGCATGCCGACGCCATGGCTGTCATGGCCGCGCAGATTGGCCTCGACCAGATGCTCGGCCACGATGGCGGCTTCCGTCGGCGAACTGCCGCCGGCCGTGACGATGCGGTTGGCAAGCCCAAGCAGCTTCGAATGGTCGATAATCATGCTTCACTCCGTCGTGAGCCGTTCTACTCCGGCTTCTTCGTTAAATTCGCGTGCGGGCGGCCGAAGTCGGGCGCTGCCGAATCCTGGCCGATCTCGACGATGCCGCGGCGGATGGCGCGGGTGCGGGTAAAATGCTCGAACAGCGCCTCGCCGTCGTTGCGGCGGATCGCGCGTGTGAGTTTGGAAAGGTCCTCGTTGAAGGTGCCGAGCATTTCCAGCACCGCTTCCTTGTTGGCCAGGAACACGTCGCGCCACATCGTGGGGTCCGAGGCCGCGATGCGGGTGAAATCGCGAAAACCGCCGGCGGAGAATTTTATGACCTCCGACGACGTCACCTGCGCCAGTTCGTCCGCGGTGCCGACGATGGTGTAGGCGATCAGATGCGGCAGATGGCTGGTGATCGCGAGTACCAGGTCATGATGATCCGGCGTCATGATCTCGACCTTGGCGCCGAGCCCGGCCCAGAACTCGCGAAGCTTTTCGACCGCGGCGGGATCGGTCCCATCAGGCGGCGTGAGAATGCACCAGCGGTTGATGAAGAGTTCGGCGAAGCCGGAGTCGGGACCGGAATGTTCGGTGCCGGCGACGGGATGGGCGGGAACGAAGTGGACGCCCGGCGGAATATGCGGGCCCATGTCGCGGGCGATGGCGCCCTTGACCGAGCCGACGTCGGAGACGATGGCTCCCGGCTCGAGGAACGGCGCGATCTCCTCGGCGACCGGGCCGCAGGCGCCGACGGGGATGCAGAGGATCACGAGGTCGGCGCCTTTGACCGCTTCCGCGTTGGTTTCGAGCACGCGATCGACCACGCGCAATTCTTCCACCCGCGCGCGGGTCTTGGCCGAGCGCGCCGAGGTGACGATCTCGCCGGCGAGACCCTGCGCACGTGCGGCACGGGCGATCGAGCCACCGATCAGGCCGAAGCCGATCAGCGCGACGCGTTTGAAGAGAGGTTCAGTGCTCACTTGATGCTCACTTGCCCGCCATAAAGTCTCTGAGGCCGTCGACGACGAGGCGGTTGGCCTCTTCGGTGCCGATCGTCATGCGCAGCGCATGCGGCAGGCCGTAATTGCTCAGCGCCCGCAGCACCAGGCCGTGTTTTGTCAAATACGCGTCGGCGTCCGCCGAGGTCTTGCCCTTTTCCTGCGGAAAATGGATGAGGACAAAATTCGCCACGCTCGGCGTCACCTTGAGGCCGAGCTTGGAAATTTCTTCCGTCAGCCAGTTGCGCCAGTGCTCCGTAAATGTCTTCGACATCTGGACATGCGCGGTGTCCTCGATCGCCGCGACCGCCGCCAGCATCGCCGGCGTCGAGACGTTGAAGGGCCCGCGAATGCGGTTGACGGCGTCGACGATGTTGGCCGGGCCGAACATCCAGCCGATCCGCAAGGACGCCAGCCCGTGAATCTTGGAGAAGGTATGCGTCACCACGGTGTTTTCCGTGGTCGCCACCAGCTCGATGCCGAGTTCGTAATCGTTGCGCGACACATAGTCGGAATAGGCGGCGTCGAGCACCAGCAGCACATGATCAGGCAGTCCGGCGCGCAGCCGCTTGACCTCGTCGAACGGAATGTACGTTCCGGTCGGGTTGTTCGGATTGGCGAGCCACACCATCTTGGTGCGCGGCGTGACCAGCTTCAGGATCGCATCGACATCGGCGGTGAAGTTGGTCTCGGGCGCGATCACGTTCTTGGCGCCGTTCGCCATGGTCGCGATCGGGTACACCAGAAAGCCGTGGCTGGTCGAGATCGCCTCGTCGCCATGCTTCAGATAGGTGTGCGCCAAAAGGTTGAGGATTTCGTCCGAGCCGGCGCCGCAGATGATGCGGTTCGGATCGAGCCCGAAGGCGCGGCCGATCGCCTCGCGCAGCACCCGTGAGGTGCCTTCCGGATAGTCCTCCAGATGACCAGCCGCGTCCCGGTAGACCGCCAGCGCCTTCGGTGACGGGCCGAACGGCGTCTCGTTGGCGGACAGCTTGAACACCTTGCGGCCCGGCTCGGCGACCGGGCTCTTGCCGGGGGTGTAGGGCGCAATATCGAGAATGCCGGGGTTCGGCACGGGGCGGGACATCTTCTGGCTCCGGATCGTAGGGCGTCTATTTAGGATTTGGCCGCCCCGTTCGGGGGCACCGTATAGCGTGTTGCGTGGCTGCCGACGAGGGCCGAGGAGCGCACCGACGCGCCGGCCTCGATCAGGGCGGTCTTGATCTTCTCCATCCCGGTGCCTGATATCGACACCAAGAGCGCGGCGCCGTCGAAGGCGGTATCGGGGACAGCGACGATCTCGGCGAGCGGCGCCAGCGCGCGGGCGGTCTCGGCGTTCCAGCCGGAGACGCGCACGCTCCAGGTCTCGACTTCGATCACCATGGCGTTGTCGGCGACGCGCGAGACCAAGAACACCGGCAAGGCCGCCGGATGGTCGGCGCGTTCGAGGAACGGCACCCGCGCGATGATCTTTGGCGCGCCATCGGCTTCGAGTTCGATCCACCAGGGCGTCCGGCTCGACGTCGCCGACACCAGCGCCAGATCGCCCTTCGATTTCGCCACCGCTTCGACCGCGGCCTGCGCGCTGAAATGCGCCACGTAAGGCACCACGAATCCGAAATGAAACCGCGCCGAATCCCGCATCGCGGATTCGCCAACCGAGACGTCCGCATGCACCGAGAACGGCGCCTGAACGTAGGTGAAGGTCGAGATGATGACGCGCCAGATGCTCTCGATGGTGTCGATCGGGAGGATGCCGCGATGCCGCTCCACCAGCCGCCGCATCATGTCGGCCTCGCGCGCCGGGCGGAACGCGGAGCCGACTTCCTGGGTCTCTTTCACCTGGATCAGCCGATCGATGATGTCGCCGCGCGCCATCAACAGGCGGTGAACCTGCTCGTCGATGCTGTCGATCTCCTTGCGCAGCACCGCGAGGGAGGGCGGGGCGGGGGGTGCCTTCGAGGGTCCCTTGGACATGTTCTAGCCTTTAGCGCCGGGGGCCGAAATCACCGGCAAATACAAGGGCATTGATTAGGAAAGACGGCCGCCGAAAGCAAAGAGAAACATCGGCAATGATGGCGCGCCCGGCCGGTTAACCATGGCCCGCCTTGACGAAAAGCTCCCTTCGGACTAGCTTTAGCCCATTCCGTGGTCATTTGAGCCGGCCGGCTTGCAGCCACGTTAAACAACTCGCTAAACAGGCCGGGGACAGAAGTGATCCCGGTCGAACCTTTGTTCAGGCCGGGTTTTTTTATGGCCTGATTTCTGTCCGGGAGGACCTCAGCTTTCGAGGTCGGTGGCCGAGATGACAAACGTTCAGTCGATACCAAGCCCCTCGATCCATAATGAGGATCGGGCCCATGAGGCGGATCATCCGACCTCGCAGGTCGCGAAGTTCGGCGCTGACCAGCCGCTCAAGCTCGATTGCGGCGTCGATCTGGCGCCGTTCCAGATCGCCTACCAGACCTATGGCGAGCTGAATGCGGATCGCTCCAACGCCATCCTGGTTTGCCATGCGCTCACCGGCGATCAGCATGTCAACAATGCGCACCCCGTCACCGGCAAGCATGGCTGGTGGGACACCATGGTCGGCCCCGGCAAGCCGCTCGACACCAACCTCTACTTCATCATCTGCAGCAACGTAATCGGCGGCTGCATGGGTTCGACCGGCCCGGCCTCGACCAATCCGGCCACCGGCAAATTGTGGGGCCTCGATTTCCCGATCATCACCCTTCCCGACATGGTGCGCGCGCAGACCATGCTGATCGATCGTCTCGGCATCGAGACCCTGTTCTGCGTGGTCGGCGGCTCGATGGGCGGCATGCAGGCGCTGCAATGGACCGCGGCGTATCCGGCGCGCGTGTTCTCGACGCTGGCGATCGCATGTTCGACGCGGCATTCGGCGCAGAACATCGCATTCCATGAGCTTGGCCGACAGGCCGTGATGGCCGATCCGGACTGGCGCGGGGGGCGCTATTTTGAACATGGCACGCATCCGCATCGCGGCCTCGGCGTCGCGCGGATGGCCGCGCACATCACCTATCTCTCCGACGCCGCACTGCATCGCAAGTTCGGACGACGGATGCAGGACCGCGAGCTGCCGACGTTTTCGTTCGACGCGGATTTCCAGGTCGAAAGCTATCTGCGCTATCAAGGCTCGTCCTTCGTCGAGCGCTTCGACGCCAACTCCTATCTCTATCTGACGCGCGCGATGGATTATTTCGACATCGCCGCCGACCATGGCGGCGTGCTGGCGAAAGCGTTTACCGGCATCCAGACCCGCTTCTGCGTGGTGTCGTTCACCTCGGACTGGCTGTTCCCGACCGCGGAATCGCGTGCGCTGGTGCATGCGCTGAACGCGTCGAGCGCGCGGGTGTCGTTCGCCGAAATCGAAACCGATCGCGGCCATGACGCCTTCCTGCTCGACGTGCCCGAATTCTTCGACATTTCCCGCGCTTTTCTGCAATCCGCAGGCACCGCGCGGGGCCTGAAAACGGCGGGTGGTTGATATGTCGCTGTCGCAACAGACACTGCCGCTCACCGGCGTGGAGCCGCATCGCACCGAAAACCTTCGCAGCGATCATTTGCTGGTCGCCGAAATGGTGCAGAGCGGCTCCAAAGTGCTCGACGTCGGCTGCGGCGATGGCGAACTGCTGCAGCTCTTGGAAAGCCGCGGCATCGACGGCCGCGGCATCGAGCTGTCGCGCGAGGGCGTCAACCGCTGCGTCGCCAAGGGCCTTGCAGTGGTGCAGGGCGACGCCGACACCGATTTGATTAATTATCCCGACGATGCCTTCGACTACGTGATTCTGTCGCAGACACTGCAGGCGACGCGGCAGCCGAAAGTGGTGTTGGAAAACCTGCTGCGGATCGGCCATCGCGCCATCGTCTCGTTCCCGAATTTCGGGTTCTGGAAAATGCGGCTGCAATTATTGGTCGGCGGCCACATGCCGCGCACCGAAAACCTGCCCGCGACCTGGTACGACACGCCGAACATCCATTTCTGCACCATCAAGGATTTCGTGCAGCTCTGCGACGAGATCAACGTCAAGATGGAGCGCGCGGTGGCGCTCGATCTCTACGGCCGCCCGCTGCGGCTGAATTTGCCGTGGTGGTTCTGGAACATGTTCGGCGAGCAGGGCGTGTTTTTGCTGAGCCGGGCGGAGAAGGGGAAGTAGGTTTTGCGGCAAGCTCCGCTGCACCTCTCCCGCTTGCGGGGGAGGTCGACGCGCTCGTTAGAGCGCGGCGGGTGGGGGCTCTCTCCACTCGGGGGCCGCGTCGGGTGGAGACACCCCCACCCCAACCCTCCCCCGCAAGAGCGGGAGAGGGAGCGCACCGGCGCTCACCCTGCCACCATCGACCTTGCATCCCGCACCGGCCACCTCCCGGCCTCCACCAGCGCAATAAAGCGCTCGACCATTTCGTTGAACAGCGCGGGCTCTTCCAGGTTGAGCACGTGGCCCGACTTCGGGAAGAACGTCAGTCCCGCCGCCGGCAAATGCTGCTTCAGGAACAGGCTCGGCTCGATGCAATTGTCGTCCTCGTCGCCGCAGATGATCAGCGCCGGCGTCGGCACGTTGCGGATTGCCTCCGTCATGGTGTAGATCGAGGGCCGGCCGCCCTGAAAGCTGCGCATGGTGTTGGCCGAGCCTTTGGCGTCATGGCGCGCCAATGCGGCATAGAAATCGGCGTGGCCGCGCGGGTCTTTCACCAGGAACGGAATCCGGCTCGGCGCCTCGCGCGTCACCTTGGCGACCTCCACCGAGCCGATTTTTTCGTACTGCTCGGCATTGGCCACGCATTGCTTGCGGAAGGCTTCGAGATTTTCGATGCTCGAGCCGGAGCCGACGCCGGCGAGCGTCATCGACAGCGCCCGCTCCGGGGCGTTGAGGCCGATCTGCAGCGACGAATAGGCGCCCATCGACAGGCCGATGAAATGCGCCTTTGCGATCCCGAGATGATCGAGCACGGCAAGCGCGTCGGTGTAGAAATGCTTGTAGGTGTAGACCTCTGATGTCGGCGGCACGTCGGAAGGCGTATAGCCCCGCGCCGAATAGGCGATGCAGCGGTGGCCACGCGAGAAGTAGCGCATCTGCGGCTCCCAATTGGTGTGGTCGGCCGCGAATTCATGCAGGAAGATGATCGGCGTGCCAAAGCCCGCTTCCTCGAAATACAGGCGGACATTGTCGCTGGTGACGGCATAGGGCATTGGCGGTTCCTCTTTTTGGTTTTGCGCGCTCTCCGGCCCCGAAATTCGCAGTTAATGTTCCCGGCTGCAATGAGGCAGCCCTGTTTGTTTTTGGCCATAAAATGATCGCGGAATCACCCCGGAATTGTTCCCGCACCGCCGCATGAAATCTTCCTCTCGCCACAGCCAAAAATTCAAACCCGTCGCCGCGTTCGTTTGTCCACGAACGCTGCGGGATTGTGGTGTGTCATAGAGGATCAAAGATGCTTCAGTTGTTTGCGTTTCGCCGGTCGCTTCGTGTCCTTGCGCTGGCGTTGTGTTCGGTTTCGATTGCAGTCATTGCCACGCCGGCGTCAGCCCGGCCCCACCATGGCGCAGGGCGCCACGTCCGCGGCTACCACGCCGGTCACCATGCACGGCATTACGCCCGCCACCATCACCGCAAGATCGCGCGCTTGTCGCGCTGGGAGCGCGGTGTCGCGCAAATGCAGGCCGGCGGCTTTGCCGATGCCAACGCCAACGCCGATGCCAGCGCAACCTTCACCGACCACAATTCAACCCTGACGCCGCCCGGCGGCGTGATGGCACCGAGCAGCTTTGGCGGCTCCTCCAACGTCGTCGCTGAGGCGCGGCGTTACCTCGGCGGTAACCCGACCGGGCGCGGCAGCCTGTGGTGCGCCCGCTTCATGAACATGGTGCTGCAGCATTCCGGCTATCGCGGCACCGGCTCGGACATGGCGAAATCGTTCGCCAGCTACGGCCAGCGCGTCTCCGGCCCGCAGGTCGGCGCCATCGCCGTGATGACAAGGGGCCGCGGCGGCGGCCATGTCGGAGTCATCACCGGCATCGACGCCAAGGGCAACCCGATCATGATCTCCGGCAACAACGGCAACCGGGTCCGGGAAGCGCCGATCTCGCGCGGCCGGATTTACGCCTACGTGATGCCGACGAGCTGAAATCGTCATTGCGAACGAACCGGTGGGTGGGCACAGGCGCGTCGGCGCCGTGCCCATCATGGCCTCGCCGAAGCAGGCCGGCGGGCCGCCGCCGCCCTCGCTGAGCAGTGCGTCGGGCCTGGCCCGCTTGCCGCCGCCGGGCGCGCAGGTATATTGGCCCGATGGCTGTCAGCTCCCCAGATCTGAAAGCGTTCCTGCTCGCCACGCCTTTCTTCGGTGGCCTCTCAGACGCAAGCCTCGATCTCCTGATCTCAATGCTGGCCGAGCGCCGCTTCGACGCCGGCGCCACGGTGGTCGCGGAAGGCGAGCCCGGTCGTTCGATGTTCATCGTTCACTCGGGCCAGCTGGTGGTAAGCAAGCTGCTGGATTCCGGGCGCGTCCTTCGCATGACGGGTCTCGAGCCCGGGGATTTTTTCGGCGAAATGACGCTGATCGAAATGCAGAACCGCTCAGCCACCGTCGTCGCGGAGAGCCCTACCGTGCTGTACGAGCTCACGGCCCGGCAACTCTACGCGTGCTACAAGGCCGACATCCACGCCTATGTGATGGTGATGCAGAATATCAACCGCGAGCTTTGCCGGCGGCTCCGCCGGGCCGACAAACGCATTGCCGAGTTGCAGATGCTTCACACGAGTGAATGACACAGCCGGGTGTGCATCATGTGGGCTGAGCTGGCTACAGGGCGCAACATCTAGCTCCGACGGGCAAATCGGAACCTTCGGCCGATCAGACCGGGAACCGGCAGGCTCGGGTGCGCGCATTGCAGCCGCATTGGTTTCACTGAATGGCCACATCGGAATCAGACCCCAACCAAACTTCGTGGATAGGAGTCCTTCCAGTCAAACTGAAAAGGAGTGAGCATGCGCATCGTTACGGCATCCGTCATCATTGCCGCCCTCTCTTTGGGCGCGCCAACTTTCGTGCAGGCACAGGGAACCCCCTCGCAATCTCAAGCAAGCCCGTCGCAATCCGAGGCGCAGCCTTCGCAGTCCAGCACCGTCATCCGGAGCATCCAGGTCGTCGACGTCAAGGATCTGCAGCCGGCGGTGCGCTCGAAGGTCGATGAACTCGTGGCCCAAACCCGCGAGGAAGACATTCAGTCGCTTCGGAAGTCCATCGACGCCACGCCGGAAGCGGCATCGGTGCTCAAGGCCAAGGGCCTGACTTCGTCACAAGTCGTGGCCATCAACATCGCCGACGGCGTCCTGACGATGTTTGCCAAGACGGCCTGAACGAGACACCTCATTAAAAGTTAGATGCGACCACCAAGCCCGCCGGCTGTGAATCCGGCGGGCTTAATGGCGTCATCCTGGTTGCAGCAACATCACGCCAGGTATCAAAGACGGTCGCGCAACCCGGTGACCCCGTCGTTTTGAGCGCAATGGTCGCAGCAATAGAAGGTGCCGGCCTTTTCGAGTCCATGACCGACGATGCGCGTTCCACACTGCTTGCAGGTTGGTGCAAGGGCAAAAATGGCGCACTCAAAGCTATCGAAGGTGTGCGATTTGCCGTTCATCACGACCTGAAAAGCCTTGTCGTACGAATTTCCGCAGGTCTCGCAACTGGCCATATTTCGCCTCCTTAAGCTGCACGTCGTTTGCGGGTCTGTGCCGCCTTCCTCGCCGACCGGGAACGTTCTGCCGCCGGGCGTTTCGCGGCGGCCTTTCCACCGAGCTTGCCGCCCTTGCGGGACGGGGCGTGGTCTACCTTCTTGCCCCGCCCGGATCCGCTCTTTTTGCCGCCATGGGTTTCGGCGTTCACGGTAGCCCAGGCCCGCCGCTCGGCTTCGTCGTGGGAGACGCCGCGGTGCTCGTAGCCCTCCTCGATGTGCTCGGCCTGACGCTTTTGCTTGTCGGTATAGGTGGATTTGTCGCCGCGGGGCATGAATCCTTCCTTCGTTGGCTGATGCAAAACACCATCGGTGCTGGAGAGTTCCTATCGTTGCTTCCGTGCCTTAGAGCGTTTTCGAGCGAAGTGGATACCGGTTCGCGTGAAGAAAACGCGTCAAAGCAAGAGTCTAACGCTTCGGTTCTGATTCAATCAGAACCGATAATGCTCTACTGCCTTTTGAAATACTGGACGTCGCGTTCATGCTTTTCAGCCGCCGCGCGGGACTTGAAGGTGCCGAGATTGCGTCTCTTCCCGGTCTTGGGATTAATCTTGCGGGAATAGAGCCGGTATTCGCCCGAAGCTAATTTGCGGATCATGACGTTTCTCCAGAGCCCCCAAAGCACGCTCGTGGGATGAACGCTTTGCGCACATGGCAACAAACGGCCTCCCGATCCCCTAGGTTCCCCGCTCGACGTCCGCTTCCGGCCGCGAAAAAAATGGCCGGAACATAGGAACGACTTTTCTCCGGGCACGTTGATTGTTCGAGTGATACAACGAGGGAGAAATCCACCGGAAATATCATCTCAAAAGCCCCGTCAGTTACACTTGTAGCTGGCGGGGTTTTGGTTAGGAGGCCCGATGTATGCGCTATTTGAAGGCGACAAGCAGATCGGAAGTGCCTTCCCTACCGAGAAAGAGGTCTGGGAAGCAGCCCTGATAGAGGGGCTTGTGATGGACGTTCCGGTTGCGGATGAGGAAGGCGGCCAGGTGATTCCCAGCGGTTATCACGTCGCTAGGGTCGAAGAGCCCTGCGACCCGCGGCCCGATTGGAAACTTCCGCGCGATATTTCCTGACACCGGCGCTTTGTGAAATCTACGCAATCCAGTAGATTGCCATTCCAACAGCCACGAGGGCCATAACACCAGCGGTCAGCATCCCGTAGTTCCGCTCTGCCTCAGTCGGCAGCGCTTCTCTCGCAGCGTCCTCATGAATCAGGTCGTGTTTCATTACGCACCTCCAGGGATTCAAACCGACAGCACGAGTCGTTCCGGCCCTCGAAGCGGGTTAACCAGAAACTCCCACCCACCCGATGGCTCAGGCGGTTCACGTCATCAGGTCGACGAACAGTTTGAGGATAGCCACGATTAGCCCGGCTGAAGCAATCGCCGTGCTGAGGTCGACAACCTCGATGAGAGCCTGTCGCTGTTCGTCATCCAACATGGAGAAGACTTTACGCATGGTAGTCCTCCACCCCATGCAAACTTTCTGAGCGGCCGCCGGTTCCATTTGGGAGGCCCTATGCCCGCGGACGGGCACAGCAGGCGCGACAATTGGCTCGACGGCTGCGCCCGGCGTAGCCGGGGGCAGAATTAATTCTGATTTACAGAAATCGTGTCAAGCCCCGAAACAAAAAATATTTCGCTTTTCCCGAAGGCAAATCAGGGGCACATATATCGCCATCCCGTCCCACTCAGAGGGCGTCGGCCGTCGTCACGGACGTTGGACGGGTTGCGGTGGACGCTGATGTGCTGGCGACGAACGGCACTGAGGCGTACGGCGAAGTCGTGTGGTCCTGGCGCCCCGTTGCTGGCGTCAAGTTCCTGAGAGGCCAAAAGCTGATCAG